>JBEHXI010000259.1:0-10294 GCA_048498775.1 Actinomycetota bacterium | reverse complement strand
TCCAGCATCCGGGCGTCGTCGGTGCGCTGCGCGCCGGTGAGGGCGTAGCCGATGGTGTTCGGCAGGTGCAGGTCCCCGACGGTGACGGCGTCGGGGTCGCCGTTGCTGCGCTGGAGCACCTCGGCGGCCGTCCACGGGCCGATGCCGGGGATGGCCTGGAGCCGGGCCGAGGCCCGCTCGGGCGGCAGCGTGGCGGCCTCCTCCATCCGGCGGGCGACGCGCACCGCGCGCAGGATGGTGGCCGAGCGCTTGGCGTCGACGCCGGCGCGGTGCCACTCCCAGGACGGGATGAGCGCCCAGCCACGCGGCTCGGGCATCACCCGCAGGCCGTCCAGCGGCCCGGGGGCGGGCTCGCCGTGGCGCTGGAGCAGCAGCCGCCAGGCGCGGTACGCCTCGTCGGAGGTGACCTTCTGCTCCAGGACGGAGGGGATCAGCGCCTCCAGGACCAGGCCGGTGCGCACCAGCCGCAGCCCGGGGTGGCGCCGGTGCATCTCGTGGACGACGCGGTGGCGCGGGGTGAAGGCGGCGGGCTCGTCGCCCGCGCCGAGCAGCGCGGGCAGCCGGTCCAGCAGCCAGCCGGCGCCCGGGCCCCACGCCTCGCCCTCCACCTCGCCGCCGCGCGCGGCGATCCGCAGGGTGCCCGGCCCGTCCGGCGTGCGGCAGGCACGCCAGACGGACCCGTCGGCGGTGGTGCGGAACGCCGGGTCGCCCGGGCCGCGCCGCAGCGGCCCCAGGGTCAGGCCGAGGTCCAGCGGGCCGCCGGGCGCCCAGCGGCGCGTCGAGCTCGCGAGGGGATGCACCCCATGAGGGTAGGACCCGCCACCGACAACCCCGGGGGGCGCCCGCCGCCGGCTACCGGTCGGAGGAGAACCGCACGGCGCCGTCCGGGATGACCGCGTCGCACCAGATCCGGATGCCCGCGCGCAGCTCGTTGTCCGCGCCCACCCGCGCGCCGTCGCCGATGACCGCGCCCTCCAGGACGGTGCGCGCCCCGATCCGCGCGCCCGCGCCGACCAGCGAGTCGCGCACCACCGCGTCCGGTTCGATGACCGCGCCGTCCAGGATGACGCTGCCGTCCACCCGCGCGCCCGCGCCGATCCGCGCTCCGGCGCCGACCGCGGTGCCGCCGCAGAGCTTGGCGTCCTCGGCCACCTCGGCGCCGGGCAGGACCAGCCGCTCCCCGCACGGGCCGGGCACCGCCGGGGAGGAGATCCGGCCGAGCACCAGGTCGGCCGAGCCGCGGACGAACGCCTGCGGGGTACCGAGGTCCAGCCAGTACGTGGAGTCGACCATGCCGTGCAGATGGGCCCCGGAGGCCAGCAGCTCGGGGAAGGTCTCACGTTCGACGGACACCGGCCGGCCGGCCGGGATGGTGTCGATCACCGAGCGGTTGAAGACGTAGGCGCCCGCGTTGATCTGGTCGGTGACGATCTCCTCCGGCGTCTGCGGCTTCTCCAGGAAGGCGGTGACGCGGCCGGTGGGGTCGGTGGGCACCAGGCCGAACGCGCGCGGATCGGCCACCCGGGTCAGGTGCAGCGAGACGTCCGCGCCCGCCGAGCGGTGCGCCGCGACCAGGCCGGCGATGTCCAGTCCGGTGAGGATGTCGCCGTTGAAGATCAGGACGGGCTCGCCGGGCGCCGAGCGCAGCCGGGAGGCGACGTTGCGGATGGCGCCGCCGGTGCCGAGCGGCTCGTCCTCCGTCACGTACTCCAGCTCCAGGCCGAGCGCGGAGCCGTCGCCGAAGTACGGTTCGAAGACCTCGGCGAGGTAGGACGTGGCGAGCACGATGTGGTCGACGCCGGCGGCGCGGGCGCGGGCCAGCTGGTGGGTGAGGAACGGCACTCCGGCCGCCGGGACCATGGGCTTGGGCGTGTGCATGGTGAGGGGACGCAGCCGGGTGCCCTTGCCGCCGACCAAGAGGATCGCTTCAGTCACCTGTTCTTCTCTGCTTCCTGGGGGGACAGCCGCGCGGGGCTGGAGCGGTACGGAACGACGGGTAAGAGGGCCGTACCGCCGGTTGGGTTGCCCCGCGCGGCCAGGAAGTCGCCGGTGTCCTATCCCATGAACTCCTGCACGAGATCCGACACGTCGTCGCCGCCGGGCACGGACTGCCCGGAGCCGTCGCCCCAGTCGCCCGGCCGGTCCCCGTACTGCGGCGCGGTGTCGCCCTGCGACGGCTCGTCGTACGGCGGGAGGTCGCCGTCCTCCAGTCGGCCGGTGCGCTGCAGGCCGGCCGTGGCCCGGCGGATCTCGGGCAGTTCGGCGTAGAGGCGGTCGCCGGGGCAGTCGGTCAGGAAGCCGTCGCGGTGGCCGGCGATGACGTGGAAGCGGATGCGGACGCCCTTGCGGTACTTGTTGCTGCCGCCGGAGACCAGGGTGGTGGTGCTGTCCGCGTCGACGCCGTCCAGGGAGAGCTTCCACGCGGCGAGCCGTTCGATGGCGTGCAGCGCGGCCCGGGGCGGGCCCTGGTGGGTGAACTCGCCGATGACGCCGATCCCGGTGGTGCCGGTGTTGAAGCCGAGGGTGTGGGCGCCGACCACCGCGCGCTCCACTCCGCCGGCCCGGCCCTCGTAGATCCGGCCGCACTTGTCGACGAGGAAGTTGTAGCCGATGTCGCGCCAGCCCTCGCTGCGGACGTGGTAGCGGTAGATGGCCCGGATGATGCCGGGGGCGTCGGCGCACTCGTAGTCGTTGGCGCTGTCGGTGTGGTGGACGATCACGGCCTTCACGCCGGTGGCGTACGGGGGCGCGTCGGACTCCCGCAGGCTCTCGTCCGCGCCCCAGCCGGACCGGGTGATGATCCGGGGGCGCAGCCCGAAGTGCCGGCCGGTGTGGGCGCCGTAGTAGCGGACGTGGTGGTGCCGGCCGTGGTGGCCGGGCCGGTGGCGGCCGCCGTGCCCGGACGGCGCCAGGGCGGCGCGCATCGCGGGGCTGGTGCGGCCGGGGTCGACCATGTCCAGGCGCATGCCCCGCGGCAGCGGTGCCACGGCGGCGCGGCGCCCGTCGACGGCCGCGCCGCCGTCCGGGGTGACGCGCACCTGCACGCCGTCGGAAGTGCCGACCCACAGGGGCGCGGTGCCGCCGCGGGTGCGCCCGGTGGCGCGGTCGGGCGAGTCCAGGTCGGGCAGGTCGGCCTCGCGTTCCAGCGTCCGCCACGGCGACCAGGTGCCGGAGGAGGTGGAGCGGGTGCGCACCTGGATCGTCCCGCGCGGCTCGGCCGCCGGGTCGTCCCAGGTGATACCGAGCATCGAGAAGGGGGCGACGGCCCGGGCGGTCACGCCCCGGGGGACGGGGCCGAGCGCGCGGCCGGCGGGGCCGAGCGGGGTCAGCGGCACGGTCCGGGTGCTGCCCGGCACCGCGGCGGGCGCGTAGGCGGAGGTGAGGGAGGTGGCTCCGGCGGACGAGGAGGGCGGAAGGACGAGCACGGCCGCACCCGAGCACGCGACTGCGACCGCCGAGGCGAGAAAAGCACGCATGGGACAAATAGTGACATAAGTGGCTGATATGTCGAGCCGTCACCTGATGACCCGTCCGGCGCCCCCGCGACGGGCCCCCGTACGCTTGCCGCGTGAACGAGAGCGCTCGTACCCCTGCCGACCTGCTGAGTTCCGCCCTCGCCGCGGACCCGGCCCGCCCGCTGCTGACCTTCTACGACGACGCGACCGGTGAGCGCGTCGAGCTGTCGGTCGCCACCTTCGCCAACTGGGTGTCCAAGACCGCCAACCTGCTGCAGGACGACCTGACCGCCGAGCCGGGCGACCGGGCGGCCCTGCTGCTGCCCGCCCACTGGCAGACCGCGGCCTGGCTGCTGGCCTGCTTCTCCACCGGGGTGGTCGCCGCGATCGGCGCCGATCCGGCCACCGCCGACCTGGTGGTCAGCGGCCCCGACACCCTGGACCAGGCGCGTGAGTGCGGCGGGGAGCGGATCGCCCTGTCGCTGCGCCCGCTGGGCAGCCGCTTCCCCCAGTTGCCCGACGGCTTCCTGGACTACGCCATCGAGGTGCCCGCCCAGGGCGACCGCTTCGTGCCGTACTCCCCGGTGGACCCCTACGCCATCGCCCTCGCGCTGCCCGACGGCACCGAGCTGACCGGCGCCGAGGTCGTCGACCGTGCCGAGCGCACCGCCGCCGAACTGGGCCTCGGCCCCGGCTCGCGGATGCTGTCCGCGCTGTCCTACGACGACTGGGACGGTCTGGCCGCCGGGCTGCTGGCGCCCCTGGCCGCGGGCGGCTCGGTGGTGCTCTGCCGGAACCTGGAGAAGCTGTCCCCCGAGGCGCTGGAGCACCGCCGCGCCACCGAGCGGATCACCCACCCGGCCGTCTGAACACCGCGACGGCACCCCCCACGGCCGCGCCACCCGTACGGCCCGCACCCACGGGCCGTACCGGCGTGCCCGCGCGAGGATGGAGCGCACGGCGCCCAACGGGCCGCCGCAGCACCAGCCGAGCGATCTGTGCGAGGGAGGGGCAGCCCGTGGCCGACAGCGAACCGACCCCGTGCGGCCCGCGGCGACGGCACCGCTGGCCCCGGATCCTGGCCGCCTCCGCCGGGGCGGTCCTGCTGCTGGCCACCGGGCTGTCCTGGTTCGCCTACGAGCATCTGGACGGCAACATCCGCACCGACCAGAACACCGAGGACGAGCTGGCGCACCACCACCGGCCACCGCCCGGCCCGGCCGAGAACATCCTGCTGATCGGCACCGACAGCCGCAGCGGCGCCAACGACCGCTACGGCGAGGACAGCGGCACCGCCCGCTCCGACACGGTGATCCTGCTCCACATCGCCGAGCACGGCCGCAGCGCGGTCGCGGTCAGCATCCCGCGCGACCTGATGGTCCGGGTGCCGGCCTGCACCCGCCCGGACGGCGGCACGACGGTGCCGCGCTTCGCCCAGTTCAACTGGTCGTACGCGTGGGGTGGCGCGGCCTGCACGATCCTGACCGTCGAGCAGCTGACCGGGGTGCGGATCGACCACCACCTGGCCGTGGACTTCACCGGCTTCAAGACGATGGTGGACGCGGTGGACGGCGTGGAGGTCTGCGTCGCCGACCCGGTGCACGACACCGACGCGCACCTGGACCTGACCGCCGGCCGCCAGGTGCTCCACGGCGAGCAGGCCCTGGCGTTCGTCCGGGCCCGGCACGCGTTCGGCAACGGCAGCGACACCGAGCGGATGGACCGGCAGCAGGCGTTCCTGGCCTCCCTGGTCAAGAAGGTCAAGAGCGACCGGGTGCTGCTGAACCCGGCGCGGCTGTACCCGGTGCTGGACGCGGCGACCCGCTCGCTGTCCGCCGATCCCGGGCTCAGCTCGCTGACGAAGCTCTACGACCTGGTCGGGGTGGTGCAGCACATCCCGTCGAACCGGATGACGTTCCTGACGGTGCCGCGCCGGCCGTACCCGCCGGATCCCAACCGCGACCAGCTCGCGCAGCCGCAGGCGGCCCGGCTGTTCGCGGCGCTGCGGGCCGACCGGCCGGTCGTGGTGCGGCAGGACGGCGGCGGCAGCGGGCCGGGGCCCGGCGCCACCGGGGAGGCGGAGGGGACCACCGCGGCCGGCTGGGCGCCGCACCGGCCCTCGCCCGGGGCGGTCGCCTCCCCGGCCCCGTCCGGACCGTCCTCGGCCCAGGACTCCGGCGCGCCGCCGCCGTTCCACGGCACCACCGCGGACCGCGATGTGTGCGCCCACCGGGGCTGACGCCAGATCGCAGGGTTTGTCCGCTTGTAAGACGGCAGGATTTGTCATGGGCCACCGGTAGACGCTGAACTGGGCCACTGAGTGCTCCGACGGAGCGGGCCGGGCGCCCACCCCGTCCGGGACTCAAGAGGTGGGCGACCCAGCGACGGAGGGCTCGGGTGAACGTGAAAACGCAAGGGCGTCGGCGTGGCTCCTCCACGGGCCGCAGGCGCGCCGGGCGGGGCACCGAGCAGCCGCAGAACGCCCAGGGCGTCCAGGGCACCCGGGGCAGCCGCCGCAAGCCGAAGCCGCGCAGGACCAGGAAGCAGCGGGCCACGCTGTGGACGGCCGGCACCGCGGGCTTCGTGCTGCTGGCCGCCAGCATCGGCGGCTACCTCGTCTACCAGCACTTCAACGACAACCTCAGCACCGTCGACGTCGGCGACGCGGGCAGCAAGGACGTGGTGGGCGACGGCCCGCTCAACATCCTGGTCATCGGCACCGACAGCCGCCAGGGCCTGGGCCGCAGGTACGGCGACCAGGGCAGCGTCGGACACGCCGACACCACGATCCTCTTCCACGTCTCCAAGGACCGCACCAACGCCACGGCGCTGAGCATCCCGCGCGACCTGATCACCGACATCCCGGACTGCCCCACCCGCGAGCCGGACGGCACGGTGAAGACCATCCCCGGCCAGCACGGCGTGCGCTTCAACACCAGCCTGGGCCAGGAGGGCCGGGACCCCGGCTGCACCATGCGCACCGCCGAGCAGCTGACCGGGCTGAAGATCGACCACTTCATGATGGCCAACTTCGAGGCCGTCAAGGAGCTGTCCACCGCGGTCGGCGGTGTCTCGGTGTGCCTGGCCAAGCCCATCGACGACAAGGACTCCGGCCTGCGGCTGAGCGCCGGCGAGCATGTCGTGCAGGGCGAGCAGGCGCTGGCGTTCGTGCGTACCCGGCACTCCGTCGGCTTCGGCGGGGACCTGGACCGCATCAAGCTCCAGCAGCAGTTCCTCAGTTCGATGATCCGCTCGATGAAGTCCAGCGGCACGCTCACCAGCCCGAGCAAGCTGTGGAAGGTCGCCGACGCGGCCACCAAGGCGCTGACCGTGGACACCGGCATCGGCACCGTCGGCAAGCTCAGCGACCTCGCCCAGAGCCTGAGCTCGGTGGACCCGAAGAACATCACCTTCGCCACCGTGCCCGTCCTCGACAACCCGGCCGAGAAGACCGTCCACAGCACCGTCGTCCTCAACAAGGCGCCCGCCGAGGAGCTGTTCGCGATGGTCCGCGCGGACAACTCCCTGACCACGACCAAGAAGCCCGGCGCGAAGGCCGGCCCGGACCCGCTGACCGGTCCGCGCGCCGCCCCCATCGACGTACGCGTCAACGTCCTCAACGGCAGCGGGGTCTTCGGCGCCGCCCAGTCGATGCTGGACTGGCTGCAGAACAATGAGGGCGTCACCCGCTCAAGCAACGGCGGCGACGCTCCGGCGACGATCGCGAAGACCACCCTGGTCTACGCCCCCAACCAGGCCGACCAGGCCCGCGAACTGGCCGCGATGATGGGCCTGCCCGCCTCCGCCCTGAAGGAGGGGAAGGTCAACGCCGCCTACCACGCGCAGATGACCCTGACGCTGGGCAAGGACTTCACCGCCCCCGGGCAGCCGCTGAGCGCCCCCACCAAGGCGCCCTCGTCGGTCCAGCAGGTGCAGGCGTCCAAGAGCGTCTGCGCGAAGTGACCCCCGGGCGGACAACCGTTCGGGAACATTCGCGCGAAACGACCACAACCCTCAGGGGCGTTGGCGCGTCATCCCAGTGTGACCGCAATACGTGCCCAGCGCTTCCTGAGGTCGTTGTCCGTCATCGCCTCGGTGGTCGTGCTCGCCGCGGCCTTCGCCGGCTGGGCGTACTACCAGCACCTGAACGGAAACCTCCACCGCGGCGACCTGAACCTCGGTGACCACCGGCTGCCCGCGCCCACCCCCAACGCGGCCGGGCAGACCCCGCTGAACATCCTGGTCATCGGCACCGACAGCCGCGGCACCGCCGCGAACGTCCGGCTCGGCGGCGCCCGGAACGACGCCGGCCGGCCAGGGCTGGCGGACGTCGAGATGCTGGTGCACGTCGCGGCGGACCGCGGCAGCATGACGGTGCTCAGCATCCCGCGCGACACCAGGGTCACCATCCCGGCGTGCACCGACCCGGCCACCGGCAAGCGCTACCCGCAGACCGAGGACATCATCAACGCCAGCCTGCAGAACGGCGGCCCGGGCTGCACCGTCGCCACCTGGGAGCAGCTGACCGGCATCCCCGTCGACCACTTCATGATGGCCGACTTCTCCGGCGTGGTGAACCTCGCCGACGCCATCGGCGGCGTCCCGGTCTGCGTGGACCACAACATCAACGACCCCGAGTCCGGGCTGCGGCTGCCCCAGGGCACGTCCTACGTCCAGGGGCAGCAGGCGCTCCAGTGGCTGCGCACCCGCCACGGTTTCGAGGACGGCAGCGACATCGGCCGCACCCACGCCCAGCACCTCTACATGAGCGCGATGATCCGCCAGTTGAAGAAGGGCGCCAAGCTGAGCGACCCGGCGGAGCTGATGGTCCTGGCCGAGCAGGCGACGAAGGCGCTGACCGTCGACACCGACCTGGCCTCGGTCGACAAGCTCTACAACCTGGCGAACGACCTCAAGCGGGTCCCCACCGACCACATCACGATGGCCACCATGCCCTGGACCCAGGACCCGCAGAACGCCGACCACGTCGTGCCGAGCGCCGACGCCACCACGGTGTTCGAGATGATCCGCGACGACGTGGCGCTGGACGGCGGATCCGCGAAGGCGTCCGCCTCGCCGGCCGGCCACGCGAGCCAGGCCCCGTCACCGACGGCCACCGGGGCGGCCGGCGCCGGGACGGCCGAGGGCGCCGCGGTGCCCGGCGCCGCGGCCCCCACCAGCGCCGCCATCCTCAACGGCTCGGACGCCACGGCCTGTATGAAGGTGAACGTCTCAGGCGGCTACACCTGGTGACCGCCGGCTGGCGATGACCCGGCGCGCCAGCGACCTGGGGCTGGTGAGGAATCCCCAGCCCCAGGACATGTGCATGGTGGCCAGCGCCAGCGGGATGCGGACCCGCGCGGCCGGATCCAGGCCCTTCCCCGCGGGTATCGAGCCCAGCACGATGGCGGCCGCGTATCCGCCGGGAACCACCCAGCCGACCGGGCTGACCAGCGCTCCGACCAGCACCCCGGCCGCGATGGCCAGCACCGCGGCCGGCGGGGCCAGATAGCGCGGGTTGATCGAGCCGGCGTGGTAGCGGGCGACGACATGCCGCCAGCGGCCGTAGTTGCGGTACTGCTTCGCCAGCTCGCGCACGTTCGGGCGCGGCCGGTAGGAGACCTTCAGCTCCGGCGAGAACCAGATCAGGCCGCCGGACTCCCGGATGCGGTAGTTCAGCTCCCAGTCCTGGGCGCGGATGAACTCCTCGTTGTACCCGCCCTGCCGCTCCAGCACATCTCGCCGGAAGACCCCCAGGTAGACGGTCTCGGCCGGGCCCGCGGTGCCGCCGGTGTGGAACGCGGCGTTGCCCACCCCGATCTTCGAGGTCATGGCGGCGGCGACGGCCCGCTCCCAGGCGTTCTCGCCCTCGGCGTGCATGATCCCGCCGACGTTGGCGGCGCCGGTCTCCTCCAGCAGCCGCACGGCGGTGGCGATGTAGTCGGGGGAGAGCATCCCGTGCCCGTCCACCCGCACCACGACGGGGTGCCGGGACGCCTTGATCGCGGCGTTGAGGGCGGCCGGGGTGCGGCCGCTGGGGTTCGGCACGGTGAGCACCCGCGGGTCCTCGGCGGCCAGCTGCGCGGCGATCTCGTCGGTGCGGTCCGTGGACGGCCCCAGCGCGATCACGACCTCCAGCTCGCCGGCGTAGTCCTGGGCCAGGATGTGCCGCACGGACTCGCGCAGATGGCGCTCCTCGTTGAGCACCGGCATGATCACGGAGACCGCGGGAAGCGGTGAGTTCTCGGCCTTCATCGGCGGACACGTTACCGCGAACGGGCGGTCCCCTCGCAGGCGGGAAGCCCCGCCCGCCGGGCCGCCTGCCGCGCTCAGTCGGTCAGGCCCTCGGCGGCGCGCTTCGCCCGCAGTTCCAGGATGGCCCGGCGGCGGGCCAGCCGGTGGGTGCGGCGGATCTGGGCCTCCTGCCAGCGGCGCCGGTCCTGGTCGGTCTCCGGGACGACCTGCGGGACCGGCCGCGGCCGCCCGCCCGCGTCCACCGCGACGAAGACCAGGTAGGCGCTCGCCACATGGGTGGCCGGAACGGACTCGTTCCACCGCTCGGCGAGCACCCGCACCCCGATCTCCATGGAGGTCCGCCCCGTCCAGTTCACCTGCGCCTTGACGTGCAGCAGGTCGCCGACGTGCACCGGCTCGATGAAGACCATCTCGTCCATGGAGGCGGTGATGGCGGGGCCGCCGGAGTGCCGCCCGGCCACCGCGCCGGCCGCGTCGTCCACCAGCTTCATCACGTTGCCGCCGTGCACCGTCCCCAGGAGGTTGGTGTGCTGGGCGGTCATGATGTGGGACAGCGTGGTGCGGGAGGCGGAGGTCGGCTTCGG
>JBEHXI010000258.1:0-10318 GCA_048498775.1 Actinomycetota bacterium | reverse complement strand
CTTCATCACGTTGCCGCCGTGCACCGTCCCCAGGAGGTTGGTGTGCTGGGCGGTCATGATGTGGGACAGCGTGGTGCGGGAGGCGGAGGTCGGCTTCGGCGGCAGAGGTTCACTCATATGGTCCACTCTAGGCGTGATCTTTGCCGGTCCGCGGGCCCGACGAGGTCCCGGGCCGCCCCGGACGCGGCAGCCGGTCTCGGCCGGAACAGGGTTTCGATTCGGCCATTTCCCGTCGATCAGGCTCCGCCGCCCGCCGTTGGTGCTTCACTGATCACCGACGTACCGCGGGAGCGGTGAACCGGGACCGGAGAAGCGCCGAGGGGCATGAACACCGACGTACCCCCCATCGAGGCCGGGCAGGACCCGCACTGCGGGGAGCGCTTCCGGCTGAGCCTGCGCGCCGATCCCCGGGAGTTCGCCGTCGTACGCCGCGAGGTCCGCGCGCAGTTGCGCCTGTGGGGCCGCGACCGGCTCACCTACAACGCCGCGATGTGCGTCACCGAGCTGCTCAGCAACGTCCACAAGCACGTCGCCTCGCCGGAGTGCGAGCTGACGCTGCTGGCCGTGGAGGACGGCGTCCGGGCGGCGGTCCGCGACAGCGACCCGGCCCTGCCGGTGGTCAGCGAGCCGGACTTCCACGCCGAGAGCGGCCGCGGGCTGTTCCTGCTCACCCAGACCGTCGACGACTGGGGCGCCCGTCCCGTCCCGGACGGCAAGGAAGTCTGGTTCGTCCTGCGCGGCTAGGGCTGGCCGGACCTGCGCGGTTTTGGCCGTGGACGAGCTGTGACCGATATCCCAGTCTCGCTACAGAACGGTGACCGGCACGGCCACCGGCGCCACCGAGCAGGCAGACTGGCGCACATGAGCGGATGGCCTCAGGGATGGACGGACGACGACGAGCCGGACGGCGCGCGGGTGATGCCACACGTGCGGCGGCAGGCCGGCGGCGGCTACACACAGCCGCCGCCCGCGGCGGGACGGACCGCGGCCGAGCCGCCGCTGCCGCCCGAGCTGTCGCCCCGGCGGGCGGCCGCCCGCTACGGCGGTCCCGGCGGCCCCGGTCCCGGCAGCGGCCGGGCGCGGGGCGCGGGCGGCGGACGCCCGCCGGTGCGCTGGGGGCGGCGGATCAGGCGCATCGCGCTCACCCTGGTGGTGGTCCTCGTGGTGGTCACCGTCGGCACCTACTTCTGGGCCGACGGCAAGCTCCACCGCGACGTGGACCTCGGGGCGATACCCGACCGCCCTGCCGCCGGCGCGGGCACCAACTACCTGATCGTCGGGTCGGACAGCCGCGACGGCCTGACCGCGGCGCAGAAGCAGCAGCTGCACACCGGTTCCGACGCGGGCAAGCGCACCGACTCGATGATGATCCTGCACACCGGCGCCAACGGGACGACCCTGCTGAGCATCCCGCGGGACTCCTACGTCACCATCCCCGCGTTCACCGGTTCCAGCGGCAAGCACTACCCGGCGACCCGGCACAAGATAAACACCGCGTTCGGCTGGGGCGGCGGGCCGCTGCTGATCCAGACCGTCGAGTACAACACCGGTCTGCACATCGACCACTACGCGGAGATCGGCTTCACCGGCTTCGTCCAGCTGGTGGACTCCCTCGGCGGCGTGAACATCTGCCTGGACAAGCCCCTCAAGGACAAGGCCTCCGGTGCGGACTTCCCGGCCGGCTGCCAGATGCTCAACGGCGCGCAGTCGCTGGCGTTCGTCCGTGAACGGCACCAGGAGGCCACCCAGGACCTGGGCCGGATGAAGCACCAGCAGCAGTTCCTGTCCACGCTGGCGCACCAGGCGGCCTCCCCCTCCACGGTGCTCAACCCGTTCCGGCTCTACCCGGTGCTCGGCGCGGGCCTGGACACCCTGATCGTCGACAAGGACATGAGCCTGTGGAACCTGGGCTCGATGTTCTGGGCGATGAAGGGCGTCACCAACGGCGACGGGAAGTCCATGACCATCCCGGTGGGGAACCCCAACCTGCCCACCACCAGCGACGGTGTGGCGCTGAGCTGGGACAAGGCCAAGGCACAGCAGCTGTTCGACGAGCTGAAGAACGACCAGCCGGTCACCGTCAGCGGCAACTGACGGCGACCGGCCGCGCGGGACGCCGGCTGCGCCCGCTCCGTGGGTCCGCTACTTGTGCGAGGCTCCGCCGGAGCGGGCGTAGATGCGGTGCGTCCACTCGGCGATCTCGTCCTCGGGCAGGTGCTGGGCGAGGTCGGCCTCGCTGATCATGCCGACCAGCCGCTTGTTCTCGATCACCGGGATGCGGCGGATCTGGTGCTGTTCCATCTCCTCCAGCACCTGGGAGATGTCCGCGTTGGCGTCGATCCAGCGCGGGGTGCCGTGCGCCAGCTCACCGGCGGTGGTCCTGGACGGGTCCTTGCCGAGCGCCACGCAGTCGATGACGATGTCGCGGTCGGTGAGGATGCCGCACAGCCGCTCGTTCTCGTCGGCGATGGGCAGCGCGCCGACCCCCAGCTCACGCATCAGCCGGGCCGCCCGGTCGAGCATCTCGCCCTTGGTGATCCACTTGGCACCCCTGTGCATGACGTCCTTCGCAGTTGTCATGGTCTGTCCTCCTCGGTAGCGACAGGTCGTAATTGCGCCGACGTGCGAGCATTTCCATCGTCACCCGGACGGCCCAGACCCGCGACCGGACGGACGGGCCGTGCCGGAACGCCGCAGGGGCGCCCCCGGCCCGGGAGCGCCCCTGCGTGACGCGATGCCCGCCGTGTGGCGGGAAGCGTGATTACGGAAGGTTGCGGGACATCACGATCCGCTGGACCTGGTTGGTGCCCTCGTAGATCTGCGTGATCTTGGCGTCGCGCATCATGCGCTCGACCGGGTAGTCACGGGTGTAGCCGTAGCCGCCGAGGAGCTGGACGGCGTCGGTGGTGACCTCCATGGCGACGTCGGAGGCGAAGCACTTGGCCGCGGCGCCGAAGAAGGTGAGGTCGCGGTCGCCGCGCTCGGACTTGGCGGCGGCGGAGTAGGTCAGCTGGCGGGCCGCCTCCAGCTTCATGGCCATGTCGGCCAGCATGAACTGGATGCCCTGGAAGTCCGCGATGGCCTTGCCGAACTGCTTGCGCTCCTGGACGTAGCCCTTGGCGTAGTCCAGCGCGCCCTGGGCGATGCCGAGCGCCTGGGCCGCGATGGTGATGCGGGTGTGGTCCAGGGTCTTCATGGCGGTGGCGAAGCCGGTGCCCTCCGCGCCGATCATGCGGTCGGCGGGGATGCGGACGTTGTCGAAGTAGACCTCGCGGGTCGGGGAGCCCTTGATGCCGAGCTTCTTCTCCGGGGCGCCGAAGGAGACGCCCTCGTCGGACTTCTCCACCACGAACGCCGAGATGCCCTTGGAGCGCTTCTCGGGGTCGGTGACCGCCATCACCGTGTAGTACTCGGAGACGCCCGCGTTGGTGATCCAGCGCTTGACGCCGTTGAGGACGTAGAAGTCGCCGTCGCGCACCGCGCGGGTCTTCATGCCCGCGGCGTCGGAGCCGGCCTCGGGCTCGGACAGGCAGTAGGAGAACATCCCCTGTCCCTTGGCGAGCGGGGTCAGGTACTTCTTCTTCAGCTCCTCGGAGCCGGACAGGACGACCGGCAGCGAGCCGAGCTTGTTGACGGCCGGGATCAGGGAGGAGGAGGCGCACACCCGGGCGACCTCCTCGATGACGATCACCGCGGACAGCGCGTCCGCGCCGGCGCCGCCGTAGGACTCGGGGACGTGCACGGCGTGCAGGTCGGCGCCGGTGAGCGCGTCAAGCGCCTCCTGCGGGAAGCGCCCCTGCTCGTCCACCTCGGCGGCGAACGGAGCGATCTTCGCCTCGGCGAGCGCCCGGACGGTGTCGCGGAGCATGTCGTGCTCCTCCGTCGGCCGGTAGAGGTCGAAATCGGTGGAACCCGCCAAGGTCGCTCACTCCCCTAATTGCTAATTACCGTTAAGTAACCCAAGTTTAGAACGCGGGCCTCACCAAGGGATAGGTGAGCTTGCCTACAGCCCCCGGCTATGCTCGGCACGCGCACCACCAGCCCGGTCCGCCGGGCCGCACCGCACCTCCGCAGTCCGAAAGGCAGATCCCTCGTGAAGATCACCGTGATCGGCACCGGCTACCTCGGCGCGACCCACGCCGCCGCCATGGCCGACCTGGGATTCGAGGTGCTGGGGCTCGACGTGGACCCGGCCAAGATCGCCCTGCTGGAGGCCGGCCGCAGCCCGATGTACGAGCCGGGCCTGGAGGAGCTGCTCACCCGGCACGTGGCGGGCCTGGCGGGCTCGACCGGACGGCTGCGCTTCACCACCTCCTGGGAGGAGGTCGCCGAGTTCGGCGACGTCCACTTCCTGTGTGTGAACACTCCCCAGAAGCGCGGCGAGTACGCGTGCGACATGAGCTTCGTCGACAGCGCCGTGCGCTCCCTGGCCCCCCACCTGACCCGCCCGGCGCTGGTGGTCGGCAAGTCCACCGTCCCGGTGGGCAGCGCGGCCCGGCTGGCGGAGGTGCTGGCCGAGCTCGCCCCGGCGGGCGACGAGGCCGAGCTGGCCTGGAATCCGGAGTTCCTGCGCGAGGGCTTCGCCGTCAAGGACACCCTCCACCCGGACCGGATCGTCGTCGGGGTGCGCTCCGAGCGGGCCGAGGAGACGCTGCGCGAGGTCTACGCCCGGCCGATCGCCGAGGGGACGCCGTTCGTCGTCACCGACTACGCGACCGCCGAGCTGGTGAAGAACGCCGCGAACTCCTTCCTGTCCACCAAGATCTCGTTCATCAACGCGATGGCCGAGGTGTGCGAGGCGGCCGGCGGCGACGTGGTCAAGCTGGCGGAGGCCATCGGGTACGACGAGCGCATCGGCCACAAGTTCCTGCGCGCCGGCATCGGCTTCGGCGGCGGCTGCCTGCCCAAGGACATCCGGGCGTTCATGGCCCGGGCCGGCGAGCTCGGCGCCGACCAGGCCCTGACCTTCCTGCGCGAGGTCGACTCGATCAACATGCGGCGCCGCGTGCACATGGTGGAGCTGGCCCGGGAGGCGTGCGGCGGCGCGTTCCTCGGGCGGCGCGTCGGCGTGCTGGGCGCCACCTTCAAGCCGGACTCCGACGACGTCCGCGACTCGCCGGCGCTGAACGTGGCGGGCCAGATACATCTGCAGGGCGCCCAGGTCACCGTCTACGACCCCAAGGGCATGGAGAACGCCGCCAAGGTGTTCCCGACGCTGGGCTACGCGCCGAGCGCGCTGGAGGCGGTGCGCGGCGCCGAGGTGGTGCTGCACCTCACCGAGTGGCGCGAGTTCCGCGAGCTCGACCCCGCCACGCTCGGTGACGTGGTCGCCAACCGGCACCTGCTGGACGGCCGCAACGCCCTCGACCTGGACCTGTGGCGCAAGGCGGGCTGGACCGTGCGGGCGATGGGCCGCCCGCAGGCCTAGGGATTCACCGCCGCACGGGCCGCCTCCCGCAGGGCCGCGGTCAGCGGGCGGGAGCGGTTCTTCGGCAGCCAGGCCAGCACCGCGGTGGACGGCGACAGATCGGTGACGTCCACATAGCGGACGCCGGGGCGCGGGAACAGGTCGCGCGCGGCGGCCGGCAGGAAGGTCATGGCCTGGCCGCGGGCCACCGCGAGCAGCATCGCCTCGACGTCCCGCACCACCGGCCCGAACCGCACCGGCGTGCCGTCCGGGCGCGGGTTGACCGCCCAGTGGTCCCACCAGAGGCGCGACACCTCGGGCGGTACGTCCACCACGGTGCGGCCGGCCAGCTCGGCGAGGGTGATCGCGTCGCGGGCGGCCAGCGGGTCGTCCGCGGGCAGGCAGGCCACCCGGGGCTCGGTGGCCAGCAGCAGCGTCTGGATGCCGTCCGGGACGGGCGGCCGCAGCAGCGCCACATCGACCTCGCCGCGGGTGAGGGCGCCGAACTGGTCGACCAGGTTGAGGCTGCGCATCTCCACGGTGACCTGGGGATGCCGGGCGCGCAGTTCGGCGAGCATGGCGTGGGTGTAGGGCATCGCGGCCTCGGCGCCGACCGCTCCGATCACCAGGTGGCCGCGCACCGCGCGCCCGTGCAGGCGGGCGACCTGGCGCACCCGGGCCATCGCCGCCACGGCCGCCCGCGCCTCCGGCAGCAGGGCCTCCCCGGCCGTGGTGAGCTGCACCGCGCGGCTGGTCCGCTCGATCACCGCCACGCCGAGGTTCGCCTCCAGGGCGCGGATCTGGCGGCTGAGCGCGGGCTGGGTCATGAACAGGCGTGCCGCCGCGCGGCTGAAGTGCAGTTCCTCGGCGAGGACGACGAACAGCCGCAACTGGTGGACGCTCGGCTCCCGCCGGGCGTCCGGTCCAGGCGCTGGGGACGTGCCGCTACCCATCCGACCTCGGGTCATGCATGACAGGGTATGGATACGGCGTCGATCGTCATGCCGGCGCCCCTGGCGGCGGGCACCGGCGCCGTAGCAGCATCGATCCCGACCGGCGCACCGGTGTCAGGCCTGTTCACCAGCCTGCCGGCAGGGCGGCGGGCGCGGGCAGCGGGTCGGACCCCGTCAATCGGGGGGCGGGGTCCGGCTCGCCCTGCCGCGAGGCGCCGCTCAGGCGCGGTCGAGCTGCTCGATGGTGGCGTTCGACGGACCGTGCTTGGCCGAGAGATCCCGGGCCACGGCCTCCGCGTCGCGCAGCACCCGGACCGCGTTGCCCCAGGTCAGCTTGGCGATGTCGGCGGCCGACCAGCGGCGGCGGAGCAGTTCCGCGATGAGGTTGGGGTAGCCGGAGACGTCCTCCAGGCCCTGCGGGAGGAAGGCGGTGCCGTCGAAGTCGCCGCCGATGCCGACGTGGTTGATCCCGGCGACCTCGCGCATGTGGTCGAGGTGGTCCGCGACGGTGGCCACGGTGGCCATCGGGCGCGGGAACTCGGCCTCGAAGTCGCGCTGGACGCGCATCCCGATCGGGGTGGTGTCCAGCGGGTGCAGCCCGTGCTCCAGCATGTTCTGGTCGGCGGCCCGGGTCCAGGCGACCGCCTCCCGCAGGATGAACTTCGGCACGAAGGTGGCCATCGCGATGCCGCCGTTGATCGGCAGGTCGCGCAGCACGTCGTCGGGCACGTTGCGCGGGTGGTCGCAGATCGCGCGGGCCGAGGAGTGCGAGAAGATCACCGGCGCCTGGCTGACCCGCAGCGCGTCCCGCATGGTGTCGGGCGAGACATGGCTGAGGTCGACCAGCATCCCGATGCGGTTCATCTCCTGGACGACGGCCACGCCGAACGGGGTCAGCCCGCCGGCCAGCGGGGTGTCGGTGGCCGAGTCCGCCCACGGCACGTTGGTGTTGTGAGTGAGCGTCAGATACCGCACGCCCAGGGCGTGGAGGGCGCGCAGGGTGCCGAGCGAGCAGTTGATGGAGTGGCCGCCCTCGGCACCCATCAGCGAGGCGATGCGGCCCTCGGCACGGGCCGCCTCCATGTCGTCGGCGGTGCGGGCCAGGCGCAGGTCGTCCGGGTAGCGCGCCACCAGCTGGCGGACGGCGTCGATCTGTTCGAGCGTGGCGCTGACCGCCGCGTCGCCGGTCAGGTCGGAGCGCACGTACACCGACCAGAACTGCGCGCCGACCCCGCCGGCCCGCAGCCGGGGCAGGTCGGTGTGGAGCCTGGCCCGCTGGTCACCGGCGATGTCGAGCCGGTCGAGGTCGTAGCGCACCTGCTCGCGCAGCGCCCAGGGGAGGTCGTTGTGACCGTCCACGACGGGGTGATCGGCAAGGATTTCTCGGGCGCGAGCCAAAAGATCGTTCATGGCCACCTCGGTGATGACGCTAAGGGGGAGACTGCTGGGATCAGGTGCCGAAGCCGAAGCCGGCAGCGCCCTCCACCTTGGCCCGCAGCCTCTTGCCCTTCGTGGTGGCCTGCTGGTTCAGGTCGTCCTGGAAGTGCCGTACGCGGTCGAGGAGTTCGCTGTCGTGGGCGGCAAGCATACGCACCGCGAGCAGTCCCGCGTTGCGGGCTCCGCCAACAGATACGGTCGCCACCGGAACTCCGGCCGGCATCTGCACGATGGACAGCAGGGAGTCCATGCCGTCGAGGTACTTCAAAGGTACCGGTACCCCGATCACCGGCAGCGGAGTGACCGCGGCGAGCATGCCCGGCAGGTGGGCCGCGCCGCCCGCGCCGGCGATGATCGCCTTCAGGCCGCGGCCGGCCGCCTGCTCCCCGTACGCCACCATCTCGCGGGGCATCCGGTGCGCGGAGACCACGTCCACCTCGAACGGGATCTCGAACTCGGCCAGGGCCTCCGCGGCGGCCTCCATGACCGGCCAGTCGGAGTCGGAGCCCATCACGATGCCGACCAGGGGGCTGCTCTTGCTGCTCACTCGGTGATCGTTCCTCGCAGGTAGTCGGCGGCGTGCCGGGCGCGCTCGCGCACCTGGTCCAGGTCGTCGCCGTAGGTGGTGACGTGGCCGACCTTGCGGCCCGGCTTCACATCCTTGCCGTACATGTGGATCTTCAGGCCGGGGTCCCGGGCCATGCAGTGCAGATAGGCGGAGTACATGTCCGGGAAGTCGCCGCCGAGGACGTTGCTCATCACCGTCCAGCGGGCGCGCGGGCGCGGGTCGCCCAGCGGCAGGTCGAGGACCGCGCGCAGGTGGTTGGCGAACTGCGAGGTGACGGCGCCGTCCTGGGTCCAGTGGCCGCTGTTGTGCGGGCGCATCGCCAGCTCGTTGACGAGGACCCGGCCGTCGCGCGTCTCGAACAGCTCGACCGCCAGGTGGCCGACGACGCCGAGCTCCTTGGCTATGGTCAGGGCGAGTTGCTGGGTGGCGGCGGCCGACTCGGCGGACAGGCCGGGCGCCGGGGCGATCACCGTGTCGCACACCCCGTCCACCTGGACCGACTCCACCACCGGATAGGCCACGGCCTGCCCGTGCGGGGAGCGGACGACGTTGGCGGCCAGTTCGCGGACGTAGTCCACCTTCTCCTCGGCGAGCACCGGGACACCGGCCCGGAACGGCTCGGCGGCCTCGGCCTCGTCGCGGACCACCCACACGCCCTTGCCGTCGTAGCCGCCGCGCACCGTCTTCAGCACGATGGGGAAGCCGTCGCCCTCGGCGGCGAAGGCGGCGGCGTCGGCCGGGTCGGCGACGATGCGGTGCCGCGGGCAGGGGATGCCGATCGCGTCGAGGCGCGCCCGCATCAGACCCTTGTCCTGGGCGTACACCAGCGCGTCCGGGCCCGGGCGCACCACCACGCCGTCCGCCTCCAGCGCCCGCAGGTGCTCGGTCGGTACGTGCTCGTGGTCGAAGGTGATCACGTCGCAGCCGCGGGCGAAGTCACGCAGCGTGGCCAGATCGCGGTAGTCACCGACGACCACGTCACGGACCACCTGGGCCGCTGAATCCTGCGGGGTGTCGCTGAGCAGCCTGAACCTCACGCCGAGCGGGATGCCCGCCTCGTGCGTCATCCGGGCGAGCTGTCCGCCCCCTACCATGCCGACTACCGGGAAAGTCACCCTCCAAGGGTATCGGCATGACCGGGCACAGCCGGGGCACAGGAACGTAAGGGGATTCTCAGCCGAAGCGAACGAACCCCGAAGTCCGCGGTTGCGTCTTCCTTGGCGAGCACGTAACGCAAGGCACAGGAAGCACGTCTGCGCAGGTCCATACCCTCGCGCACCGGCAGTTACACCCTTCGGCAGGCAGCAGTTCACTCCAGGTGGTTAGCATGAGGGTCCGGGGGGCCGCCGCTGAACAGCCGAACAGCCCAACGACCGGCAAACCAACAGACAGGGTCCAGCTCATCATGAGTCGACTGAGCGCGCTGAACACTCGACTGAGGCTCCTCTACCGCGAGATCGCCAAGTTCGGTGTGGTCGGCATCGCGGGTATCTTCGTCAACATCGCGGTGTTCAACCTGCTGCGCAGCACCACTCATCTGCAGACGGTCCGCGCCAGCGTCGTGGCGACCACGGTCTCGATCGTCTTCAACTACATAGGGTTCCGGTACTTCACCTACCGTGACTCCCGTGACAACGGCAGCTTCGGCCGGGAGGCCGGGCTGTTCGTCTTCTTCAGCGCGATCGGCCTGGTCATCGAGAACGGCGTGCTGTACGGGGCGACCTACGGCATGGGCTGGGACGGCCCGCTGGCCAACAACTTCTTCAAGTTCGCCGGTATCGGCGTCGCCACGCTGTTCCGCTTCTGGTCGTACCGGACCTGGGTCTTCCGCTCCCTGCCCGCCCAGGCGGTCGAGCAGGCGGAGGCCATCCTCTCCGAGTCCGACCTCAAAGTGATCCGCAAGTAGCGTCGGGCGGGAGCGGGGGGGGGGGGGGGGGCGAGAGTGGAAGACAA
>JBEHXI010000257.1:0-10362 GCA_048498775.1 Actinomycetota bacterium | reverse complement strand
GCGGTGCGGCAGCAGCGCCAGCAGGCTGCCGGCCGCCAGCGCCAGCGCCACATGCAGGGCGAACGCCGCCGCGATGCCGCAGAACACATAGGAGGCGCGGTAGCGCGCGCCGAGCATCAGGCTGGCGAGCGCGGTCTTGTCGGGAAGTTCCGCGACGAAGATCACGCCGAAGGTCAGGGCGGCGACGGTCAGGCTGAACACGGGGGTCTCATCCTCCGGTGGGCGGGGCCGCGCCGGAACTCCGCGAGGGGTCGCTTCGGCACGGCAGCGGTATGGACACACTGCGGCCGAAGGTCTCGCCGGCGTGCCACGACGGGCACGCTCCGGGCGCCGGCCGGATCCCGTCACCTCCGCTCACGCGGGGCGGCGGCGAGGTCCGGCAGTATGTCGACGGTCCGGCTATGAGCTCCTGGCGGAATGGGCGGTCGATCAGCCCGCGGTGTCGGTGCCGGGGGCACCTCCCGCCGAAGGCAGGGGGAGCATCGCAACGCGGAGGGTCGTCCTCGTACCGGGCGTACTCGGACGATCCGACAACGCAGCGATGCGGTGCCAGGCGTCGCGGGCCGGGCGCTCATTCCGTCGGGAGCTCAAGAGCTACTCCCCTTCTGCTCGCCCCAGACTACCCGGTGCCCGGCGGACGGGTGATCCGGCCCCGGGCGACCAGCTCCAGCACCACCGTCACCGCCACCGCCTGCACGGCCAGCAGCGCGACCAGCACGAACAGCTGCACCGCGCCCGCCAGCAGCGGCGACGCGCCGCCGATCAGCATGCCGACGAAGGCCCCGGGCAGGGTGACCAGGCCCACCGTCCTGGTCTGGTCCAGGCCCGGTATCAGCGCGGTCGCCGCGGCCGGGCGCGCGATCTCCAGCCGGGCGTCGCGCTCCGGCAGCCCCAGCGCCAGTCCCGCCTCCATCTCCCCGTGCCGCACCCGCAGCTCGTCCAGCGCCCGCTGCCCGGCCAGCACCGTCGCCGTCAGGGCACCGCCGATCAGGATGCCCGCGACCGGCACCAGCGCCACACCCTTCAACGGGACCAGCCCGACCACCACCAGCAGGGCCACCACCGGCAGCGCGCCCGCCGCGATCGGCACGGCCGCCCACCACCAGCTGCGGTCCCGGGTGATCCGGCGCCCGGCGGTGCGGGCCGCCACCGCGTACATCACGGCCACGAAGCCCAGCAGCCCGGCGGGCGAGCGGACCAGCCAGCCGATGAGCAGCGATACGGCGGCGAGCTGGACGACGGCCCGCAGCCCGGCCAGCACGATGGCCCGCGGGTAGTTCTCCCGGTCGTCCACCAGCCGGGCCCCGAAGGCCACGGCGGCGGCCACCACCAGCAGCGCCGCCAGCACGATGCCGAGGGTGGCGTTCACCGGCAGCAGCGGTGCGGCGGCCAGGGGGGCGGCGGCGAGCGTCAACACGCGATCACGCTAACGGGTGAATCCGCCCGCCCGGCCCCGGCCGGAAACCGACGTCCGTTCTGGAGTGCTCTGAGAAGAATGTCACGTCCACCGAATGGATCAGCGCACAGGTTCCGGGCGTACTCTTTACCGCTGGGTACGCCGCCTGGGATCGTGCCCTTCGGCGCATCGGGCCCCCATCGGCGCCCCGGCAACAGGAGAGACGACAGTGCTCGATCGGCTGATCGACTCGCAGTGGATGCTCGCCCTGGTCGGCGTCTCCGTCCTGCTGGACGTGTTCCTCCCGGTGCTGCCGAGCGGCGTGCTGCTGATCACGGCGGCCACGGCCGGCACCGCCGGATCCAACGGCGTACGGGACGTCGAGGACATCATCGAGCTGATGCTCTGCGCCGCCGTCGCCTCCTGCCTGGGCGACCTGGCCGCCTACCGGCTCGCCTGGCGCGGCGGCGACTGGCTGGACCGGCGCATCGCACGCTCCCGGCGCCTGGCGAACGCCCAGGAACGGCTCGGCCAGGTGCTGCTGACCGGCGGCGGGCGGCTGGTGGTGCTGGCGCGCTTCGCACCCGCGGGACGCTCGGTGGTGAGTCTGGGCGCGGGCGCCACGCACCGCCGGCCGGCCGAGTTCCTCCCGTGGTCCGCGCTGGCGGGCCTGGCCTGGTCGGCGTACGGGGTCGGCATGGGCTACATCGGCGGCCAGTGGTTCGGCGCGACCTGGCTGGCGAGCGCCGTCTCGCTGGCCGCGCTGCTGGGCGCCGGGGTGTTCGCCGCCTACCTCTTCCGCCGGGAACGCCCCGCCCCGGCCCCCGCGACCACGCCCGCCGACCTCACCTGACGGGGCGCTACCGCGCCTCCCGGTGCCGGTCGGCCGAGTCGCGGGCCGCCGTCTCGTCCAGATAGACCTCGCAGACCGGCTCGCCGCTCGGCGTCATGGTGTGCTCCAGCTCCCACAGGCTGACCTCGCCGCCGCCCGCCAGCAGGAACGCGTGCTCGTACAGCGCCCACTCGGCCAGGAAGTCCGCGCGCCCCTGCCGCATGGTGACCAGCGTGGTCTCGTGCGCGATCGCCGAGTCCAGCAGCCGGCGCACCCCCTCGCCGGGGCGGTCGCCGTTCTCCGCGCGGCGCAGCACCCGGCGGGCGTGCTCGACGGAGTTCCCGCAGGTGAACACCCGCCGCCCGGTGCCGGGACCGACGTCGAAGACCACCTCGGCCATCACGCCCCGCGCCGGGGCGAGGCCGTCGAGCCCCGCCACGAAACCGTCCAGCAGCTGCGGCTCCTGCGGCTCGCCGAACTCCGCGCGCATCCGGCGCTCCACGGTCTCCAGCGCCTCGCGGTCGGTGTACAGCTCGTGGACCAGGCGGCCGCCGGCGCCGGTGTCGTGCTCCACCTCCCACAGCACGGCGGTGTCCCCGTCCGCGAGCAGGAAGACGTGTTTGAGGGTGCGATGCGCCAGCGGGCGCGGCGGGCCCTTGCGACGGCGCAGCGAGTACAGCTCCGTGCAGTGCATCAGGGCGGACCGCAGCCGTTCCACCAACGCGTCGTCCAGCTCGAAGGCGTTGGACGCGCGGGCCAGCAGCCGGTCGAGGTGGTCGGCGGGCGCGTCCGCGCCGGCCACGCCCTCACCCGGCACCGGTACCCCGTCGTCCGGTCGCTTCGTTCCCATGCGGTCCTCCCGCGCTCGTGTCGTCGCTCCCCGCCGGACACCCACTCAACGTAGCGGTATCGGCGCCGTGAGTGGTCGGAGTTTGGCAGAACATTGCGTCAGATTTTCCCCCGGGCGGCGTGTTCCGTCTACGACGGCTTGATGAGCCTCGTCTCATACGCAAAGACGACTGCCTGCACGCGATCACGGAGTTCCAGCTTCACCAGCACCCGGCTGAGGTGCGTTTTCACCGTCGCCTCGGCGAGATGGAGGTCGGCCGCGATCTCCGCGTTGGACTTGCCGCGCGCCACCTCGGTGAGGATCTCCAGCTCCCGGGCGGTCAGCCGGGACAGCCGTTCGTCGGACGGGCCGCCCGGCGCGGGCAGCTGGTGGGCGCAGGTCTCCAGCAGCCGCCGGGTGACCCGCGGCGAGACCACCGCGTCGCCCGCGGCCACCGTGCGGATCGCCGACAGCAGCTCCTCGGGGAGCGCGTTCTTGATCAGGAAGCCGGAGGCGCCCGCCCGCAGCCCGGCGAAGGCGTACTCGTCCAGGTCGAACGTGGTCAGGATCAGCACCCGGGTGCGCGGGCAGGCGGCGACGATGCTGCCGGTGGCCTCGATGCCGTCCACCCCGGGCATCCGCACGTCCATCAGCACCACGTCGGGCTCCAGGCGGCGCGCCAGCCGGACCGCCTCGGCACCGTCCCCGGCCTCGCCGACCACGGTCAGGTCGGGCTGCGCCTCCAGCACCAGGTTGAACGCCACCCGCATCAGCGGCTGGTCGTCGACGAGCAGGACCTTGATGGTCATGCGCTTGCTTCCGCCTCTCGCAGTCCGTCCGGCCCCGCACCGGGGCCTCGCCCGCCGTCCCCGCCCCCGCCGTGCAGCGGCGGATCGGCGGACAGATCCAGGCAGGCGGCCACCCGCCAGCCCCCGCCCGGGGCCGGACCGGCGTACAGCTCGGCGCCGTAGGCGGCCACCCGGTCACGCATCCCGGCGATGCCCTGGCCCGCCGTCGCCGGGGCACCGAGCGGCGTGCCGTCGTCCCGGATCTCGACGTCCACCCGGTCACCGCGGCAGTCCACCCGCACCTCGGCCCGCGCGCCGGGCGCCGCGTGCTTGAGGGTGTTCGTCAGCGCCTCCTGCGCCACGCGGTAGACGGTCAGCTGGGCCGCCGCCGGGACCGCCGCCGCGTCCCCCTCGACGGCCAGCCGCACCGGCAGCCCGGCCGCCCGCACCTGTGCGGCCAGCCCGCCGAGCTGGGCGATGCCCGGCTGCGGGTGGCGCAGCGCGTCCGGTTCGTCGGCGCGCAGCACGCCGAGGAAGCGGCGCATGTCCGTCAGGGCCTGCCGCCCGGTGCCGGAGACCTGCTCCATGGCCGCGACGGCCTTGTCGGGAGCGCGCGGCACCGCGAACTTCGCGCCGTCGGCGAGCGCCACCATCACCGACAGGCTGTGGGTGACGATGTCGTGCATCTCCCGGGCGATACGGGCCCGTTCCCGGGCGACGGCCAGCTGCGCCCGCTGGTCGCGCTCGCGCTCCAGCCGCGCCGCGCGGTCCTCAAGCTCCACCAGCCGGGCCCGGCGCGCGCGGACGTTGGTGCCCGTCAGCGCGCCCGCGACGGCCATGCCCGACAGCGCGACGAAGACCTTGGCGGCCCGGCCGGGGTCCACGGCCCAGCTGACGGCCACGAGCAGGTTGCCGAGCAGCAGCACGGCGCCCGCGATCACCGTGCGGCGGCGCGAGCAGTGCGCGGCCACCGTGTACAGGCCGATCAGCAGGGCCACGTCTCCCGGGAGGACCCGGTTGCCGCTGAGCCACTGCGCGAACGCCACGGCGCTGAGCACCGCGAAGACCGCGTACGGCGCCCGGCGCCGCCACGCCAGGGGCGCGATCAGGGCCAGTTGGAAGGCCAGCGGCGCCCCGGGCTGATGCAGCATCCAGTGGACGGGCACTGTGGTCACCACCGCCAGGGCCAGCGCCAGGGCGGCGTCCGCGAGGAGCGTCCGGCCGCCGCCCGCCCGGCGCACCGCGAGGTCCCCGGCCCGCGGTGCGGGCGGGGCGGTGGACGGCTCGCTCATGGGCGCGGCTTTCTCCCGGTCGGGCGCGGTGCTGGCGTTCCGACCCTAGGACGACGCCGTCCCTCCCCGCGATCCCCGCACGGCGGAGCCGCACCGGCCCGCGTCTGCACCCTGAGGACGAGGCGGGTACATCGCGGGGCTGACGCGAAGCCCGGTGGTCCCGGGCAGCGGAAGGCCCCTGGCCGGCGGTGCCGCCGGCCAGGGGCCCCAGTCGCGTCCGTTGCGCGTCAGCCGTCGTTCTCCGCCGACGGCAGGTAGGCGCCGGGCACGTCGTTCGGCGCGAAGATCCTGCTGTCACCGGGGTACGGCTTGGTCCAGTTGTGCGTCTCGTACCAGGTGAAGCGGTTCATCTGCGCCGGGTTGGCGAAGTCGGGGACCGCGCCCGGCCCGGTCAGCCGCTGGTGCGAGGCCCAGGCCTTCCACTGCGCCGCGAGGCTCTGCTCGGCCGCCGGGACCATGGCGGACGTCGGCGCGGGCGCCGCCTTGGTGTCCTGCGGTGCCGGGATGTCCGGGCCGCAGGACGGCTGGGTGCCCAGGCCCAGGGTCAGCGAGGTCCGGTTGGGCACCGCCGTGAACGGCGTGAAGTCCGGGCGCCGGCTGAACGCCTGGTACATCGGGGTCGCCGCGCTGTCCTTCTGGTTCATCGGGTGGATCCCGAGGATCTGCTCGATGGTGCGGACCATGGTGATCTGCGAGTAGTAGTGGTTGTCGACGGTGCCGTGCTGCGCCCAGGGGCTGATGATCTGGACCGGGGCGCGGTGGCCGTCGACGTGGTCGAGGCCGGCCTGCGAGTCGTCCTCGACGACGAAGATCGCCGAGTCCTTCCAGTACTTGCTGTGCGAGATGGTGTCGACCATCCTGCCGACCGCGAGGTCGTTGTCTGCGACCTCGGCGGCCGGGCTCGGCGGGCCACCGGTGTGGTCGTTGGAGAACCAGAACATGTTCAGGTTCGCCGGACCGTTCTTCTCGAAGTCCTGCTTCCAGATCTCGTACTTGTAGATGTCCGGGACGCTGAGGTCGAACAGCGGGAAGCCGGGCACCGAGACCTTGTTGAGCGAGGGGATCGCCGAGCCCGTCTGGATGGGGTAGGCGGTCTTCTGGCCGGTCGCGTCCATGGTCTTGGCGTCGCAGTACAGGTTCTGCCAGGTCGCGTCGGCCGGCTTGCTCTCGATCGACTGGAACTCGCCGAAGTCCTTGACGGACTTGCCGGCCGCCTGGGCACCGGTCCAGATGAAGCCGGACTTCTGGTGGCCGAGGACGTCGTTCTCGGTGTCGTAGCTGCGCTGGTACTCGCCGGCCGAGGACTCGGTGTACTCCGGGTTGTCGGCCTGCATCATCCAGTTGTGGCCCTCGGCGGAGTTCGTGCCGATGTCGTAGAAGTTGTCGTAGAGCCCGAACTGCCGGGCCAGCGCGTGCTGGTTGGGCGTCACGTTCTCGCCGAACTGGGTCAGCGCCGGGTCGCCGTTGCCCTGCGGCAGGTCGCCGTAGACCTGGTCGTAGGTCCGGTTCTCCTTGACGAGCAGGAAGACGTGCTTGATCGTCGAGGGGGCGCCGATCCGCGCCGGGACCGGCATCGGTGCCGCGTGGCTGGTGCCCGCGTACGAGACCGAACCGCCGGTCCAGCCGTTCTGCCGGAAGACCTTGGCGGTCTCGGACCTGATGACACCGTCGCCGGGCAGCGTGAACCGGGTCAGGCTGGACGTCGTGTCGTGGGTGCCGTGCGCGCCGGACGCGTCGGGGCGCAGCGCGTCGATGCCCCGGGTGTTGGAGACGACCACGCCGCTTCCCACGGTGGTGATCTCCGCGGGGAAGTAGTCCGTCGGCAGCAGGCCGATGTAGCTCGCCGGCTCCTGCGGGGAGGTGTAGCGGTAGACGGCGACCGCGTTGGCGCGGCCGAGCGTCACCAGCAGGTGACCGTCGTCGGTGAGCGTCACCGCGTTGGGCTCGTAGCCCACCGACGCCTCCGGCCACGGCTGGGTGGCGATGGTCTGGACGACCTTGTCGTTGGCGGTGTTGATGACCGAGACGTTGTTGTCGGCGGTGTTGGTGACGAACACCGCGCCCTTCTTCGCGTACACGGCGGTCGGGTGCAGGCCGACGCCGATGCTGCCCACGGCGGCGGACGGGTCGGCCAGGTCGATGACGCTGACCGTGCCGGTGGTGGAGGCACCGGTGGCCGGGTTGGCCGGCACCTGGGTGCCGTAGGAGTTGATGGTGGTGTCGCCGGCCTTGGCCGGACGCCCGCCCTCGTTGCTGACGTAGAGCTTGTGGCCGACCATGGCCATGCCGCGGGGGGCGGTGCCGACGGTCCAGCTCTGCTTGATCGCGCCGGTCGCCGCGTCGATGGCGACCACCCGGTTCTGGCCGTTGACCGCGGAGTACACGGTGGAGCCGTCGGCCGAGAACACCGCCGCGGCCACCAGGGCGTGCTGGGCGCCGTTCGCCGGGACCGGGACGGCCACCGGGTCGGAGAGGGTGCCGTCGGCGTTGACCGTGAACCTGGTGTAGCCGTCCGTCTGGCCGAGCCACAGCTGCCTGCCGTCCGGCGAGTACGCCGGGGCCTCCTGGCCGACCGAGCCGCTCTTGATGCGCAGGTCGTCGGCGGCCGAGGTGCCGACGCGCTGCTTCACCTGCCCCGTGGCGAGGTCGATGATGATCAGGGAGGCGTCGCCGTCGGCGACCGACGCCGCGAGGTGGGTGCCGTCCGGGCTGACCGAGGACGACATGATCTTGCCGTCGTTGATCACCTGGCGGCTGCCGTACGGGGCGATGGTCTGGTCGCTGGATATGACCTGGCCCTGGGCGGTGTTCTGGCCGACCTGCTCGGTGCCGAACTGGAACGTCTGGGCGACGGCGGTCCCCGTGGCGGCGAGGGCGACGGCGATGCACGCCGTGACCAGGGCGCCCCGGCGGCCGATGCCTCTACCGAGAAGGCCGGTCCGCTCCTTCTCCGTATGACGACGCTGCCGTGTTACCTGCATGGCGTTATCCCTTCGGGGTGGTGTCGAGCAGCTCGGCATTGCCGTCGAACTGCCAGAGCGGGTTGGGCGCGTCCCCGGCCGGGGTCCGGACCAGGAAGTAGCCGTTCACTTCCTTCGGCCCGTCACCATCGGCGACGTACCGCCCGTTCGCGGCGACGTCGAGCTGGTAGACGGCCGTCCCGGTGACCGCGACGCCGGGCAGGTGCCAGGAGACGACGCACCGCCAGTCGTTGCCCGCCCCCTCGGGGGCGCGTTGGCCGTCGCCCTTGTCGCACGCCGCCGTGGCCCGTAGCTGTGCCTCGGTGACGGCGGGACGGTGGAGCTGCTCGGTCTGCATGCGGTACAGGTGGGCGAAGGCCGTGGCGACCGACCGCTGGAGCTTGTCCTGGTCGATTCCGGAGCCCGTCGACGGGGTCGCCGCGGCGACCACCGCGACGGTGAGGGCGGCCAGTCCGGCCATCGGCAGGAGCCCGGCGGTGATCGCGCGTCGGCCGGAGCCGTCGTAGGTCAGGTTGGTGAAGTCGCGCCGCAGGAACAGCAGATACGCCAGTACGGTCGCGAGCACGGCCCACACCAGGCAGACCAGAAGGGCGATCAGGAGCGGTCCGGTCTGGGCCGGGCTGGTGAACAGGCCGTTCCAGGCGATGAAGGCGTAGCCGGGCAGGGCGAGGCGTACGGCGACGGGCAGCGGCAGCATCTGGGCGAGCTGCATCGCGAGGGCGACCAGCGCGGGCAGCAGCAGTCCCATCGGGGACCGCCCCAGCGCGACGGACCCGAGGAGCCCGATCGCGGCGAGCGCCAGGGTCGGGGCGAGCACGCAGACCCAGGCGAGCAGCACCTTCCCGGCCGCGTCGGACGGCGCCAGCAGGTGGCCGTCGAGGCCGACCAGCGGCCGGCTGCCGACCGCCGACACTCCGCCGGCCGCGCTGGAGCAGGCCAGCCCCGCCACCAGCAGCAGGATGACGGTGAGGGAGGCCAGCGCCTTCGCCGCGAAGATCCGCCGGGGCGACCGGACCGCCACCAGCAGATGGCGCCAGGTGCCGAGCCGGTCCTCGGCGGCGAACACGTCACCGGCGATCAGCGAGGTCAGCAGCGGCAGCGCCCAGCTGCCGGCGAAACCGAGCATGACCAGCGGCCCGGCCCAGCCGGTGGTGTTCATCCAGCGGCCGAAGAGGGTGTCGGAGGGAAGGGTGCTCTGCCGGCTCACCGCGACGACGAAGAGCCCGGGCGCGATCCAGCAGGCCAGCACCAGCAACCGGACACGCCATTGCGAGACCAGTTTGACCAGTTCGAAGCGGTAGGCACGGGTCACCGGGACGCGGGCGGCGCGGGCAACGTTGTCGTCGGCGGGGGCCGCGGTCGCCGACGTGGTCGTCGTGGTCACTGGGCCGTCTCCTGCTGTTCGGTGAGGGCGAGGAACGCGGCCTCCAGGGGCGACATCACCGGTGCGAGCTCGCGCACCGCGATGCCCGCCCGCACGACGCGCGTCACCAGGTCGTCGAGGGCGGGCACCAGCGCGCGCACCACCAGCGCCTCGGCGCCGTGCCACACCCCGGCGCCCTCGACGACGTCGACCCCGGGAACCTCGGCGGCCAGCCGGCGGGCGGCCTGCGGGTCGGAGGTGAGCAACCGGTAGTCGAGTTCGCGGTTCTCGGCGGCCAGCTTGCCCACCGGGCCGGAGAAGACGACCCGTCCGGTGGCGAGGATGGTGACCTCGGAGCACAGCGCCTCCAGGTCGTCCATGCGGTGGCTGGAGAGCACGACGGTGGTGCCGTCCGCCGCGAGCCGGGTGAGGACGCCGTGGACGTGCCTCTTGCCCGCCGGGTCAAGGCCGTTGGACGGTTCGTCGAGCACCAGCAGCCGCGGCCTGGTGAGCAGGGCGGCGGCGAGCCCGAGCCGCTGGCGCATGCCGAGCGAGAAGCCGCGGGTGCGGTCGTCGGCGACGTCGGTGAGCCCGACCTGGGCGAGCACGTCGTCGATCCCCGCGGCGCGCGCGTCCAGGCCGCGCAGAGCGGCCAGCGCGGCGAGGTTCTGCCGGGCGGTGAGCGACGGGTACAGTCCGGGCCCGTCCACGAAGCCGGCGACACCGTCGGGAGCGGCGAGCGCCCGCCGGACCGGTGTGCCCAGGATGTCGAGGCTGCCGCCGTCGGCGACGGCCAGGCCCAGCAGCAGCCCGAGCAACGTCGTCTTGCCGGCGCCGTTGGGTCCGACGAGACCGTGGATCTGCCCCTGCGCCACGTCCAG
>JBEHXI010000256.1:0-10485 GCA_048498775.1 Actinomycetota bacterium | reverse complement strand
GGCTGTGACCAGGTGCGCGTCGAGCGCCTGGACGATCCGAAGCTGGCCGCCGCGCTGATCGGAGCTCTGGAAGACGGCGAGGACGGCGAGGGCGGCGAGCCCGGCGAGAACGGCGAGCCCGGTTGAGACACCGCCTGGTGACGGCGCCGATCGCCGCGTGCGGGGCACGAGCCGCCCGCCCGGCATCACCGGCTTTGCGGTGTTTTAACGTTTTACCGGATTTCCAGGATCTTCTCCCGCATCGCGTAGACCACCGCTTCCATCCGGGAGTGCAGCTGGAGCTTCTCCAGGATGTTGCGCACATGGTTCTTCACGGTGTTCTCGCTGATGAAGAGTTCCTTGGCGATGTCCCGGTTGTTCATGCCCGTCGCCACGAGCTTGAGGACCTCCAGCTCCCGGTCGGTCAGGCGGGGCGCCGGCACCAGACGGCGCTCGTCGGTGCGCTGGATCATCGACTTGAACTCGGTGAGGAGCTTGGACGCCATCGAGGGGCTGATCTGCGACTGCCCGTCGGCGACGGCCCGGATCGCCGTGGAGACCTCGTCCGTGGAGATCTCCTTCAGCAGATAGCCCGTCGCACCCGCCTTGATCGCCTCGTAGAGGTCGGCCTCCTCATCGCTGATCGTCAGCATGATGATCTTGGCGCTGGGGGCCACCTCCTTGATCGCGGTGCACGCCTCGATGCCGCCGCGCTTCGGCATGCGCACGTCCATCAGGATGATGTCGGGCAGCAGGTCGGCCGCCTTCTCCACCGCCTCGGCCCCGTCCCCGGCCTCGCCGACGACCTGGATGTCCTCCTCCTGGGCCAGCACGATCTCCAGGCCGCGCCGGAAGAGCGCGTGGTCGTCCACGACCAGCACCCTGATGGGCTCGCTGCGCCGCTCGCCCGTCTCGCGTTCGTCATCGCCCTCGACGGCCGCCGACTCGCAGCTGTCCGGCATCGGTTCCTCCCCCCTCCAAGCCCGTGCCCCACCTGGCGGCGCGGCCCATCACTGCTTCCAACCCGGCCGGGGCACCGGCCGGTTGGGTCCTCCTCCCGCCATGATTCCATGCCCCAACGGCAGCACAGCGACTCCGCACGGTGGCGCCCCCGCGCAAATGGGGGCGCCACCGTCATGCGATCAGCGGAGCAACGATCCTCCCGCGCCGCCGGACGGCTCGGCGTACGGGTCCTCCTTCAGGTAGATCACGCCGTAGTCGTAGCCGTGCCGCCGGTAGACGACACTCGGCTGGTTCCGCTCGGAGTCGACGAAGAGGTAGAAGTCGTGCCCCACGAGCTCCATCTCGTACAGGGCCTGATCGAGCGTCATGGGGGAGGCGACATGGGTCTTCTCACGGACCACCAGCGGGCCCTCACCCCGGACCTCCAGCGGCCCCATCCGCGTGGTCGGCACCGGCTCGGGGGCCTCCTCGGCCTCCCCGTCGTCGGGCGCGGCCGCCAGCGGCGCGGTGTACTCGGCGACGCTCACCGCCCCACGCCCGCCGCGGCGCGCGCAGTGCCTCTTGTCCGCGTGCCTGCGCAGCTGGGCCTCCAGCTTGCTCGTCGCACAGTCCAGCGCTGCGTACGGATCACTCGCCGCGGCTTCGGCCCGGATCACCGGGCCCCGGGAACGCACCGTGATCTCCACACGGTCGCAGCGGTCGGCCAGTCGTGGATTGGTCTCCTTCGACAGCTCGACGTCGAGGCGGATCACCTTCCCGTCGAGCTTCTGGATCTTCTCCAGGTTCAGCTTCTCGGCCACATGCTTGCGAAAGCGCTCGGGCACTTCGGTCTTACGGCCCTTGACGACGATGTCCACGCAGAACTCCGTTCCCGGACCGCCCCGCACCCGCGGGGCGCATCCTTGTGCGCTACAGCCGGCGGGTACCGGTCCCGACCGGCACTGCGTCCACAGCTCTCCCGCACGCCCCGGATCCCTCCGGAGCCGGCGGAAAGCGGCTCTCACCTCCTCCTCCCCGCGGGGCAAGGTCCCCCACCCCATCGCCGGCCGGCAGGACCCGCGGCCCCGCGGCGGAGTACGGAAACCCGGCACCACCACTGGCCGTGCCGGGCCGGTCCACGCCACAACAGCCCCTGGCGAAAGCCGCATTACAGGCCATTTTCGGCATAGACCCCGATACTCCTCACAACCGAACATAGCTCGGCCGGGTCAGAGGTGACACCCCCTGCCTGCGTATACCTCCGTTCGAGCGAACACGAAGCGAATACGTGCTGTACTACCCGCAACGAAGCACCATCTCAACCCGTTCCGGTCCTCGGTTTCGATTACGGCCGTGCGATCCCCCGGGTTCAGGCCGCCGGCCCACCCGGCCGCAGCGCCCGCCCTTCCGCCGAGCCCCGGCCTTTCCCGCAGGCCCGGCCCTCCTCGTAGGCCCGGCCCGACGCGGCCACCACCGCCGCCGCACCCACCCGGCCGCCCGCCTCCCGTACCGCCCTGGCCGCCTCCACCAGCGACGCGCCCGTCGTCACCACGTCGTCGACCAGCACCACCGGCCCCGCGCCCAGCAACCGCCCGCTGCCCGGCGCGGTCCGCAGCGCGCCCAGCAGGTTCTCCCGCCGCACCGCGCCGGTCAGCGCCGCCTGATCGGCCACCGGCCGCCGCTGCCGCAGCACCGCGACCACCCGCGCCGGCATCCGCTGCCGCCGCAGCGCCCGGGCGGCGCACAGCGCCATCCGGCGCGTCGGATCATGCCCCCGCGCCACCGTCGACCAGCGGGACGAGGGCACCGGCACCAGCAGCAGCGGCCCCGTACCCGGCTCGGGCACGGCCGCCCGCACCGCACCCGCCAGCGCCGCCCCCAGGGGCTCGGCCAGCCCCAGCACGCCCCGTTCCTTGTGCGCCAGCACCACCTCCCGTACCTCGTCCCCGTACGCCGCGGCCGCGTGGACCACGGGCAGGCCCGGCAGCACCGGCGACGGCAGCACCCGCCGCGCCGACGCGGCGCCGCCCAGCGCCGCACGACAGCCACCGCAGATCAGCCCCCGAACCCCACCGCACCCCGCGCACTCCAGCGGCAGCACCAGATCGGCGATCTCCCGCCACCAGCCCCGCATGCCCCCACTGTGCAGGCCGTCGGCAGATCGGGCCACCCCTGTGGAAAACCCTGTGGAAAACCCTCGCCGGGCCTCCACCGGCCTGCCGGGGCTCCGGGAGCGTCAGCCCGGATAGACCGGCGCCGTCCCGTCCGGCGAGACCTGCTGCCAGTCGTTGTCCACCGGAAGCCGGTACATCCCCGCGTCGGTGTCCACCAGCAGCGGCCTGCTCTGGTCCTCGGACGCGGCCACCGCCGAGACCTTGCTGATCCCCGGCAGCGAGGGGATGTACGTCGCCGAACCGTCGGTGTCGACGTACTGCAACTGCTGTACGCCGCGCGACTGCCGTCCGACGACCACCAGCCGGCTCTCGCCCGCCCAGGACACCGCCTCGACGTCCTGCAGCTGGGGCGCCACCGCCCGCAGCTCGGTCACCGACACCTGTGGACGGTCCGGTGTCCCGGTGCGCTCCACCCGGCCCAGCTGGAGCGTGGTGTGCCCGTCCCGCTCGACCAGCAGCGCGATCCGCACACCGTCGGCCGCCACCCGCACCGCCTCGATCCGGCCGTCCGCCAGGTTCGGCACGCTCACGTCCATGCTCTGGCCGTCGCGCCACATCACCAGCCGGGGCGCCTGGGGATCGCGGTCCGCGACCCACACGTCCCCAAGCCCGTCGAAGCTCGGCGCGCTCAGCCGGTCCGCCGCGTTGTGCCCCTTGCTGGTCACGGCCGTGCGGGCGGCGCCGCCGGGCGCCAGCGGCGCCACGTACAGGGTGCGCCCGTCGGTGCTGACGCCGGCCGCCGTCTCCTCGTCCCGCGAGACCGCCACGGACTCCACCTTGAGCTGCCCGTCCCCCAGCGGGCCCGGCACGCGCCGCGCCGTCTCGCTGCTCTGCGGGACGGACACCACCCGGTTGGCGGTGTCCACGTAGTACTGCTGCCCGGCGCTGCCCTCGACCCGCGCCGGGGCGTACACCTGCGCCGCGTCACGCCCCAGCGTGCACACCGATCCGCCGTCCGCGCGCTGCACCTCCACCGACGCCACCCGCGCCGAGGACAGGTCCTGGACGGTGTGCAGCAGTTGGGCGGCCATCCGCTCGCACTGCGGACGGCCGGCCCGCGCCACCGCGTCGCTCAGCTTCACGTGCAGGCCGCCCGAGTCGTCCAGCGCGAGCCCCTCCCCGAGCAGGCGGGTGCCCGACGGGAACGCCGACGTCACCACCGGCTGCAGCCAGGCGCTCGGCCCGGCCAGCAGCGCCTGCACCGTGGCCGTCACCGGGTCGATCCGCCGCCGCACGTACACCGGATCGGCCACCAGCACGTCCTCGCCGAGCGAGGTGCGCTCGGTGTCCGGGCCGAGCTGCGCGTAGTAGTACCGGTTCACCGACTGGTAGATCCGCTGGAAGTCGGAGTCGACGAGCACCAGGCCGTCCGGGAGGCTGTCGATCCGCCAGTCGCCGGTGGACGTCTTGATCAGGTGCAGGGTGGCCCGGTAGGCGGCCCGGGCCGGCGTGTACGACTGGTCGCGGTCGAGGGCGGCCACCTGGTCGGCGGAGAGCGCGATGGTCGCGTCCGTCTCGTCCTGCTGCCCCAGGCTGTGCTGCGGCGTCAGCTGCGGCCCGCCGGAGACGACCGAAACCCGCGCGAACGGATCCCAGCGGATCGCCTCCGCGGTGGTCAGATACTCCCGGGCGGTCTGATAATCCGCCTCGTCGCTCGTCGTGGCCTCCAGGAAGCCCCGCACGATCTCCAGCGGCTGCTCGTTCTTCTGCGGCTTGACGCCGAAGACCCGCACCTGCGGATCGGCGTCCGGCCGCTGCTCGCTCCCGACCTTGCTGACGTCGCTGCTGTCCGGCATGGACGCGCACCCGGCCAGCAGCAGCGCGCAGCCCAGCAGGACACCCGTCCTTCCGGCGCGGCGGATCCGGCCGCGCCGGAAGGCGGCTCTGCCCGGAGCATGGCGGTCGGCGTGCACTCGGTCGTCCTCCCCTTGGCCCTTCGATCGGCCCTGCGATCGGCCCTGCGGCCCGCGGCCCTGCCCGTGCGGGACCCCCGCGGTCACTCAGCGGTCCCGTTGCCGCTCGGGCACGGCGTCGGCGTCGACCGTATCGGCGCCCGCCCCGCCGCCGTCCACCCTCGTCTCCTCGCCACCCCGGCACTCCACGACCCGGCCCCCGCCGCCACCGGGCAGCGCCGCCGGTCCCGCGGACGAGCCGCCCGGCGGCAGCGCCCGCGCGGGCACCGGGGAGCCGATCGGCGAACGGGCGGCCGGCAGCGCGGCCACCGCCCCCGCCTGGCGCCCCGCCGCCGCACGCACGGCCCGCTGCCTGCGGCGCCGCGAATCCTCCGGCTCCAGCGGGATCGGGGAACGCCCCGGGCTCTCCCCCGCGGTGCGCGGCAGCGTCAGCCGGAACTGCGACCCGCCGCCCGGCTCGCCCCACGCCTGGAGCCAGCCGCCGTGCAGCCGCGCGTCCTCCAGCGCGATGGACAGGCCCAGCCCGGTGCCGCCGGTGGTCCTGGCACGCGCCGGATCCGCCCGCCAGAAGCGGTTGAAGACCCTCGTCGCCTCGCCCGGCTTCAGCCCCACGCCGTAGTCCCGCACCGCCACGGCGACCGCGCCGCGCACCGACGCCAGGCGGATGATCACATCGCGGCCTTCGCCGTGCTCGATGGCGTTCACGACCAGGTTCCGCAGGATCCGCTCGACCCGGCGGGCGTCCGCCTCGGCCACCACCGGCTGCTCGTCACCCCGGACGATCAGCCGGCTGCCCTTGCGCTCGGCCAGCGGCTCGGCCCCGTCGACCACCCGGCGCACCACCTCGCGCAGATCGATCGCGTCCGCGTCCAGCGCGGCCGCGCCCGCGTCGAACCGGCTGATCTCCAGCAGGTCCGACAGCAGCGACTCGAAACGCTCCAGCTGGCTCTGGAGCAGCTCCGCGGAGCGCGCGGTGACCGGATCGAAGTCCTCCCGCGCGTCGTGGATGACGTCCGCCGCCATCCGCACCGTGGTCAGCGGGGTGCGCAGCTCGTGGCTGACGTCCGAGACGAAGCGCCGCTGCATCCGCGAGAGCTCCTCCAGCTGCTGGATCTTGAGCTGGAGGGTCTGCGCCATCTTGTTGAACGACTCCCCGAGCCGCGCGATGTCGTCCTCGCCGCTGACCTTCATCCGCTCCTGCAGATGCCCCGCGGCCAGCCGCTCGGAGATCCGGGCGGCCATCCGCACCGGGGTGACGACCTGCCGCACCACCAGCCAGGCGATCGCGCCCAGCAGCGCCACCATGAACACCCCGGCGGTCGCCAGCGTCGTCTTGACCAGGCTGAGGGTCTTCTCCTCCTGGGTGAACGGGAACAGGTAGTACAGCTCGTAGGCGTGCCCGCTGACATCCGTCAGCCGCTTGCCGATCACCAGACCGGCCTCGCTGTCCGGATCGCTGTTGTCCAGCACGATCCGGGTGTACGCCTGGTGCGCGCCGGACCCCTGGGCGACGGCCGTCCGCAGCGCCTGCGGAAGGCTCTCCTCCGGCCGTACGTCGCCGGAGGCGCGCGGCCCCCGGGTGCCCTGGCTGTCCGCGAGATACGGCTGCTGGTCGGCGTCCGAGCTGAGCGCGACCACCGAGTACACGCCCTGCCCGCCACTGGCCAGCTGCTCGACCAGGCTGGTCAGCCAGGTGCCGGCGTCCGTCTGGCCGCGGCCGGCCGTCGCCGAGCCGGAGTCGCCCTGGTTGCGCGGGTCGGAGGCGTTGTCGGCGATCTGCTGGGCCAGCGAGAACGCCCCGAGGGCCTGGCTCTGCGCCGCCTTGGTCTTCGCCTCCAGCAGCCCGTTGCGCACCTGCCCGATCACGACGAGACCCAGCACCGTCACGACGCCGAACGACATCAGCAAAGTGGTGGCCACCACCCGCACCTGGATGTTGCGCCGCCACAGCCGGGCCAGCGGCATCAGCGGACGCCGCCCCCAGCGCAACGCCTGGAGCAGCACCGGAAGCATTCCGGCGGCGCTCTCCGCGAGCGCGCGCCCCCACCGCGTCCGCAGAAAGGCAGCCCAACGGCCGGCCCGGCGGACCCCGGCCCGCTCCCCCCGCGAACCGGCCACCACCAGCGCCGTACCGTCGTCGTGCCCGGGGCGTGTCACGCCCAAGCCCTCACCTGCCGGCACCCCCCGATCAGCCCGGTCCCGCCTTGTAGCCCACGCCGCGGACCGTCACCACGATCTCCGGCCGCTCCGGGTCCTTCTCGACCTTCGAGCGCAGCCGCTGCACGTGCACGTTGACCAGCCGCGTGTCGGCGGCGTGCCGGTACCCCCACACCTGCTCCAGCAGCACCTCGCGGGTGAAGACCTGCCACGGCTTGCGCGCGAGCGCCACCAGCAGGTCGAACTCCAGCGGGGTCAGCGCTATCGCCTGGCCCTCACGCTTGACCGAGTGACCCGCGACGTCGATGACCAGGTCCCCGATGGCCAGCTGCTCCGGCGTGGGCTCCTCGGCCCGCCGCAGCCGGGCCCGCACCCGGGCCACCAGCTCCTTCGGCTTGAACGGCTTGATCACGTAGTCGTCGGCGCCCGACTCCAGGCCGACGACCACGTCCACCGTGTCGCTCTTGGCCGTGAGCATGACGATCGGCACGCCCGACTCGGCGCGGATCTGCCGGCAGACATCGATCCCGTCGCGACCGGGCAGCATCAGGTCCAGCAGCACCAGGTCCGGTTTGGTCTCGCGGAAGGCGGCGAGCGCCTTGTCACCGTCCGCCACGAACGACGGCTCGAAACCCTCTCCACGCAGCACGATGCCGAGCATCTCGGCCAGTGCGGTGTCGTCATCGACGACAAGGACGCGTCCCTTCATACTCGACATCATCCCATTACCTGATCGTGACCTGAGCCACCCGGGGTACGAAGGTTTGCCAGACCTTCCCCGGTGACCGGGGAGACCACCCCGCGCTCGGTGACGATCGCGGTAATCAACTCCGGTGGAGTGATGTCGAATGCGGGGTTGTAGGCCTGGGTGCCGAGGGGTGCGACGGGGATGCCGCCCCCCGCCTCGGTGGCCGGAGCCTGCGGCGATGCGAGTTCCGTCACTTCGTGGCCGGGCCGCTCCTCCACCTCGATCGACCCGCCGTCCGGCGTGTCCAGGTCAACCGTTGTGGTCGGGGCCACCACGATGAACGGGACGTTGTGGTACCGGGCGAGCACCGCGAGCGGATAGGTGCCCACCTTGTTCGCCGTCGAACCATCCGCGGCGATCCGGTCCGCGCCGACCAGCACCGCGTCCACCTCCCCCGCGGCGAACAGGGAGCCGGCCGCGTTGTCGGTCAGCACCGTGTACGGCATCCCGGCCCGCGCCGCCTCGTAGGCCGTCAGCCGCGAGCCCTGGAGCAGCGGGCGCGTCTCGTCCACCCACAGCCGCCGCAGCAGGCCCTTGCGATGCGTCTCCAGCACCGCGGACAGGGCCGTCCCCTGGCCGCCGGAGACCAGCGCGCCGGTGTTGCAGTGGGTCAGCAGGCGCAGACCGCCCCCGGGCAGCAGCTCCTGGAGCAGCGCCAGCCCGTGCCGGCCCATCCGTTCGCTGGCCTCGGCGTCCTCCGCGTGCAGCGCCCGCGCCTCGGCCAGCGCCACCGCCGCCGCGCGCTCCGCATCGGCCCCGGAGGCCAGCGCGCCCCGGTAGGCCGACAGCGCCCGCCGGACGCCGTAGCCCAGGTTCACCGCGGTCGGCCGCGCCGACACCAGCAGTGCCGCGGCGTCCTCCACTTCGAACCCGCGAACGGCCGCGAGCGCGACCCCGTACGCCCCGGCGATGCCCAGCAGCGGCGCACCGCGCACCGCCAGCGTGCGGATCGCCTGCACCAGCGCCTGCACATCCGTGCAGACCAGTTCCACCTCCTCCGCCGGAAGCCGCGTCTGATCGAGCAGGACGACCACAGGCCCCTCGGGGGGCTCCTCCCAGCGCAGCGCCGGAATCACGGCCGGAAGACCGGAGTCCCCGCCGTTGGCCAGAGATACCACGGACTGATCACCACCCATCTGCTCAGTCTGCACTGCGACGGGGTGCCTTTTGAACGGTCCTCGCACAATGCGCACAGAGGAAGTACCCGAGAACAGGTTTCCACGCCCCGTGGCACGATGTGCGCGGACCTCGACGGGGTCCGGACGCGCGGCGACGAAGGAGCACCGATGAACGACTCTCCGGGCTGGGCCTCGCCCGGACCCGCATCCTCCGATCCCAGCCGGCCCGAGGGCGATGTCCCCGACTCGCCCGGCACCGGTCCGGAGGAGGCCGCGCCACCGGACGCGGTACCCCCCACCTGGTCGAAGACGCAGCCACCGCCGCAGGCCGGCGGCTGGGCAACCCCTCCCCCGCCGCCCAGGGCCCCCAGTGACGGGAGACCTCAGCAGAACTGGGGACCACCGCCGTCCTGGGGAGCCTTCCTGCCCCCGCCGGCCCCGCAGCCGGGTGTCATCCCGCTGCGGCCGCTCGGCCTGGGCGAGATCCTTCAGGGCGCCATCGCCATGATGCGCATCCACTGGCGTACGGCGCTGGGCGTCTCGCTGCTTGTCGCGCTGATCACCGACACCGTGTCCACGCTGGTCGGCCAGGTCCTGCTCAATGACAGCACGGCGCTGGAGCGCCTGCAGAGCGAGCAGACCCCGACGCCCTCCGACGTGCTGCACGAGTTGTCGTCGCTCGCCGGCAGCACCGGGGCGACCATCCTGATCGGCATGCTGGGCCAGATCTTCGCGACGGCGATGCTCACCATCGTGGTCAGCCGGTCGGTCCTCGGCCGGCCGGTGACGGCCGGGGAGGCCTGGCGCGACGCCCGGCCGCGACTGCCCCACCTGCTCCTGCTGACCCTGCTGATTCCCCTGATCAGCGCCTGCATCGTCGCGGTGGGCGTGACACCCGGCGTGCTGGTGGCGGTGTCCGGTCACCACAGCGCGGGGCTCGGCCTGGCGTCCCTCGGCCTCCTGGCCGCCTCCCCGGTGGTGCTGTGGATCGCGGTGTCCCTCAGCCTCGCCGCTCCCGCCTTGATGCTGGAGAGGCAGGGGGCGTTCGCCGCGCTCCGCCGCTCCATGCGGCTGGTGCGGGGATCGTGGTGGCGCGTCCTCGGAGTGCAGGTCGTGAACGTCGTGCTCGGACTGATGATCATCTCGATGGTCTCGGTGCCGTTCGGCATTCTCGCCGGGCTGGCATCCGGCCAGAACACGGCGCTGATGGCCGGCGGCACCGTTCCCACCGGCTGGACGGCTCTGGTTCTGGGCGGCATCGGCGAGGTCATCGGTTCCACGCTCACGCTGCCCCTGAGCGCAGGCATCTCCGCTCTGCTCTACGTGGACCTGCGGATCCGCCGTGAGGGCCTGGACCTGGAACTGGCCCGGGCGGCGGCGGAGAACGGCCAGTAGGACGGAAAGCGGTCCGGTTCTTCGGGCTGCTGCGACTTGCACTTGCAGCAGCCCGAAGA
>JBEHXI010000255.1:0-10491 GCA_048498775.1 Actinomycetota bacterium | reverse complement strand
GCGGCGGCCTAGCGGCGGCCAAGCGGCGGCGACGCGGTGGTGACCGGGGGCGCCGGCTCGCCCCGGGGGCGCTACCAGTCGCAGGCGGCGCGCAGTAACCGCTCGTGCGCCCGGGCGAGATGGGGCAGCGCGAGCGTTCCGGCCCGTACGACCAGGAAATAGGTGCGCAGCGGCGGCAGCTGGGGCTCGACCAAGGGCACCAGCTCCCCGGCGGCGAACGCCTCGGCGCACAGATAACGGGGCACCACGGCGATGCCGGCGCCGTTGCGCACGCATTCCAGCACCGCGCGTAGATCGGGCACCACGACCCGCGCGCCGTTCGCCGGGCGGGTGCCGAACACCTCCAGCCAGAAACCGGAGAGCAGCGGCAGCTCCTCCTCGTAGCCGACGATCGGCGCGGCGTCCAGCGCCCCCGGGTCGTTCCCGACCGGGCCGATCCGCGCCGCCCAGGCCGGAGACGCGACCAGGACCTGTTCCTCGTCCCACAACGGGGTGGCCTGCAACAGCCTGCCCCGCGGGCGGACGGTGCCGACCAGCAGGTCGTGGCGCCCGTCGGCCAGCCCGGCCAGCGCCTGGTCACCCGCCTCCAGGGTGACCCGCAGGGCGCAGTCCTCGCCGGTCACGGGCGCGAGCGCGGGCAGCACGCGCAGGGTGGTGAACTCCGGCGGACCGGCCAGATGGAGCGTGCGTACGCTCGCGGAGTCGGCGTCGAACACACTTTCGGTTATTTCGTGGAGCGCGTCGAGATGGGGCGCCATCTTGTGGGCGAGCTCGTCGGCGAGCGTGGTGGCGGAGACCCCGCGCGGCAGACGCAGGAACAGCGGCCGGCCGAGTTGGCGCTCCAGCGCGCGGATCTGCCCGGTGACCGCGGGTTGCGACAGGCCCAGCAGGCGTGCGGCCCGGGTGAACGACCCCGCCCGGTGCACCGCGACGAACGTCCGCAGAAGGGCCAGATCCATCAGGGGTCCTCGTCTCACGAAGCGGTGCCGGCGCCGTGCCCCCGGCGTGCGGCCGCACCGCCGCGCCGAGGTATCGCGCTGCACCTCTTCACCTATAAATATGCCGATAGCTCCGTCACATAACTGTGATTGGACACTGACGCAGAGTCAACTAGCCTTGTTGGGCGCGCACGTACCTGGTACGGAGCGCCGGCGGTCGGAGCAGCGAGGGGGGAGGCTCCGACCGCCCCTTCGGCATGCCTGCGCGCCCCGCGCCCGTACGTGGCAACCGGGCCGCGCGCCTGGCCCGGCGGTAGCGTCGGGCCATGGAGCTCCCGCCCGACGAGGCCCGCCGGCGGTTCGCCGCCGCGCCGGTCGCCCGGCTGGCCACCGCCGACCCCTCCGGCGTCCCGCACCTGGTCCCCGTCACCTTCGCCGCGCGGCTCGCCCCCGGCGGCCCGGCGGACGGCGACACCCTGTACTTCGCCGTCGACCACAAACCCAAGCGCACCACCGCCCTGCGCCGGCTGCGCAACATCGCCGCGAACCCGCGGGTGTGCCTGCTGGCCGACCACTACGCCGACGACTGGACACGGCTGTGGTGGGCGCGCGCCGACGGCCTGGCCGGGATCGTCGAGGACCCGGCGCTGCGGGCCGGCCCGGTCGAGCTGCTCTGTGCGGCGTACCCGCAGTACCGGGAACGGCCGCCGGAGGGGCCGGTGGTGGCCGTACGCGTGACGAGGTGGTCGGGATGGGCCTACTCCGGGGCCTTCTGAGGGGGAAAGTCACTCCCTCCAAAGGGTGATTGATCAGCGTAGATCTCCCCATGGAACGACAAAACGGCTATTCCTATGAGCGAGTTGTCGTCCCTTCAGCACTTCACAGCACCAGGAGTCCCGTCATGCGCGGATCCACCGGCCGCGTGGCCACCCTCGCCGTCGCCACCGCAGTCACCGCCGCCACCCTGTCCGTGCCCTTCGGGGCCGCCCCCGCGATCGCCGCCCCCGCGGCCGGAGCACGGCTGACCCTGGTCATCCACCACGGCAGCGACCTCACCGGTCCGGTGGACGCCAGGGCCACCCTGGACTGCTTCCCGGCCGGGGGCACCCACCCGCACCCGCAGGCCGCCTGCGCGGCGCTGGAGAGCGTGAACGGCGACTTCGAGGCGCTGCCGAACACCCACGCCATCTGCCCGCACATCGTCGACCCGGTCACCGTCACGGCGACCGGCCACTGGCTGGGCAGGCCCGTGCTCTACGTCCGGACCTTCCCCAACCGCTGCCTGGCGGCGGCCGGCACCGACGACGTGTTCGCGTTCTGAGCCGGCACGGCGCTCACCGGGCGGCACCGCTGCCCGGCGAGCCCCCGGGCCGGGTCACCCGGCCGCCGCGTCCAGCGCCCGGAGCACGTCCGCGACGATGTCGCCGGCGTCCTCCACCCCCACCGAGTAGCGGATGAAGCCCGGCGGCACGTCGTCGCCGCCCCAGCGTCCCCGGCGCTCCGCACTGCTCAGCACCGAGCCGAAGCTGGTCGCCTCGCCGGTCAGCCGCAGCGCCGCCAGGAACCGCTCGGCGTGCGCCTGGTCCGGCAGCGTGAACGACACCACCGAGCCGAACCGCCGCATCTGCGCCGACGCCGCCGGATACGCCGGGTCCTCCGGCAGCCCGGGGTGGCGCAGCCCGGTCACCTCGGGGCGGTCCCGCAGCGCCCGGGCCAGCGCCAGGGCGTTCTCCGCCTGCCGGTCCACCCGCAACTGCAGGGTGGCCAGCGAGCGGTGCGCCAGCCAGGCCTCCATCGGCCCGGGGATCGCGCCGACCTGCTTGCGCCACAGCCGCACCGCGGCCGCCAGCCGCGGGTCCCGGGTGGTGACGTAGCCGAGCAGCACATCGCCGTGCCCGGTCAGCGCCTTGGTGCCGCTGGCCAGCGAGAAGTCCGCACCCAGCTCCAGCGGGCGCTGCCCGAGCGGAGTGGCCAGGGTGTTGTCCACGGCCACCAGCGCGCCCGTCGCGTGCGCCGCGTCGGCCAGCCGCCGGATGTCGCACACGTCGAGGCCCGGGTTGGACGGGGTCTCGATCCACAGCAGCCGCGCGCCGTCCAGCACCTCCAGCTGGGCATCGCCGGCCGTCGGGGCCGGCCGCACCCGCGCGCCCCAGCCCTCCAGACGGTCCCGCAGCGAGCGGGTGGCCTGGTAGCAGTCGGACGGCAGCACCACCGTGTCACCGGAGCGGACCTGGGAGAGGAGCACCGCCGAGATGGCCGCCATACCGGAGGCGAACGCCACCGTCTCGGCCGCCGCGTCCGGGGACTCCAGCTCGCTGATGGCCCGCTCCAGCAGGGTCCACGTCGGGTTCTCGTCGCGGCCGTAGGTGTACGGGCCGGTGGGCTCGCCCGGCAGGTGGTAGTGGGCGGCGAAGACGGGCCCCGGCAGCGACGGCCGGTACGCCTCGGCGGGCGGCCGTCCCGCGTGCACACTGCGGGTGCCGTCACCGCCGGAGCCCGCCGGAAGGCCTGCCCCGGGCCGCGCGGGGTCGGCCATCAGTCGTCCTCGTCCGGCAGCACCAGGTGCATCGCCCAGGCGACGATGCTCACGATCAGCCCGCCGATGAGCGCCGACCAGAAGCCGCTGACATGGAACGGCAGATGCAGCGTGCTGGACAGGAAGGAGGTCAGCAGCAGCATCAGGGCGTTCACCACCAGCGTGAACAGGCCCAGGGTGAGGATGAACAACGGCAGGGACAGCAGCTTGACGATCGGCTTGACCAGCCAGTTCACCACGCCGAACACCAGGGCGACGAGGATCAGGGTGAGGGCCTTGTGGGCGGTGTCGGCCCCGGTGAGCGTGATCCCCGAGACCAGCCACACGGCGACGGCGAGGGCCACGGCGTTGGCCAGCGTCTTGACTAGGAATTTCTTCATGGTGGGATCGTCCCAGAACCCCACCCGAACGGACGAAGGGCAGGCATCGAACCCATGAAGGTTTTCCGCCTGGACGACCTCGACGCGCGGCGAGCCGCCCACGACGGGGCCTACCTGCAGTTCCTGCGCGAGCACAGCATGTCGGCCGGGCTGTACGCGCTGCCCGCGGGCGGTACCGATCCGCAGGGACCGCACCGGCAGGACGAGATCTACCTGGTGGTGAGCGGCCGGGCGTCGATCACGGTGGGCGAGGAGACCACGCAGGTCGCGCGCGGGAGCGTGGTCTTCGTCCCGGCGGGCGTGACGCACCGCTTCCACCACATCAGCGAGGACCTGCGGGTGCTGGTGGTCTTCTCGCCGCCCGAGGACTGAGCGCCGGCGAGGGGGCGGGTCAGGGGAGACCGGGCCCGTCACCCCGCCGTCCCGTAGGGGTCCGATCAGGGACGGATGGGGCCTTCGCGGGCTCCGCCGAAGCCCCCCGCGGCCCTAAGCTCGAGGGCAGAAGGGCACAGGGCGCCGAGCCGGGGCAGCCGGTCCAGCCGGGGATGAGGAAAGAGGGAGACGGACCATGAGGGAGTTCTTTTCGGGCCTGCCGTGGTGGGTGAAGTGGGTCGCCATCCCGCTGATCGCCCTCTTCGTCTTCGGCGGGATGATCGCGAGCGTCGTGGGATTCGTCGTCTGGCTGCTGGTCAAGGTCGTGCTGTTCGCGGCACTGGTCGGCGGACTGGTCTTCGTGGTGCGGAAGTTCACCTCGTCCTCCTCGCGCGGCGACTGGTGACAGGCGACCGCTGACAGACGACCGGTGACAGGCGACCGGTGACGGCGGCCCTGGCGGGGCCGGGACGCACGGGCGGGGGCGGCCGCGAACGGCCACCCCCGCCGATGTGTGCGCCGGACGCCTACGCGGAGCGGCCCTCGCCGCCCTGCACCGGCACCCGCTCGCTGCGGGGGGCGGTGACACCCGCCGCCGAGCCGGCCTGGCTGCCGTTGCCGTTGCTGCTGCCGTTGGCCGAGGCGCCCGCCGGGCCGCCGTTCATCGTGCCCAGCAGCTGGCGGGCCAGGCCGAGACCGGTCCCGCCCATGGTCAGGGCCTTGGCGAACATCTCCGCCATGCCGTCGGCACCGTTCAGCAGCACCATGTGATCGACGTTGCCGAACGCGGCCGCGCCCGCCTCGACGATCTGCGGCCAGTTCTCGGCGAGTTGCTGCGCGACCACGGCCTCCTGGTTCTCGGCCAGCGCGGCCGCCCGTGCCTTGATCGCCTCCGCCTCGGCCAGACCGCGCGCCTTCGCCGCGGCGGCCTCCGCCAGCCCGCGGGCCTGGGCGGCCGCCGCCTCCGCCTCACCGGTCGCCTGGGTGGCCGCGGCCGCCGCGAGGCCCCGGGACCGGGTGGCCTCGGCCTCGGCGCCCGCCGCGGTCTTCACCCGGGTCGCCTCGGCCGCCGCCGCCAGCTCGGTCTCCTTCGCCTTCGCCTGCGCCGCCGAGATGCGCGCGTCGCGTTCCGCCTCGGCCAGGGTCCGCTTCTCGTACGCCTGGGCGTCCGCCGGCTTGCGGACGTCGGCCTGCAACTGCATCTCGCGCCGGGCGGCCTCCAGTTCCGCGACCCGGGTCTCCTGGACCACGACCTCCTGGCGGGCGGCCGCCTCCGACAGCGGCCCGGCCTGCCGGGCCCGGGCCGCCGCCTTGTCGCGTTCCGCCCAGTAACCCGCCTGCAGGATCTCGCTGTCGCGGATCGCCTCGGCCTTGCGCGCGGCGGCCTGCTGCTCGGCCTCGGTGGCCAGCCGGTCCGCCTCCGCCTGCGCGATGCGGGCGTCCCGCTGCACGGCGGCGGCGTGCGGCGCGGCCAGGTTCTGGATGTAGCCGGTGGGGTCCTCGATCTCGTGGATCTGCAGCGAGTCCACGATCAGGCCCAGCTTCTCCATCTCGGTGCCCGAGGCGGCCCGGGTCTGCGCGGTGAGCTTCTCGCGGTCGCGGATCATCTCCTCGACGGTCAGCCCGCCGACGATGGACCGCAGATGCCCGGCGAACAGGTTGTGGACCCGGTCGCCCATGAACTTCTGCTGGTCCAGGAAGCGGCGGGCCGCGTTGGCGATCGACACCAGGTCGTCACCCACCTTGAAGATGACCACACCGCGCACCTTGAGTGGAATGCCCTGCTTCGTCACGCACTCCACCGACAACTCGGCCTGGTTCAGGTCGAGTGAGAGCTTGCGCACCGCCTGCACCCCGGGGACGACGAACGTTCCGCGACCGGTGACGATCCGGAACCCCATCCCCTCCTCCAGTCCCGCCGTGCGGTGCCGGGAACCGGAGATGACCAGCGCCTCGTTCGGCTCCGCGACTCGCCACATGAGCTTGAACAGCGCGATCAGGACGATGACTGCGGCGAGGGCTGCCCCCGCCACGACGCCGATGACCATCGGCACACTCCCCCTTACCAGCGGCCTCGATCTGAGACCGACGAAGGGAGTGTGCTCCCGCGCGGAGGCGCCGCCCAGAGGCCGGTACGAGCTTGCCGAAATCTTGACGCGCCGCCGTGACCCAGGGCCTCGCCGGCGCCGGCGCCCGGGAGTTCAGGCCCCGTACGCGGGCGTGACGTACACCGTGCGCGGCGGCTGGTACTCGGCGACCACCACCAGCGTGCCGGTCTCGATCCGCTCACCCGGCGCCAGCGCGTACGCCAGGAAGTGCTCGGCGCCGCCGCGGACCCGGACGATCACCTCGCCGACGAGTCCCGGCCCGATCGTCCCGGTCACCCGGCCCTGGAGCCCCACCATGGCGGGAGCGTAACGGTTCCGGGCCCCGCGTGCGCCGCGCGCCGCGACACGCCCGGGCCGCCCCGGCCCCCTTCCGCCGTCCCGCCGCCACCCGTTAGCGTTATGGGTACTTTTGCAATCGCGGGAGCTCGGAGCACCGGGCTGAGAGGGCGCTGACCCCCGCGCGGAACGTCCCAACGGCGTTCCGCGGAACGGGAACCGCTGCGTCGACCGCTGAACCTGTTACCGGGTAATGCCGGCGTAGGGAGTGGGTCTCATGACCATGCAGGATGCACGCACGCCCGAGACTGACCGGATCGGGTCGCACAAGGACTACGTGACCGGGTCCCGCCCGGACATCCGGGTCCCGGTGCGCAGGGTGCACCTCACCAACGGCCGCGACGTGACGCTCTACGACACGTCCGGCCCGTACACCGATCCGACCGTCGACACCGACGTCCGCCGGGGCCTGGCGCCGCTGCGCGAGGCGTGGATCGCCGCCCGCGGCGACACCGAGGAGTACCCGGGCCGCGAACTGCGCCCCGAGGACGACGGGCTGAAGCACACCTCGCCGCGCGGCGGGCTGCGCAACCTCGACGCGGTCTTCCCCGGCCGCCCCCGGCTGCCGCGCCGGGCCCGCGGCGGCCGGGCCGTGACCCAGCTCGCCTACGCCAGGCGGGGCGAGGTCACCGCAGAGATGGAGTACGTCGCGCTGCGCGAGGGCGTCTCCCCCGAGGTGGTCCGCGAGGAGATCGCGGCCGGGCGGGCGGTGCTGCCCGCCAACGTCAACCACCCCGAGACCGAGCCGATGATCATCGGCAAGCGGTTCCTGGTGAAGGTCAACGCCAACATCGGCAACTCCGCCGTCACCTCCTCCATCGAGGAGGAGGTGGAGAAGATGACCTGGGCGACCCGGTGGGGCGCCGACACCGTCATGGACCTCTCCACCGGCCGCAACATCCACACCACCCGTGAGTGGGTGCTGCGCAACTCCCCCGTCCCCATCGGCACCGTCCCCCTCTACCAGGCCCTGGAGAAGGTCGACGGCAAGGCCGAGGAGCTGACCTGGGACGTCTACAAGGACACCGTCATCGAGCAGGCCGAGCAGGGCGTCGACTACATGACGGTCCACGCCGGCGTCCTGCTGCGGTACGTCCCCCTGACGGCGCGGCGCAAGACGGGCATCGTCTCGCGCGGCGGCTCGATCATGGCCGCCTGGTGCCTGGCGCACCACAAGGAGAACTTCCTCTACGAGAACTTCGAGGAACTCTGCGAGATCCTGCGCGCCTACGACATCACCTACTCGCTCGGCGACGGCCTGCGCCCCGGCTCGATCGCCGACGCCAACGACGAGGCGCAGTTCGCGGAACTGCGCACGCTCGGCGAGCTGAACCGGATCGCCAAGGCGCACGACGTCCAGACGATGATCGAGGGCCCGGGCCATGTCCCGATGCACAAGATCAAGGAGAACGTCGAACTCCAGCAGGAGGTCTGCGAGGAGGCGCCCTTCTACACCCTGGGCCCGCTGACCACGGACGTCGCCCCGGCCTACGACCACATCACGTCGGGCATCGGCGCGGCGATGATCGCCTGGTGGGGCACGGCGATGCTGTGCTACGTCACCCCCAAGGAGCACCTGGGCCTGCCGGACCGCGACGACGTCAAGACCGGCGTCATCACCTACAAGATCGCGGCCCACGCGGCGGACCTGGCCAAGGGCCACCCGGGCGCGCAGGAGTGGGACGACGCGCTGTCCGACGCGCGCTTCGAGTTCCGCTGGGAGGACCAGTTCAACCTGGCCCTCGACCCGGACACCGCGCGCTCCTTCCACGACGAGACCCTCCCGGCGGAACCGGCGAAGACGGCGCACTTCTGCTCGATGTGCGGGCCCAAGTTCTGCTCGATGAAGATCTCTCACGACATCCGCCGCGAACACGGCGCGTCGGCCGAGGAGATCGAGGCGGGCATGCTCGCCAAGTCCAAGGAGTTCGCGGAGGCGGGGAACAGGGTGTACCTGCCGCTGGCGGACTGAAGCGTGCGGTCCAGGGCCGCGCCGGAGTGCCGTGTCTGCTCCGGTGCGGCCCTGACGTTCTGTTCTCTTCCGATCGTGACGGAGTCAGCCCAGGACACCGGCTACGGTGCGGGTGAGTACGGTGGCGAACCGGTCGTGGGGAGTGCCTTCGGGTGGGGGTGCGGCAAGTAGTGCGGTGATGCGGGGGTGGGTACCTGCGGCGGCCACGTGGCGCAGGTAGGCGGCCTGACGCTGGGCAACCGGATCCGTGGCGGACTGTTCGTTCTGGACGTACACCGCGGTCAGGGCGTTCATCAGGGCGAAGGCCTCGAGTTTGCGGACGGGCTCGGCGGGGTGGCCGGCGAGTACGTCGAGCAAATGCTCGAGAAGGTCGATTCCGTGCGGTCCGAGGACGGGGCGGGTGATGACGAGGGTCGGCAGCCAGGGGTGGCGCCGCATGATCTGCCGGGCTTGCTGGGCGATGTCGAGCAGGTCGGCCTGCCAGTCCCCGCTGGGGGTGGTCAGGTGGTATTCGGCGGCAGTGCTGTCGGTCATCAGATCGAGTAGGTCGTCTCGGGTGGCCACGTAGCGGTAGAGGGATGCGGCGCCGGTGCCCAGAGCCGCAGCGACGCGGCGCATCGAGACGGCCTCCAGTCCCTCGTGGTCGGCCAATTCCACTGCTACGGCGGTGATCTCGGCGCGACTGCGTTCGGCCGGGCGTCCGCTTGGTGCCTGCTCCGGTCGCAGCCAGATCACCGGGTCTCGCTGTCGTGCCACTTCCACCTCCCGCGTTGCCGCCACCCTACCCGTTCGCATACGCTGTTCGCGAACGGTGTTCGCAAAGGAGTTGGAATGATGCCGCGCTTCGCGTACAACGACGGGATACGGATCGCCTTCGAGGATCTCGGCGGGGCGGGCGGTGACCCGCTGCTGCTGGTGATGGGGCTGGGAGCCTCGCGTTTCTGGTGGCCGGATGGACTGGTTGACGAACTGGTGCGCCGCGGCTTCCACGTCGTGGCCTACGACCAACGCGACGCCGGTGAGTCCACCCATCTGCCCGACAGGCCCGTCGGCCCGCCTCTCGCAGCCCTGCTGCGTCGAGCGGCCCCGGCCTACAACGCCGAGGACCTGACCGATGACGCGGTTGCCGTTCTCGACGCCCTCCGCTGGGAGCGGGCCCACATCTTCGGTCACTCGATGGGCGGCCTCGTGGCGCAGCGCATCGCGATCCGCCACCCGCAACGCGTGCTCAGCGTCACCACCTCCTCGGCTGTGCCCAGCGACGCGAAGGGCCTTAGCGTCCTGCGCTACCTGCGTCCGGTGCCGCTCGCCCGCTTCGCGATGCTGCACCACCCGCAAACCCAGGAGGGCGAACTAGCGTTGGCCCTGGCCGTGGCCCGCATCCTGGCCGCGCCCGGCCAGCACATCGACGAGTACGACGTGCGTGAATTCGTGGACAAGGAGGCCGCGCACCATGTCGCGAGCTTCCGCGACCGGAAAGCACAGAGCCGGCAGATCGGCGCCAAGTGGCATGGCGGGTCACTTGCCCGGATCACGGCACCGACCCTGGTGCTGCACGGCGAGCAGGACGCCCTGCTGCGCGTGACAGCCGCACGTGACATCGCCACCGCCGTCCCCGGCAGTCGCCTGCGCACCCTGCCAGGTGTCGGCCACTTCCTCATCGGTGACGTCTGGGCCACCTACGCCGACGAACTGAGGGCGTTCGCCGACGGCGCCGATGAGCAGCCGCCCGCCGCCGCGCCAACGCAAAGGTAACCGGCCGCCTGCCCGATCACGGGCCCTCTCGACTGAGGCCGGCAACACGCGTTCGAGGGCAAGGCTGGCGGATGGCTGCCGAAGTCGTGCTCGA
>JBEHXI010000254.1:0-10492 GCA_048498775.1 Actinomycetota bacterium | reverse complement strand
GCCGAACTGCGGGCCGACTGCGCGCGCTGCTTCGGGCTCTGCTGCGTCGCGCTGCCGTTCGCCGCCTCCGCCGACTTCGCGACCGCCAAGGAGGCCGGCCGGCCCTGCACCCACCTGCGGGAGGACTTCCGCTGCGGCATCCACGACCGGCTACCGGAACGGGGCTTCCGCGGCTGCGCCGTCTTCGACTGCCTCGGCGCCGGACAGAAGGTCTCCCAGGTGACGTTCGGCGGCCGGGACTGGCGGCAGGGCCCCCGCGGCCGGGACACCGCGCGCCGGATGTTCGCGGTCTTCCCCGTCATGCGGCTGCTCCACGAACTGCTGTGGTACCTCGACGACGCCCTGGCGCTGCCCGCGGCCCGGCCGGTCCACGGTGAACTGCGCCGCGCCCGCGCGGAGATCGGCCGGCTCACCCTCGAAGGCCCCGCCGTGCTGGCCGGGCTGGACGCCGAGGCGCTGCGCCGCGGCGTCAACGTCTCGCTGCTGCGCGCCGGTGAGCTGGTGCGCGCCCAGGCCCCCGGCCCCACCCGGGACCACCGGGGCGCCGACCTGGCCGGCGCCCGGTTCAGGGGCGCCGACCTGCGGGGGGCGAGCCTGCGCGGCGCCTGCCTGATCGCCGCCGACCTGCGCGGCGCGGACCTGCGCTTCGCCGACCTCATCGGGGCCGACCTGCGCGACGCCGACCTGCGGGGCGCGGATCTGCGCGGCAGTGTCTTCCTCAGCCCGCCGCAGCTGGCCGCCGCCCGGTGCGACGCCGCCACCCGGCGCCCCGCGCACCGGTAACGCGGGCTCAGGCGACAGGCTCAGGCGACGGGTTCGGGTTCTGGCTCGGGCTCCAGGGCGGACTCCAGGGCGGGCTCCGCCGGGCTCGGCGCGGTCCGGGTGGCCCGCGGGATGAGGTAGGCGGCGACCGCGGCCAGGGCGACGGCCACGGCACCGGTCCACAGCGCCGGGACCAGCCCGTCGACGAAGTCCTGCGGGGAACGGTAGCCGCCGCGGGCGGAGAACACCGAGGACATCAGCGCCACGCCGAGGGCGCCGCCGACCTCCCGCAGCGCGTTGTTGGCGCCCGAGGCGATGCCCTGCTCCTCGGGGCGGACGCTGCCCATCACCAGGTTGGAGCTCGGGGCGAAGTACAGGGCCATGCCGACGCCGCTGACCACCAGTGCCGGTATCTGGGCCGGGTAGCCGACCCCGGGCGAGACGACCAGGGCGAACAGCGCCAGGCCCATGGACTGGAGGGCCAGCCCCGCGGCCACCACGGGCCGGGCGCCCACCCGGTCGGACAGGACGCCCGCGATCGGCGCCACGATCATCGGCATGCCGGTCCACGGCAGCATCCGCAGCCCCGCCTCGACCGGGGAGTAGCCCCGGACGCCCTGGAAGAACTGGCTGAGCAGGAAGATCGAGCCGAACATGCCGAGGAACATCAGCAGCCCGGCCGCGTTGACCGCGCTGAACGCCCGGCTGCGGAACAGGCGCATCGGGAGCATCGGGTTGCCGGTGCGCAACTCGTGGCCGACGAACGCGGCCAGCAGCGCGGCCCCGGCGATCAGGCCGGTCAGGACGGGGGCGCTGGTCCAGCCGTCCGCGTTGCCGCGCACCAGGGCGTAGACGATCCCGAACAGCCCGGCGCTGGCCAGCGCGGTGCCGGCGGTGTCGAGGCGCGGGTTGGGGCCGCGGCTCTCGGCCAGGCGCAGGCGGGCCAGCGGAAGCAGCAGCAGGCCGATCGGCACGTTCAGCCAGAAGATCCACTGCCAGGAGAAGTGCTCGGTGAGGGTGCCGCCGATCAGTGGTCCGGTGGCGACGGCCAGGCCGTTGACGGCGCCCCAGATCCCGAAGGCGAGGCCGCGGCGCTCGGCCGGGACGGCGGCGGACAGCAGGGTGAGGGTCAGCGGCATCAGGACGGCGGCCCCGGCGCCCTGGACGGCGCGGGCGGCGATCAGTTCGCCCATGCCGGGGGCGAGGGCCGCGGCGGCGGACGCGGCGGTGAAGACGGCCACGCCGGCGCCGAACATCCGGCGGCGGCCGAAGCGGTCGCCCAGCGCGGCGCCGAACATCAGCAGGACGGCGAAGGTGAGCGTGTAGGCGCTCACCGTCCATTCCAGGTCCTCCAGGGCGCCGCCGAGGTCGTGACGGATGGAGGGCAGGGCGGTGGTGACGACCAGGTTGTCGAGGGCCGCCATGAAGCCGGCGACGCTGGTGACCACCAGCGTCCAGGTGGCGGTGGATCTGCGTGGCATGGTGCTTCCCCCTGAGGTGAGGAGAGGTGAGGTCAGGTGAGGTAGTTAGCGGTCACTAAATGCGAGGGGTAGTTAGCGGTCACTAATTTTCCGTGGCGTGCGTCCCGGCCCGCGGGCGGTGCGGGCTGTGGCGCGCGCGGTCCTAGAAGGGCTCGGCGGACGACTCGGCGGCGGCGGCCTTGCACTCCTCGTCGAGCCCGGCCCAGCAGCGGTCGTCGGCGGGGATGCCGAGGGCCACCAGGGCGTTGATGAGCATGCCGGTGCCGAAGAAGTCCCGCAGCTCCTCGTCGGTGGCCCCGGTGTGGCTGCGGACCAGGTCCCACATCTCGCGCCAGCGCCGGCGGATGAAGTCGGCCAGTTCCGGGTCCTCGGCCGAGGCGGCGGCCACGTACAGCTGCATCTGCAGCATCAGGACCTCGCGGTCCCGGATGAGCTGGGAGTACGCCTCGCCTATGGCCTGCAGGGCCTCCTCGCCTGACGCGCCCCGGACGGACTGCTCGAAGGCGGCCACCGTGCGGTCGAAGCACCGCTCGGCGGCGGCCCGGAACAGCGCCTGCTTGCCCGGGAAGAGCCGGAAGAGGTACGGCTGCGAGACGCCCACCCGGCGGGCGATCGCCTCGGTGGAGGTGCCGTGGTAACCGGTGCGGGCGAACTCGGTGACCGCCGCGCGTACGACGCTCTCGCGCCGCTCCTCGGCGGACATCCGGGGTCCCGTGGTTGCCATGGCCGCTAAGTTAGTACTCAATAACCGAGGCCGTCAATCGGTTCGGTCTGGGGCTCCTACACCCGGGCGCCGAGCACCTGGTCCAGGAAGGCGCCCAGATTGCCCAGCATGCGGGCGATCCGCTCGTCCTCGGAGAGCGACTCCTCGTACCGGCTGCCGAGCTCGGTCCGCTTCAGGCCGCGGACGTACAGCGGGCAGGCCAGGTCGGCGCAGACATAGGTGCCGACGGTGTTGCCCTGCCGCCCGGCCGGACCGGCCTTGGGGGCGGCGAGCAGGGCGACCCCGGAGCCGGCGTGCGGGGTGATGCACACCGAGCACACGTTCGTCCGGGTGAGGCTGTGCCGGACGCCCTGCGGGACGCGGAGCACCACGCCGGTGAGCGTGCCGTGGTGCTCCGCGACCAGGTAGCCGCGGTCCGGGGCGCCCGGGTCCCGCCAGCCCAGGAAGTCCAGGTCGGCCCAGGGCAGTTGGGCCAGGTCCCGGGGCAGACCGAGCCGGCGCGCCTCTCCCTTGGAGCAGTTGGCGAACGACCCGCGGATGGCGTTCTCGTCGAGCGGCAGCATGCCCGGGAACCTAACAGCGGACCCGGGCGCGCGTCGCCGGGTTTTCCCCGGCCCCGGCCGCGGCCGCGCGACCGGTCGCCACGCCGCTGTCAACCGGTGGCCGCTGCCGACGCGGCGCCCGCGGCCGGGGCGGGCTGCGCCGCGGTGCCCGGGGCGTTGAGCTGCTCCAGGTCCCGCATGCCGGTGCGCGGCCCGAACACCGCGACGGTGACGGCCACGACCACCCAGCACGCCGCGATGTAGCCGAACACCGGCCGGTAGCCGAAGGAGGTGAACAGCGCCGCGACGACCAGCGGTCCGGCGATGTTGCTCAGCCGCCCCAGCCCGTAGACCAGCCCGGTACCGGAGTTGCGCTGACCGGTGGGGAACAGTTCGGGCGTGTAGGCGTACAGCAGGGCGGCGAAGGTCTGGATCAGCGCGTTCACGCAGAAGCCGAACACCACGATCGCCACCGCGTCGAACGTCAGCCCGTACGCCAGCCCGCACACCGCGATGCCCACGGCCACCACGGCGATCGGCGCCTTGCGGCCGAACCGGTCGGACAGCGGCCAGGCCAGCAGCGCGCCGGGCGCCGCCCCCAGCGTGGTCAGCGCGGAGAAGGTCAGGCTGTGCACCAGGCTGAAGCCGTGCTCGGCCAGCAGCGTCGGCACCCAGGAGACGAAACCGTAGAAGCCGAGGGTCTGGAAGATCCACACCACGGTGAGCATCAGGGTGCGGCGGCCGAGCCGGCCGGTCAGCAGCGCCCGGTAGCCGGCGCTCTCCCGCGGTTCCTCCGCCGCGGCCGGGGGTTCGGCCGCCGGCGGCACCTCGGCCCCCGCCTCGCGCTCGATCCGCCCGACGACCTCGTACGCCTCCGCGGCGCGGCCGCGGCCGAGCAGCCAGCGCGGGCTCTCCGGGAGGCGCAGGACCAGCGGCAGCACGACGAGGCCGAGGCCCCCGAAGACGAACACCCAGCGCCAGCCCGCCGCACCCGTGGTGATCACACCGGCCGCGGTGAACGACATCGCCGGTATGCCGAGCAGGCCCACGGCCATCACCCCGGCCTGCATCCGGCCGCGGCGGGCGGCGGGCATGGTCTCGGACAGGTAGGTCGTCGCGGCCACGGTCATCGCGGACAGGCCCACCCCGGTCAGCACGCGCGCGGCCGCCATGGTGGCCACCGTGGAGGTCGTCGCGTTGAGCAGCGAGCACACCGAGAACAGGGTCACGGACACCAGCAGCGCCCGGCGCCGGCCGACCAGGTCGGCGAACCGCCCGCCGCACGCGGCGCCGACGAACATCCCCGCGAAGGACGCGGAGGTGACGAACGCGATGTCCGGCACCGCGAAGTGCAGGTGCTCGCGCAGCGCGGGCGCGGCGTAGGCGAACGTGTTCAGGTCACCCAGCTCGAAGGCGAAGGCGAAGGCCAGGGTGTACAGCACCCGGCGGTGGAACCGGCCGATCGGCAGCCGGTCGAGCCGTGCGGCCAGTGGGGAAGCGCTCATGTCCGTCCTCCTTGACGAATCTGGGCTGCGGGCTTCGGGAGTCGGGTGCCACGCCGGCCGTGGGCGGCGCCGGGGCGCCACCGGGCCGCGTCACGCGGGGTGTTCCTCGCGCAGCGGCCGGGCGGGGGCGAGGGGGACGAGGAGTTCGGCGCGGGCGATCCGGCGGGCGGCCCGGTGCAGCAGCACGGTGGGGGACGCGCCGTCCGCACCGGGTTCGATCCGCGCGGTGATCACACCGGCCGGGGTGCCCAGCCGCAGCACGCTCTCGGACCGCCGCCGGGCGGCGCGGTGGACCAGGCTGCCGGGAACGGCCGCCGCCGTCGCGAGCGCCACCGCGGAGGTGAGCCCGATCGCCGGGTGCGGGGCGTGCATCGAGACCATGCGGACGGCCAGGTCGTGGTCCTCGGGCCGCACCAGGGTGCCGTCGACGGCCCGGTAGGGCGCGGGCGGCGCGACGACGCCGACCTTGGGCACCGCGTGGCCGACCGGGTCCTCCTCCCTGGCCAGGCCCATGGCCAGGGCCGCCTGACGGCGCAGCAGGCTTAAGGCGGGCACCGCGGCGGTGAACTCGGCGGCGGACTCGGTGCCGTTCAGGCCCAGCGCCTTGGCGTCGAAGAGGGCGGCGGGCGCGGCCGCGTCGACCAGTGTCGCCTCCACCGGCCGGCCGTCGGGTCCGGGCAGGGTGTCCACGGCGTGGCCGGTGGGCAGCGCGCGCCCGGTGGACGAGCCCGCCGGGTCGACGAAGCCCAGCAGCACCGGCACCCCCAGCGCGGTGGTGCCGGGCACCGCGGCCCCGCCCTCCTCGGGGACGGTGCCGCCGGGGGTGGGGATGGTGCCGGTGAGGCGGGCGCCGGTGTTGACGTTGCGCATCCGCACCGTGGTGGTGTCCCCGGTGACGGGTACGAGGCCGCGGTGGGCCGCGTACAGGGCGACGGCGGTGGCGCAGTTGCCGCAGTTGCTGGTCCACTCCACGCGTTCGTCACCGATGCCGACCTGGGCGAAGGCGTACTCGACGTCCACGCCGCCGGCTCCGCCGACCGCCCGCACGATCGCCGCCTTGGAGGTGGTGGAGGACGCGCCGCCGACGCCGTCGATCTGGCGGGGGTCGGCGGCGTTGAAGGCCGCGAGCAGCAACGCGTCGGTGTCCGCGCCGGTGGCCGCCACATGGTGGTGGTCGAAGATCCAGCACTTGCTCGTCCCGCCGCGGATCATCTCGCCCTGCAGACGCAACACACCTGCTCCTTCTCGCCGTTCGGCCCGGACCGAGCGGTTCCGGACGCGATCCACAGTGGGTTACCCGGGTGTGAAGTACAATCTCGAAAATCTGCGGGGGTATTAACCCCTGCTTAACGCACGCGTCATGGGGCACCGGAGGGGCGCCCGGGGCGGAGGGGGCCGGCATGCTGGACGTCCGGCGGATCCTGCTGCTGACCGAGGTGGCCCGGCACGGCTCGGTCACCGCCACCGCCCGCGCCCTGAACTACACGCCGTCCGCGGTGTCGCAGCAGATCAGCCGCCTGGAGGCGGAGGCCGGGCAGCCGCTGCTCCAGCGGCACGCCCGGGGCGTGACCCTCACCGACGCCGGGCGGGTCCTGGCCGAACGCGGCTCCCGCATCGAGCGGCATCTGAGGGCCGCTCAGGAGGAGCTCGCCGACATCGCGGGCCTGCGCGCGGGCACGCTGCGCATCGGCACCTTCCCGACCGCCGGCGCCTCGCTGCTGCCGCTCGCGGTCACCGCCTTCCGGGACGCGCACCCCGGTGTCCGGCTCGCGGTGCGCAGCGCGCGCATCGCCGGGCTGTGGTCGCTGCTGGAGAACCGCGAGGTCGAGCTGTCGCTGATGTGGGACTACGACTGGTGCCGCGTCGACCGGGACGACGCGGTGATCACCCACCTGCTGGACGACCCTCCGGCCCTGCTGGTGGACGACCAGCACCGGCTGGCCGGCCGCGCCTCCGCCGCCCTGACCGAACTGGCCGGCGACCCGTGGATCACCCGGGCGGAGAACCATCCGGTCGCCGAGGCGCTGGACCGCAGCTGCCGCGCCGCGGGCTTCGAGCCGCAGATCGCCTTCGAGGCCCACGACTACCAGGAGGCGCAGGCCATGGTCGCGGCGGGGATCGGGGTCGCGCTCGCGCCGCGGCTGGCGCTGGCGGGCATCCGGCCGGGCGTCCATGTGCTGGCGCTGGAGCCGCCGGCGCCGGTGCGCCGGATCCTGCTCACCCGGATGGCCGACCATCCGCTGACCCCGGCCGGGATGGCCTTCCACGCGGTCACCCGGCGGTGCGCGGCCCACTGGTAGCCCTGGGCGCGCACCGGCTCGATTGGGTTGAACGATTCAATCACGCGCTCGCCGCTCGGTACCGACGTCTTCCCGCCTGTGTCCTGACGTGCTGTCTGGGTTGACAGTAGTTGACAGTAAGCGATTTCTGTCCGATCTCTTGCGGGTCGTGAGCGGTGCGGCTAGGTTCCCGAGGCGCATGAGTCGTTTCAATCTCCTGGATCCGTCCGAGGAGTGACGGCGACTCGGCGACACGGGCCACCCCGGCGGGGGAGCGTCCATCCGTGACAGAGAGCCAAGGACGACTGGAGTGACCAGGACATGAGAGGGCCCAACGGCCGGGGTGCCGGCACCACGCTCAGACGGCTCGGCACCCTGGCGGCGGCCGCGCTGCTCCCGGTGCTGTGCGGCGCGGCACCGGGCGGCGCGGTGGCCGCCGCCCACACCGACCATCCGCCGCTCGCCCCGGCCCACCTGACGGTCGGTGACCGCGCCCGCCCCATGAACGTCGAGGGCGCCCCGCTCTTCGGCTGGCAGCCGCGCGACACCGATCCCGGCGAGCTCCAGACCGCCTACGAGATCCGGGTGGTCCGGCAGGGCATCCGGCCGGGAGCGGACCGGCAGGTCTGGGACAGCGGCGTGGTGCGCTCGGCGCAGGAGGCGTACGTCGCGTACACCGGTCCCGCGCTGGCCGGCGGCACCAGCTACACCTGGACGGTGCGCACCTGGGACCGCTCCGGCGCCGTCTCGCCGTGGGCGCCCCCGGCCTCGTTCGACACCGGGATCGACGACGCCCAGTGGCAGGCGAGCTGGATCCGCCGCACCACCGCCGAGAAGGACGACTACACGCTGGCCCGCAAGGAGTTCACCGTCTCCGCGAGCCCGGTGGTGCGCGCCCGGCTGTACCTGTCGGCGTACCAGCAGTACGCGGCGTACCTCAACGGCCGCCTGGTGGACCGGGGTCCGGCCTACGCCTACACCGACGAGGGCTACTACCAGGCCACCGACGTCACCCGCGACCTGCGCGCCGGCGGCCCGGCCGCCCTCGGCGTGCTGTACCACTGGTACGGCCCCGGGCAGGGCCGGCCGGCGGACCAGCCCGGCATGCTGGCCCGGCTGGTGATCGACCACGCCGACGGCTCGGAGCAGGTGGTGCTCTCCGACGGCAGCTGGAAGGTCACCCGCGGCCCGTGGCAGCCCGAGCCCTACCGCAACGGCGACGGGCGGGACTACATCGAGAACGTCGACGGCCGCGTCGTCCAGCAGCAACAGGGCTGGAACGAGCCCGGGTTCGACGACTCCTCCTGGCAGACACCGCAGGTCGTCGGGGTGCACCCGGCCGGTGTCTTCACCCATCTCCAGGCGCAGCAGCCGCGGTTGAGCTACACCACCGTCCACCCGGTGAAGGTCACCACGCTGCCGTCCGGGGCGGTCGTCGCCGACTTCGGGAAGATCATCCCGGCGATGCCGCTGGTCCGGTTCGCGCACGGCGTCTCCGGACACACCGTCGACATGTGGGCCGGATACGTGCTGAACGCCGACGGCACGGTCTCCAACTCCCCGCACGACAACCAGACCTCGGACCTGTCGTACCACTACACCGAGCACGACGGCGCCCAGAGCTTCCAGGCCTTCACCTACCAGGGCTTCCGCTACCTCGAGATGGCGAACCCGGGCGAGCCGATGGACGCCTCCGGCATCGCGGCCGTCGTCCAGCACACCGACGCCGACCCGGCGCGCGCCGCGACCTTCCACAGCTCCGACGCCACCCTGGACGCCGTCGACCAGCTGATGCAGCGCTCCGCGCTGTACGACTCCCAGGAGCAGTTCCTGGACACGCCGACCAGGGAGAAGGGGCAGTTCCTGGGCGACTCGGTGGACGTCTCCCGCGCGCTGATGGCCGGTTCCGGCGACCGCGACCTGACCGCCAAGGCCATCCACGAGTTCATCGAGTCCCAGAAGCGCTACTGGCCGGACGGCCGTCTCAACGCCGTCTACCCCAACGGCGACGGCAAACGGGACATCCCCGACTACACCGAGATGTTCCCCGGCTGGGTGTGGGACTACTACCTCAACTCCGGTGACCGGGCCACCGTCGCCGACGCCTACCCGGTCTCGGCCGCCGTCGCCGACTACGTACGCCGCGCCATCGACCCGGTGACCGGGCTGGTCACCAACCTGCCCGGCGGCTCGGGCGCCTACCTGTACGGCATCGTCGACTGGCCCAACCGCTACGGCTACGACACCGCCACCGCCGCCCGCACCACCGTCAACATCCTCGCGGTGGACGTGCTCCGCAGCACCGCGCTGCAGGCCGCGGTCCTCGGCCGGCCGGCCAGCGAGATCGCCGCGCTGCGGGCCGACGCCGACCGGCTCACCACCGCGATCAACACCCGGCTGCGCCGCCCGGACGGCATCTACACCGACGGCCTGGAGGCGGACGGCTCCCAGAGCACCCACGCCTCCCAGATCGCCAACGCCTACGCGATCGCCTTCTCCATCGCCCCGGCGAGCGGTGACGCGGCCATCTCCGCCTACATCGCCGCGATGAAGCTCCAGATGAGCCCGATGACCGCCAACTGGCTGCTCACCGCCCTGCACGACGCCGGGCGGGACGACCAGGTGCTGACCCGGCTCACCGACCCCACCTCGCTCGGCTGGGCCGACATCCTCGCCCAGGGCGGCACGTTCACCTGGGAGTCCTGGGAGGCGCCGCAGACCGGCGACAGCCTCTCGCACGGCTGGGGCGCCACCGCCCTCGTCGACCTCCAGCAGGACATGCTGGGCGTGAACGTCACCAGCCCGGCCGCCGCCACGCTGCGGATCGGCCCGCCGCGCGGCACCGGCCTGACCCACGCCGAGGGCACCGTGTGGACGCAGGCAGGCACGGTGGGCGTGCGCTGGCAGGCCACCGGGCACGGCACCGCCGTCACCGTGGACCTGCCCGACAACGTCACCGCCGAGGTCGACGTGCCCGTGGACGGCACCCACGCGCCGCGGACCGGTGGCCCGGGCGCGGCGGCCGCGCACTTCGAGGGCTTCCGCGACGGCTGCGCGGTGTACTCGGTCGGCTCCGGGCTCACCGCCTTCACCCCGGCCGGCTGACGGCCCCGCGCCGGGGCGGGGCCACTCGGTCCCGCACCGGCGCCAATCGCAGCGCAGGCAACGGCCTGCGAGTACTTGGCGCGCTGAGCAATGC
>JBEHXI010000253.1:0-10508 GCA_048498775.1 Actinomycetota bacterium | reverse complement strand
AGCGGCGAATGACGCGCCGGACCCTTCGGCGGCCCGCGGCGAGCGCGCTCGGTGGCCGGACACGGCAGTCGCCGCACTGTGACGGAAGTGTGACGAACAAACGGGAACCCCGGCGGGTCCCCCTCCCGGACGAGCCCCGCGGCGCCTACCGTGGCGTCCATGACCTCACCGCCGCCCCCCGCAACCCCGCCCGGTGACGACGTCGACGCCTACCTCGGGCTGCCCGCCCCGGAGGCCGAGGAACGGGCCGCGCGGCACGGCTGGCGGCTGGTGCGCAGCCTGCCGCCGGATGCCGTGATCACCATGGAGTACGTGGCCGGGCGGCTGAACTTCACCGTCCGGGACGGGAAGGTCGTCCGCGCCTGGCACGGCTGAGCGGCGCCGGTGTGCCGCCGCACGCACCAGGCCCCGGCTCGGTGGTTCCGAGCCGGGGCCTGGCCGGTGAGTGCGTGGGGCGCCGGTTTCAGTAGCCGGCCGGGCCGCGCCCGCGGGCCTTCTGGACGGTGCTGGGGACCGGGCGCGCCGGGCGCTCCGGGAGCGGCCGGCGGCTGCCGGCGGGAGTCACCGTCGCGCGCTCATGGCGTGCGACGTGCGGGCGGACGGCGACATGGGGGGCGCGGGATGCCGTCGCGGCCGCCGCGGGCGCGGGCGCCGAGCGGCTGACGGCGCCCACCGGCCGGCGCACCGCGCCACCGGTGTCGGGGCGGGACGGGAAGAGGCCGGCCGCCGGGCCGTAGACCGGCGCCGGGGCCACCCGGGCGGTGCCGGACCGGTGCCGCAGCAGGGCCCAGCGGGTCAGCAGCCACCACTCCGCGCGGGCCAGTCCGGGCTCGCACCAGGGCAGCGCCAGCAGCACCAGCAGCCCCGCGCACCAGCCGCTGAGCACATCGCTCACCCAGTGGGTGCCGAGGTAGATGGTCGTCATGCCCACCCCGAGCGCCAGCATCGCGCTGATCACCGAGCCGAGGCGGCGGGCGAACGGCGTGGTGGCGAGGTAGGCCAGGACGCCCCAGGTGACGACGGCGTTGGCGGTGTGGCCGGAGGGGAAGATGTCGCCGCCGGCCGCGAAGAGCTCGCTCGACCCGACGGTGGTGGCGTAGTGCGGGCCGAGGCGGCTCAGCCCGTACTTCACCGAGCCGACCGACACGTTGAGCATCAGCAGCGAGGCCCCGAGCACCAGCAGCGGGCGCAGCGTGCGGTGCCGCCAGGAGCGCCAGCCGAGCCAGGCCGCGACGATGACGGCGGTGGGGCCGCGCTGTCCCAGGACGACGAAGTAGTCCAGGAAGGCGTGGATCGACGGCCACTGCATGTACGGCCGGAACAGCATGACCTGCCAGTCCAGCCGCACCAGCGGCGACGTCGTGAGTACCGCGACGACTATGGCCGCGTAGGCCACCAGCGTGGAGCCGAACAGCGCACGCCTCGTCCGGCTCATCACCGGGACCTCGTGGTGTCTCGGTCGCTCCTGCCCGCTCTTCCGCGGGCGGGCGACGATTTGGTCGCTACTCACTCGGTCGACGTTACAGCGTGTGACGGCGGAGTTCGGCCGGGCATGCTGCTTTGTGATGACGATGTGATGTGGACGAAGCCGACCCGGTGTCGCCCATCTCACATTTTCCACTTGTCATCGCGGGAACCCTCCAGGGTGGAAGCGGAGCGGGAAAAGGCGTACCCCGATTTCCGCCGGGGAATCCACCGGAATCCCGGAGAAGTGAATTCCATGCCGTGCGGGAGCGGTTGGGCGCGGCCCGGAGCGAGCCCGCGGGCTCCGTCCCGAAGAGCTGACCTCCCGTCACCTTCGGACCCGACCATTCCGCTTTCTCGGAGGTGGCATGGGCCGGGTTCCGCCCCGGGGCGGGAGGGGCGGCGGGTGCCGCGCGGTCCGGGGTTCCCGGGCGCGGACGGCGCCCGTCCGGCGGTGTGACGAACGCCACTTCGCCTGTTCGCCCCTCCGCCGCCCGCAGTTGCGCGTGGGCCGGGCGGGGACCGACCGGGCATACGTGACCGCTGCGCCGTCTCGCGTAGTCTGGCGATCCACCCCGCCCCCACATCCCGGCCGGCGGCGGAGCACGGTCAGGGGGCGGTGGTCCGCGAGAGCGCGGCGGCCGGATGACGGCCGGCGCCACATCCCGCCACGAGCGGGACGCGAGCGAAGACAGTGGAGGTGCAGGGATGAGCGGGACGACCACGGCCGGCACTCCGGCGACGGCCGCCGTCCCCCAGCGCAGGCGCGTCCGGCCGGCCGAGGCCGGGAGAGACCGTGACCGGCCACCGGCCGGCCGCTGGACCGTCCTGGTCGTCCTGTGCGTGAGCCTGCTGCTCGTCGGCCTGGACGCCACCGTGCTCCACGTGGCCGTCCCCTCGCTCACCGAGTCCCTGCGGCCCGGCGCCGTCGAACTGCTGTGGATCGTCGACGCCTACCCGCTCGCCGCCGCGGCCCTGCTCATCCTCTTCGGCACCCTCGGCGACCGGGTCGGCCGCCGCCGGATCCTGCTGCTCGGCTACGCGCTGTTCGCCGTGGCCTCGGGGATCGCGGCGGCCGCGCCGACCCCCGGGGTGCTGATCGGCGCGCGGGCGCTGCTCGGCGCGGGCGGCGCGATGATCATGCCCGCGACGCTGTCGATACTGCGCCAGGTCTTCCCGGACCGGCGTGAGCGGGCGCTGGCCATCGGGGTGTGGAGCGCGGTCGCGGCCGTCGGGGCGGCGGTCGGGCCGGTGCTCGGCGGCTTCCTCATCGAGCACTTCTGGTGGGGCTCGGTCTTCCTGATCAACATCCCGCTGATGGTGGTGATCTGGCCGATCGCCCGCCGGCTGCTGCCGGAGTCCACCGGCGACCGGGAGGGCCCGTGGGACGTGCTCGGCGCCGTGCTGGCCGCGCTGGGCATCCTCGGGGTGATCTTCGGCGTCAAGCGCCTCGGCGCGCACGCGGACCTGGCCGAGCCCTCCGCCTGGATCCCGCTGGTGGCCGGGGCGGTGCTGCTGTACCTGTTCGTGCGCCGCCAGCGCAGGCTGGCGCATCCCCTGATCGACGTCCGCCTGTTCGCCCGGCGGGCGTTCAGCACCTCGGTGGGCTGCATCATCCTGGCCATGCTGGCGCTGGTCGGCCTGGAGCTGATCGCGGTGCAGTACGTGCAGCTCGTGCTCGGCATGGAACCGATGGAGGCCGGGGTGCGGCTGCTGCCGCTGACGCTGGCCGCGATGGCCGCCGGGCTCACCGGATCACGGATACTCCACCGGTTCGGCCCGCGCCTGATGGTCGTCCTCGGCTTCCTGCTGACCGCCGCGGCCGTGCTCGTCCTGGCGCGGATGGGCGGCCACGACCGGCCCTGCCTGCTGACCACCGGGCTGGTGGCGCTCGGCTTCGGCCTGGAGACCACGCTGTTCGGCGCCTACGAGTCGATGCTCAGCGAGGCGCCGCCGGACCAGGCGGGCGGTGCCGCCGCCATCGGCGAGACCTCCTACCAACTCGGCGCGGGCATGGGTATCGCCCTGCTCGGCAGCGTGATGAACGCCGCCTACGGGCCCGGGGTCAGCGGCATTGCCGGGGTGTCCGCCCACCGCACCGCCGAGGCGCGTCACTCGCTCGGCGAGGCCTACGAGGTGGCGCGGCGGATCGGCGGCCCCACCGGGGACGCGCTGCGCACCGCCGCGCGGACCGCGTTCGTCCACGGGCTGCATGTGACGCTGTACGTCAGCGCGGGGCTGCTGGTGCTGGGCGCGGTCGCGGCGCTGCGGCTGCCGCGGTCGGCCGAGGGGTGCGGCACCGAGGAGTGACGACCGGCCGGGAGGCCCGGAGCGCGCGGGGCGCAGGGGGCCGGGGGGCTCGGGAGGCTGGGGGAGCGGCGCGGGAGGGCCGATTCGCGCCGTCGAGATTCAGCCGTGCGGAGGGGCCCGTTCGAGTGAAGGGGCGTCAGCCAGGGTTGCCGGGGGGCGCCGCCCGGCGCTGCGGTCCCGGCCCGCGACACAGTCGGAGACAGTCGGGGATGCGGCCGGAGACACGGCGTTCCGGCCGGGGAGGGGCAGGGCCTCGGGGCAGGGCGATCCGGCCTGGCGGGGGCGCGGCCGTCCCCGCGGCCGGGCTCGCACGGTGCGGCCGGCCCGTGTGCGGCGCCTCGGCCGGCCCGTCGTGGGCCGGCCTCAGCTCTGGTTGAAGAAGCCGTCGCGGGAGCGCTCGGACTCGCCGCTGAGCACCGTGTAGTGCGTCGGCGTGAGCAGGAAGACCCGGGTGGCGATCCGGTCGATGGAGCCGCGCAGCCCGAAGATCAGCCCGGCGGCGAAGTCCACCACGCGCTTGGCGTCCGCGGGGTCCATCGAGGTCAGGTTGACGATGACCGGCACTCCGTCGCGGAACAGCTCGCCGATGCCGCGGGCGTCCCGGAAGGTGTCCGGGGTCACCGTGGCGATCCGCTGGCCCTCCCGCTCGGCCCGCTCGTCGGCCACCCGGACCCGCGGGTCGGTGACCCAGGCGTCACGACGCTCGGGCTCGCCGCTGTAGTCGGAGTACTCCTCGTCGTAGTACTGCTCGTCGCCGCCGTCGTCGACGAGCCCCAGCCATGCGCTGGCCTTGCGCACCGAACCCATGGACGCCTCCTCTCACGCGGGCCGAAGCGACCGCTCTCCTATGGTCGTCGATGATGTGGATGATGCGCCAAGCAGAAAGGCGCCGCATCCGTGATTCGTGACGGTACTGGTGCACAGTGACAATTGGCGGATCATCAGCTGGCCGAATTTCGACGGGAGCTGACGGCCCGCACGCATCGAACGGGTGTCTGGGGTGCGCGGTAGCGTGCCCGGGGGCGCCCATATGGCGCGCCACCCGCGGAATTCCCGTTCACCAGGCCCGGACGCCCGCCGCCATGCCGGTCACCTCGGGCGGAGGGCAATCCACGGCGATCACTGCGGAGAAAGAAAACGGCGTTCCCATGGGCTGAGGGAGTGATCGTCATCGGCTCCTTCGTCGTTTGCGGCGCTTCGGTGCGCGCTGTGCGTGACGTCTTCCAGAGGGACGCGATGCGAAACCCCGTTCGGACATGACGGTGTGTCGGAGGGCTCCTGCCGCAGTCGGCGGCCGGAGAAACCGCTTGCTCGGTAACAGGTCTGTTCCCGGTGGGGCCGATGGCCGGGATCCGCCGCTCGGGTGACGGGCGATCAGGCCGCCGGATCGGTCCGCCGGATCGGTTCTCCGCCTCCGGAGCCGGGCCCGCGAAGGCGTGCCGCTGGTTAGTCCTGACACGACGTCACGCCAGACGTGGCCAAGAACTGAAGCTTTTGGGGCGGTTTGACGATCGGTGAGGGGCGCACTCTTGTGCAGAGATGAGAAACCTATGAATACTCGGCGCAAGCGCTTGCCGGAGCCACGCCCTGCCGTTCGAACGGCGCGCCTCCGGCTGCGCCTCACGGGTCCGCCGACCGCGCGGGCCCCTCCACCCCCACAGGAGGAAAGTGTGAGGATCAAGCGCGCCGGCGCCGACGTCACCAGACGCCGCCGACTGGCCGGTTCGATAGCCGTGGCGTCCGGACTGCTCCTGGCCACCGCCGCGGGCATCCCGAGCGCCACCGCCGCATCCGCCGCGCCCGCGAGCCCTGACGCCGCGGCCGCGATCGCCCGCACCCTCGGTGCCACCACCACCGCCGGCACCTACTACGACAACGCGGCCCGGGCCGCCGTCGTCAACGTCACCTCCGAGGCCGCCGCCCGCAGCGTCCAGGCCGCCGGAGCCGTCCCCCGGCTGGTGAAGTACAGCAGCGCCAAGCTCGACGCGGCGGGCAACGTTGTCAGGAAGCTGAACCTCGCCGGCACCGCCTGGGCCACCGACCCGGCCGGCGACCGGCTGGTCGTCACCGCCGACCGCACCGTCTCCGGCGCCGCCCTCGCCCGGCTGCGCGCGGCGACCGCCGCCTACGGCGACGCGGTGACCGTCCAGCGCTCCGCGGGCACGTTCAGCCCGTTCCTCTCCGGCGGCGACGCCATCTACGGCGGCGGGTACCGCTGCTCGCTCGGCTTCAACGTGCACAAGGGGAGTACCTACTACTTCCTCACCGCCGGACACTGCGGCCAGGCCGTCTCGTACTGGTACACCAACTCCGGCCAGTCGACGTCCATCGGCCCGACGGTCTCCTACACCTTCCCCGGCCACGACTACGCGCTGGTCCAGTACTCGAACACCTCGCTGTCCCACCCCAGCACGGTCGGCAGCCAGACGATCAGCAGCGCCGGCAACGCCTACGTCGGCGAGTCGGTCAGCCGGCGCGGCAGCACCACCGGGGTCCACAGCGGCACGGTCACCGGCCTGAACGCCACCGTGAACTACGGCAACGGCGACGTGGTCAACGGCCTGATCCAGACCAACGTCTGCGCCGAGCCGGGTGACAGCGGCGGCTCGCTGTACTCGGGCAGCACCGCCCTGGGCCTGACGTCCGGCGGCAGCGGCGACTGCACCTCCGGCGGCACGACGTTCTTCCAGCCGGTCACCGCGGCGCTCAGCGCCTACGGCGTGACCATCGGCTAGTCCGGCCCCTGCACGGCCCCCTGCGGCGGACGGCGACCGAGGACGGCGCCGCCCGCGGCAGGGGGCACCATGGCGCGCGCCCGCCGCACGGCCCCCTGACGGCGGGGCCCGCCGGGCGTACCGTGAGGTCATAGGACGAACATCGCCTCACGATGCCCGCGGTGACGCGGACGGCAGGGAGCCGTCATGATCGTGGATCTGGTCGTCGCACTCCTCATCTTCGGCGTGCTGTACTTCCTGGCGGGAGCCCGCGTGGTGCAGCAGTACGAGCGAGGTGTGGTCTTCCGGCTGGGACAGCTGCGGGACGAGATCCGCAACCCCGGCTTCACCATGATCGTCCCCATCATCGACCGGATGCGGAAGGTCAATCTCCAGATCGTCACCATGCCCATCCCGGCGCAGGAGGGCATCACCCGGGACAACGTGACCGTCCGGGTGGACGCGGTGGTGTACTTCAAGGTCATCCACGCCGCCGACGCCATCATCAAGGTCGAGGACTACCGCTTCGCGGTCCTCCAGGTGGCGCAGACCTCGCTGCGCTCCATCATCGGCAAGAGCGACCTGGACGACCTGCTGTCGAACCGCGAGAAGCTCAACGAGGGCCTCGCCCTGATGATCGACAGCCCCGCGCTGGGCTGGGGCGTGCAGATCGACCGGGTGGAGATCAAGGACGTCTCGCTGCCCGAGACCATGAAGCGCTCGATGGCCCGGCAGGCCGAGGCGGCCCGGGACCGCCGGGCCCGGGTGATCAACGCCGACGCCGAGCTCCAGGCGTCGAAGAAGCTGGCCCAGGCCGCCGCGGTGATGGGCGACCAGCCGGCGGCGCTCCAGCTGCGGCTGCTGCAGACGGTGGTGGCCGTCGCCGCGGAGAAGAACTCCACGCTGGTGCTGCCCTTCCCGGTCGAGCTGCTGCGCTTCCTGGAGCGCGCGGGCGCGGGTCCGGCGCGCGGCGGTGACGGCGACGGGCGCGCGGCGGAGCGGATGCGGGAGGCGCTGGAGGAGGCCGGGGAGCTGCCGGAGCCGGTCGCGCTGGACGATCCGCTGCGGGAGCGCGCCGAGGCCGTGGCGCCGATGCCGGGGCAGGAGGCGCTGCCCCTGGAAGAGCCGGTGCCGGGGCCGGTGGAGGAGCCGGTGCCGGGGCCGGTGGCGGGCGACCCGTTGGGCCACGGGGTACGGCGCGATCCCCTGGCCGAGGAGTAGCGCTCCGGGGCTGACGGCTCTCGCGAGCGCTCCGGCGCTCCGGCGCTCCGGAACCCCGCTTCCGCGGGCCGGGGCGCACCGGCGCGGGTGCCCCGGAGCGGCCCGGGGGCGTGCACGGCGCTCCCGGGCCGTTGCCGTGCCCTGCGCGCCGCGTGACTCGGCCTTGTTCGCTCCGTGCCTGGCTCGGAATACTCGAAACGCTGCTGGTTGGCATGGGCACGATCTTGTGGACGCGTGGGCCCATGCCCGCGCATCCACCGGGCCCCGCAGGTGAGCCCGCCCCCCACAGGAGGCATCGAGTTGAGCCACCGGCATCACCCGGCCCGCCGCGCCCTGCGCGCCGCGGCGGTCGCCGCCGCACTCACGGCCGCCGCAGTCCTGCCACCCGCCGCCGCCGCGGCGCCCGCCCCCGCCGGCCCGGACGCCGCCGCCGCGCTCACCGCCCGGCTCGGCGACCGCGCGGCCGGCGCGTACTACGACACGGCCGGCCGGCTGGTCGTCGACATCACGGACACGGAAACCGCCGCCGCGGTCCGGGCGGCCGGCGCGCTGCCCAGAACCGTCCCGTACTCCCTGGACGACCTGCGCGCGGCCACCGCCGACCTGACCGCGCACGCCCGCATCCCCGGCACCGCCTGGTCGGTGGACCCGCGCACCGACCGGGTCGTCGTCACCGCGGACCGCACCGTGACCGCCTCCGGGCTCGCCCGGCTGCGGGCCGTCGCCGGGCGCCTCGGCGGCCGGGTGGCCGTACGGCGCATCGCCTCCGCGTTCCGCCCCTACGCGGCGGGCGGCGACGCGGTCTACGGCGGGATGTTCCGCTGCTCGGTGGGCTTCAACGTCACCGTGCACGGCGCCCCGGCGTTCCTGACCGCGGGGCACTGCGGCACCAGCGCGACCAGCTGGACGGACGCGCTCGGCGGCGAGGAGATCGGGCGGACCGCCGACGCGCGCTTCCCCGGCTCGGACTTCGCGCTGGTGACCTACGACGACCCGCACGGCGACCACCCGAGCACGGTCGACCTGTTCAACGGCGGCACCCAGGCCATCACCCACGCCGCGGAGGCGACCGTCGGCGAGCGGGTGACCCGCAGCGGAAGCACCTCGGGCATCCACCGCGGCACCGTCACCGGGGTGAACGTCACCGTCAACTACCCGGAGGGCACGGTCGGCGGGCTCATCGAGACGGACGTGTGCTCCGAGGCGGGCGACAGCGGCGGCGCGCTGTTCGACGGCACCGCTGCGATCGGGCTGACCTCCGGCGGGAACGGCGACTGCCTCACCGGCGGCCAGACGTACTTCCAGCCGGTGACGGCGGCGCTGCGGGCCGAGGGCGCCGTACTGGGCTGACTTCCGGACCTCTTACGGTTCCCTGACGTGCGCCGATCCATACTGGTCGGGCGGGCTGAACGGTGGTCGGATGGACGCATGGACGCGGACGGCAGTCAGAAGAAGGCGCGGGGCGCCCCGGTGGGGCGGCGGGTGATCCTGGGGATGCTCGGGCTCGGCGCGGCCGGCGTCGCCTCCGGGGCGTATCTCCAGGACGGGCTGGACTCGGTGCTGGCCGGGGTGGCCGGCAAGGACCCGACGGGCCTGACCGGGCTGGTGCCCGGCGGCCAGGGCTTCCGCTTCTACTCCGTCGCCAGCTCCGTGCCGCACCGCTCGGCCGCCGACTACCGTCTGACCGTCGGCGGGCTGGTCGAGCGCCCGGCGACGTACACGCTGGCGCAGCTGCAGGCGATGCGGCCGACCCGGCTGGTGCGGGACGTGCAGTGCGTGACCGGCTGGCGGGTGCCCCAGACCGCGTTCACCGGCGTGCTCCTGTCCGAACTGCTGGACGCCGCCGGTGTACGGCCGGAGGGCAAGGCGGTCAGCTTCACCTGCTTCGACGGCGTCTACAGCGAGAGCCTGACGCTGGAGCAGGCCCGCCGCCCCGACATGCTCGTCGCCTACCGGATGGACGACAAGCCGGTCACCGACGCGCACGGCGGCCCGGTCCGGCTCTACGCGGCCCCGATGTACTTCTACAAGTCGGCCAAGTGGCTGTCCGGGATCACCGTCACCGACCATGTGGTGCCCGGCTACTGGGAGCACTACGGCTACGACGTCGACGCCTGGGTGGGGAGGTCCAATGGACGCGACGACGCTCCCACGTCATGACGGTCCGGCCGCCGGGACGGCGGCGCTGCGCCGCTTCACGGCCGCCGAACGCTGGATCCACCGGACCACCGCCGTGCTGATGGGCGTGGCGGTGGTGACCGCGGCGTTCCTGTACCTGCCGCTGCTGGCCGAGCTGGCCGGGCGGCGCCGGCTGCTGGTCACCGTCCACGAGTGGGCCGGGATCATGCTGCCGGTCCCGTTGCTCGCGGGGCTGGTCTCCCGGGCGTTCCGGGCCGACCTGGGGCGGCTGAACCGCTTCGGCGTCCACGACCGCCGCTGGATCAGCCGGATGCTGCGGCGGGTCCCGGGACCGCATCCGGCGGACAAGTTCAACGCCGGACAGAAGCTGTTCGCCTCCGTGATCGCCGGCGGGGTGCTGGTGATGATCGGGACCGGGCTGCTGATGTGGTTCCCGCACCTGGCGCCGCTGCTGTGGCGCACCGGTGCCACCTTCGTCCACGACTGGCTGGCCCTGCTCATCGGCGTGCTGCTGTGCGGCCACGTCATGATGGCGCTGCGCGACCCGGAGGCGCGCGCCGGCCTGCGCACCGGCTGGGTCAGCCGCGGCTGGGCGGCCCGGGAGCACCCGCTGTGGGAGAAGACCGAGGCGCCCGCGCGGGAGAAGACCGAGGCGCCCGC
>JBEHXI010000252.1:0-10616 GCA_048498775.1 Actinomycetota bacterium | reverse complement strand
GGCTACCGGCTGACCGGCTTCACCAACGCCGAGGAAGCGGCGGTCGGCCTGGCCGCCAAGGCCGCGTGGCTGGTGCAGGACCGGCTGACGGAACTGGGCGCCGACTTCCGCGAGGCCGCGCCCTTCAGCGCGCACATCGAGACCGACCGCAACCTGTACACCGGCCAGAACCCCGCGTCCTCCGAGCCGCTCGCCCGCGCCCTGATCCAGGCCCTGCGGCAGGCCTGACCGGCACCTCCACGCGGCCGGACGCCGGACGCGCCCGGCCGCGACCACCCCGCCGAGTCACCCGCCGACCGGCATCCCGGCCGACACAGCACCGAGGAATCCCCATGACCATCACCACTCCGAGCCACGACACCGCGGGTACCGCCCCCGAGCCGGCGGACGCCCTGGTGGAACGGCTGCGCGCCACCTTCCGCTCCGGGCGCACCCGCTCCCTCGCCTGGCGCACCGGCCAGTTGCGGGCACTGCGCCGGATGCTCACCGAACACGGTGAGGACTTCGCCGCCGCCCTCCACCAGGACCTGCGCAAGAGCAGGACGGAGGCCTACCGCACCGAAGTCGACTTCACCATCCGGGAGATCGACCACACCCTGGAGCACCTGGAGGACTGGCTGCGCCCGGAGCCGGCGCCCGTACCGGCCTTCCTGGGCGAGGCCCAGGCATGGACGGTCTACGACCCGCTGGGTGTGGTGCTGGTCATCGCGCCGTGGAACTATCCGGCGCAGTTGCTGCTGGCCCCGATGGTGGGCGCCCTGGCCTCGGGCGACTGCGTGGTCGCCAAGCCCAGCGAGCTGGCCCCGGCGACCTCCGCTGCCCTGGCCCGCCTTCTGCCGCGCTACCTGGACACCGACGCGGTCGCCGTGGTGGAAGGCGGTGTGGAGGAGACCACCGCCCTGCTCGAGCAGCGGTTCGACCACATCTTCTACACCGGCAACGGCGCCGTCGGCCGGATCGTCATGGCCGCGGCCGCTCGCCATCTGACGCCGGTCACCTTGGAACTGGGCGGAAAGTCGCCGGCGTTCGTCGACCGCGGCGTGGACGTGGCGGCCGTGGCCGCCCGGCTCGCGGCGGGCAAGTTCCTCAACGCCGGTCAGACGTGCGTGGCCCCCGACTACGTCCTGGCCGATCCGCAGACCGCCGCCGCCCTGGAGCCGGCTCTGCGGCAGGCGGCGCAGACGCTGTACGGGCCCGATCCGTCCGCGTCACCCGAGTACGGCCGGATCGTCAACGAGCGGCACTTCGACCGGCTGCTCGGGCTGCTCGGTTCGGGCCGCGTGGTCTTCGGAGGACAGCACGACCGGAAGGATCTGTATCTGGCCCCCACGGTACTGGCCGGGGTCAGGCCGGACGAGCCGGTGATGCGGGAGGAGATCTTCGGGCCGATCCTGCCGATCGTCGAGGTCGCCGACCTGGACGAGGCCATCGCGTTCGTCAACGACCGGGACAAGCCGCTCGCGCTGTACGCGTTCACCGAGTCGCAGGTCACGCGGGAGCGGCTGGCGACGGAAACATCCTCCGGTGGCCTCGGCTTCGGGCTGCCGGTGGCCCACCTGACCGTGTCGGACCTGCCGTTCGGCGGCGTGGGCGAGAGCGGAGTGGGCAGTTACCACGGCCGCTACTCGATCGAGACGTTCAGCCATCGCAAGGCCGTGCTGGACAGCCCGCTGCGCTGACGGCCGCCGCCCGGCCCGGGGCCGCCTCATCCCCTCAGGGGTCCTGGGCCGCATGGGCGGTCCACGCATCGAACGGTCCCGCCGGCGCCTGACCCGGATGCTGCGGCACCGCTACCGAGCCGGCAAGCTGCGGGCCGGATTCGACGAAGTCATCGCCCTGAAGGGGCTGCCCCACGACAGCCGACTTCAACGGCCTCGGGGAACATCGGTACAGCGGTTGGCGCCGAGATCGATCATGGTCGGCTGGCACACCGGTCGGGTATGTGCACGGTGCGCCACATCGGCCGGTTCCTCACTACGAGGCACTGACCCGAGCCCGGCTCGCGCACGTCGACCAGTACTACCTGCGTGCCGACACGATCGCCGCGGCGAACGCGCGGCTCATCGCCGCCCAGGCCGAGGTGCCGATCGTGAGGTTCCGGGGCGAGGAGCTGCTCGCGCCTCGGTGGACGGGCCTCGGTACGTCGTTCCCGTCCGCACGGTCAGCGCGGCGCCGTCGCCGAAGTACTTCGGGTCCAAGCGGGGCATCACCTTGCTCAACGCGGTCAACGACCAGGTCGCGGGCATCGGGCAGATGGTCGTCCCCGGCACCCCGCGCGACTCCCCGCACATCCGGACGCGCTGCTGAACCTGGACGGCGGGGTGAAGCCGGAGATGGTTGCCACCGACAACGCCTCGTACTCCGACATGGTGTTCGGCCTGTTCACGATCCTCGGCTACAACTTCAGCCCGCGGTTCCGCGACCTGGACGACCAGCGGTTCTGACGGGCACCGATGCCCGGCGTCGAGACCGGCACGTACGGCGCGGTGGAGGACCTGGCGCGCAACCGCGTGAACCTGAACAAGGTGGTCACGCACTGGCCGGACATGCTGAAGGTTGCCGGGCCCCTGGTCACCAACCAGTCCGTGCCTACGACCTGTTGCGCAGGTTCGGACGCGAGGGGCGCCCGACTCCGTTGGGTGCGGCGTTCGCGGAGTACGGGCGGATCGCGAAAACCGAGCACCTGCTGCGGGTGGTCGACCCGGTGGACGACACCTACCGGCGGCAGAGGAACCGGCAGCTCACCGTGCAGGAGTCCCGCCACAAGCCGGCCCGGGATGTGTGTCACGGCAAGCGCGGCACCATCCACCAGGCGTACCGGGACGGGATGGAGGACCAGCTCGGTGCGCTCGGCCTGGTCCTCAACGCCATCGTGCGCTGGACGACGAAGTACATCGACGCCGCCGTCGCCCAGCTTCGCGCCGACGGCCACGAGATCCGGGACGAGGACATAGCCCGGCTCTCCCCGCTCAAGCACCGCAACCTGAACCTGCTCGGCCGCTACAGCTTCACCGCCTCCACCCCGGCCGCCGGCGCCCTGCGCCCGCCGCACGACCCGGATGCCCCAGAGCTGGACGAAGACGACAACGGCGGGCAGGAGTGAGTGTCAGGAGCCGATCGGATCAACCCGTGACGGGCAGGCACTCGACGAGCAGGGCGACGATGTCACGCCAGGCTCGCTGTGCGTGCCGTGGGTGGTAGCCGACGCCGGGAGGCGCGGTGTGGTCGACCGGTGGGTGGTGGAAGGCGTGCAGGGCTCCTCCGTAGACCACGAGGCGCCAGTCGACGCCCGCGGCCTGCATCTCTGCGGTGAACGCCTCCCGTTGCGCGGGCGGCATGATCGGGTCTTCCGACCCGACCCCGGCCCATACCGGGCACCGAATGCGCGCCGCCTCGTCCGGTCTGCCCGTGATCAGCCCGTTGACTGTCGCGATCGCGCGCAGGTCGACGCCGTCGCGACCGAGTTCCAGCGCGATGGCGCCCCCGGTGCCGTAGCCGACGGCGGCTATCCGGTCGGGGTCGGTTCGCGGTTCGGTGCGCAACACGTCGAGCGCCGCGTGGCCGATTCCTCGCATCCGGTCGGGATCGGCGAGCAGCGGCATGCAACGGGCCAACATTTCCTCTGGGTCTTCCACATAGCGTCCGCCGTGGAGGTCGAAGGCCAGCGCCACGTACCCCAGCTCGGCCAGAGCCTCGGCCCGTCGGCGCTCGACATCGCTGAGCCCCATCCCCTCGGGTCCGATCAGGACTGCGGGCCGACGCTCGGCACCGGCCGGGAGCGCGAGGTATCCGATCATCGTCAGGTTGTCGGCCGGGTATTCGACCGTACGGGTTGTGACCGTCGTCATGCGACTGGACGGTAATGACCGTTGCGCCCGCTCGGGGTGGTGTTCACCGATGGCAGACAGCAGTCCGTCCCGACGACACCACCCGGGCGCGTCGACTGCCTGTCGTCAAATCAAACGATCGAATGACGACAGGCGCGGTGGCCGTCCAATGAACCCCGGACTTTCCGGGGTCCGGCGGCGGCGGCTCCGCCTCGTACGCGGCACCGGGCACATCCTCGACGTGCTCGACGTCCTCCACCGCGACCAGGTGGCGCTTCGCATCCGCGACGGCCCGTTCTCCGCGATGGACCTCACCGCCCGCCACCCGCGCGCCGGAGAGCTGCCGAGAACCGGGTCAGCGCGCTCGCCCCGATCGGACCATGATCAATCTCAGCGCCAACCGCTGTACCGATGTTCCCCGAGGCCGTTCAAGCGCTCCGGAGTCGTCCTTTCCCCGTGCGCCCACTCCTCCGTCCGACCCCAGCGTGTCTGCCCGCACGCCCGAAGACGCACCCGGACCGCACCGCCCGGCACGCGGCGGGGGCCACGCGCGCGCCGTCGTCAGCCCGCCGGGACCACGGCGTCAGCCGAGCTGCCCGCTCGGCCGCACCGTGATGTGGTTGATGTCCACGCCCGCAGGCTGGTTGACGGCGAAGACGATCGTCTCCGCGATCTGCTCGGCCGTCATCGCCGGCGCGGCCTCGGGGGTGCCGCCGCGCTTTTCCCAGAACGGGGTGTCCACCACCCCGGGGGCGACGACGGTCACGCCGACCCCGTCCTTGCCGACCAACAGCCGGGTGTTCTCCGCCAGCGCGTGCGCGGCCCACTTGGTGACCGAGTACAGGTTGCCGGGTGTGTTGCGCACCCCGGCGACCGAACCGATGATCACGATCCGGCCCTTGGACCGCCTCAGGTGCGGCAGAGTCTCCCGCACCAGCAGGGCCGGGCCAAGGACGTTGGTCAGGACCATGGCGCGCATGTCCTCGGGGGCGTGGCTCTCCAGGTTGCCGGGCAGCGAGAAACCGGCGTTGGCGATGACGGTGTCCAGCCGGCCCCACGCGTCCACCACGCGGTGCACGGCGTCGGCCACGTCGTGCTCGTCGCTTGCGTCACCAGCGATCGTCAGCAACCGCTCGCCGGCGGCGGCCGAAGCGGCGAAGACACCCAGCCTGTCCGCGTCACGTCCGGTGACGGCCACGCGATGGCCCTGCTTGAGCAGGGCACGGGCGGTCGCGGCGCCGATTCCGGTCGAGCCACCGGTGATCAGCGTGACGGGTTCCATGGGACGGCCTCCTCGGCGATGTGGTCGCCGGGGACCTGATGGGCCCCGGCTCACATGGAGTCAAGTCGTCAGATTCTAGGCGACCGGGAGGATTGCCTTCAGCGACACGGCTGACCGCCCACACGCCGCCGAACCCGTCGTGGTGGGCTTCCCTGAGCGGAACTCACCCCGGTGTCCCCCGTGTCTTCACCGTGCTGCCGCTGCTGACCGGGCGTGGGCGGGAGGGCCACGGGGAGATCAGGCGCGAGGCGGCCGCCCTCGCCGGCGCGGGAGCGATCACGCCGCTGCTCGATCCCCGGCGCTTCACCCTCACCGACGTCGCTGCCGCCCACGCCAGGCATCACCACGGGCGAAGGGGTCAACGCGGTGTGGCGGATGTGGTGGTGTAGGGGGATGCCGCGTGCTGGGCGGCGTAGAGGAGGGCGGGTTCCATCTTCGGCCAGAAGTAGCTGTCCTGGCAGGAGTACGGGGGTGTGAAGCCGTCGCAGCCGGCGCCGTCGCTGTCGCCGATCTCGATGGTGAAGCTGGCCAGGCCGAGCTTGTCGTAGGTCCAGTCGTCGGTGCCGCCGGAGGCGTTGTAGAGGATCTCGCCGGCCTGGCCGTACTGGTAGCCGGTCAGTGAGGCCATGTGGGCGGCCAGCGCGCGCAGGGCGGTGTCGTTGCCGGTGTGCACCGTGGCGTCGGACTCCCAGGGGAAGAGCACCATGCTGGCGTCGCTGTGCAGGGTGATCATCATGCCCTTGGCGGTCGACGGTGCCGGATCGGTGTCGCCGGTGCCGGTGCGGACTGCGGGGAACAGCTCGCGGAAGAGGCTTTCCAGAGCGGTGTTCTCCACTTCGGAGTCGGCGGCGGGTCCGCCGTAGGTCTGGTCGCAGGGTGCGTTGGAGGTGCCGGAGGTGTCCCAGTGGGTGCCGGCGTTGCGGTTGAGGTCGACGCCGATCTGGTTGTAGGCGCTCACTCCGCACCGGGTGCCGTGCGCGTCGTCGGCGTTCTTGCGTTGCAGGACGGGGTTGTCACCGCCTGCCGCGACCATGTCGACGCCGTCGGGGTTGGCGTCGGGCACCACCCACATCTCGGTGCTGTCCATCAGCTGGGTGATCGCCGAGTCCTTGCCGTAGCCGCTGATCAGCGCGTCGATCCAGCGCCACGACATCTCACCGGTCGTCAGTTCGCGGGCGTGGATCTGGCTCATCAGGAAGAACCGCGGCTTGGTCGAGTTCGGGCTGAGTGCGCAGTCGCCAGACGTGATCTTGGTGATGCATATCGCCTTCAGGTCGCGGCCGCCTCGTCCTTGCTGCTTGAGCCATGACTGCCCGTAGGTCACCACCTTGGCGAGGTCGGGATGTTGGGAGGCGGTGTCGTCCATATGGGAGTACTGCGCCGTGACCGTGTGGTAGCCGCCGTCGTATGTGTCGCCCACGGCCTGGGACACGCGGGTGGAGGAAGGTGTCTTCTCGGTCAGCGTGTCGACGACGGCGGGAGTGAAACCGAGGTGCCGCAGGCCGGCCGCGGTCGATGTGTCGCCGGCGACGAACAGGTTGTCGCCCTGCCGCCTTTCCAGCAGGTCGTACCCGGAGTTGATGAGGCGCTGGGCGTCGGCACGCGGTTCGCGCGTCTGCACACGGTAGATGACCACCGTTTGGTACCCGTCGTGAGCGTGGGCGGGTACGGTGGCGCGACCTGTCGTGGCGTCCGGTGCGGTACCGGCGTGTGCCAACTGCGGCAGCAGGGCCGCGGTGAGCATGACGGCACCGGCGGTCAGGCCGGCCAGGCGGCTGTGTGCCATGGAGGTGCCCTTTCTCGGGAAAGTCATGTCGGCGTGTACTGACGGGGCGTCGTGGGTTGCGCGGCTCGCCGCGCACCGCCTGCCCCGCAGGTTGAAGCCTGGGGGCAGGCGGTGGACCGCATGTCCGACGCGACCTCCACGCCTGGTGGCACAGGGGCGTTCGCGGTCATCGGGACACGCGCTCCTGCGACAGTTCCGTGACGCGAGGGGGAGGTCTGCCGCAGGCGCGACCGGGCCGCCGAGGGGGTGCCACCCTCGGTTACGGAATGGTGGCGCCTTCTGCGCTGAGCGCCGCGGTCACCGGCTGGAAGAAGGTCTCGCCGCCGGAGGAGCAGTCGCCGCTGCCGCCGGAGGTCAGTCCGATCGCCGCGTCCCCGTCGAAGAGTGCGCCGCCGCTGTCACCGGGTTCGGCGCAGACGTCGGTGTCGATAAGGCCGGAGACCGAGCCCTCCTGGTAGTTCACGGTCGCGTCCAGCCCGGTGACCGTGCCGCCGTAGACACCGGTGGTGCTGCCGCTGCGCTGGACCTGTTCGCCGACGTAGGCGTTGGCGGCGTGGGTGATCTGCTGGGCGCTGCCGTCGTAGAGGTCGACGGCGCTGGGGTGGTCGCTGCCCGGGTCGTCGTACTGGACCAGGGCGTAGTCGGTGCCGGGGAAGTGGGAGTCGACGGTCTGGGCGATCTCGCCCCCGCCCTGTGAGTCGGACCAGCTGGAGGCGGCGTTGCCGCAGTGTCCGGCGGTGATGAAGTAGGGCGAGCCGTTGACGGAGACGTTGAAACCGAGGGAGCAGCGCACGTCGCTGCCCCAGATGGCGTCGCCGCCCGCGATCAGCGGCTTGAACGCGGAGGCCGCCCGGCGGACGACGACCTGGTCGCCCAGCGCGCGGATCACGGCGTCGAGCCGGGTGCGCCTGGATCCGGTGACCGTCGGGTCGATGGTCACCACGACCTTGTCCTGGCGGGGGTCGATCGCCCAGGCCGTGCCCGGGATCCGGGCTCGTTGGGTCAGCAGGGTGGTGGCGGCCCGCAGCCGGGCGGTCGAGTAGCGCACGCTTCTGGGGACGGCTCCGGCGGCACGGACCGGGGCCGCGGCGGACGGGTCGGTGATGTTGACGACGAAGTGGCGGGCCGCGGCGTCGTAGTAGGAGCCGGCCGTGTGCTCGCCGAGACGGGCGACGAGGGCGGCGGTCGCCTGGGCGCGGGCGGCGGAGGGAGCGGCGGCCGGGGCCGCGGTGGCCGCGCCGGCGCCGGGGAGCAGGAGTGCGCCTGCGGTGAGCGCCAGCACGCTCGCTCCGCTGAGCGCGCAGGTGGCGAAAGTCGTACGGCGTGGTGTCACGTGAAGCCTCCAGTGGGGGGTGCCCCGTCCGTTCTGAGGGCCGGGGCCGGAGGAAGGCGCACGGGTACGCCGAAGGCGGGAGGGCGTGCCCATGTCAAACGACGAGTATGGCGATGCGTCCCTTACGCAACAAAGAGGGATTCAAGCCGTCCGACCGGTGCGGCACACCCCGGCCGTCAACCAGGATTCGCCCTGGCTCTTTCCCGGACCGCCGACCGAGCCGGCGGATGAACCCCGGCACTTTGCGCGACGCGCCGCGCAGACTCGGCTGTCCCGGTCACGAAGGGCGGCACCTCGGCGGCCCACCGCCCCGTGCCCGTCGGTGACCTCCGGGACTGGGCCGTTTGAACAGTCCCCTGTTCCGACGCTCACCTGGTGACCGTGTCGGGCCCTTTGTGCGCACCCGATCTCCTGGCAGATGTTCGAACTGCACGCACAGCTCGCCTATGAGGCGGCTACCCGATGGCGTCACGCAACGCCGCATCCACCCGTGGCGCGCGGACTTCCGCCCCATCAGAAACGGATCGCGTTCCACTTATGCTACGGTCATCCATGCAACCGGAGCACAGTCCGTTTCGACGTGTTCCCTCGGTCCAAGGAGGCAGACGCTCATGCAGACACAGAGCAGGCAACCACCCGCAGGCGGCAGCAGGGTGGTCCAACTGGATGCGTTCGGCGGCCCTGAGGTCCTGGACGTCCGCGAGGTTCCCGCGCCGCAGGCCGGTCCGGGACAGGTCCGTGTGCGGGTCACTGCGGCCGGCCTGAACCCGATGGACTGGATCATTACCGCGGACGCGGACACCGCCGCCAGGTTCGGCCTGGCCCTGCCAGCCGGCTTCGGTACCGACTACGCGGGAGTGGTTGACCAGGTCGGTGACGGGGTGACCGGCTTCGCACCCGGCGACCGGGTGTTCGGGGGAGCCCTGTCCCGCGCGGTCGCCGACTTCGTGGTGGTCGACCCGGCCGGAGGGATTGCGGCGAACGAGGCCCACCACACGCCCGACGGCGTTGACGACCGCACCGCCGCCACGCTCACGATCGCCGGCCGCACGGCATCCGCCGCCCTCGCCGCGGTCGACGCCGGCCCGGACGACACCGTGCTGATCGGCGGCGCCGGCGGCGGAGTCGGGGTGTTCGCCGTTCAACTGGCCCGGATCACAGGAGCGCGCGTGATCGGGACAGGATCGCCGACATCGGCCGATCACCTGCGCACCCTCGGAGCCGAGCCCGTCGCCTATGGCGACGGCCTGGCCGAGCGGGTCCGAGCCCTCGCTCCCGGCGGCGTCACCGCCGCCATCGACCTGCACGGTGTGGAGACAGTGCACGCCGCAAGGGAACTCGGCGTCCCGGACAGCCGCATCTGCACCATCGCCGCGCAGATCGACGGCGTGGCAGCGGCCAACGCCGCGAACGCGGCCCCCGGAGCCCTGGAAGAGATCGCCCGCCTGGTCGCGGCGGGCCGACTGCGGGTGCCTGTCGCAGGGACCTACCCGATCGACCAGATCCGTCGCGCGGCCGAGCTCCAGGCCGGTCGGCACGTGCAGGGCAAGCTCGTCATCGACCTCCAGACCAAGTAGATCGAGGCCCCGCGACGATGAACGCTGTCGTCTGTCGTCGTCACTGACCAGGCGGGGACAGCCCCCCGCCCGCCGAGGGGCCGGTGTAGGGGCCTTCTCGTCGCAGATGAGGAGACGCCGCGGAAGGTGACCGCGCCCATCCCGGCTCCAAACACCATCTGATCGTCGACCCCCACGGCACCTCGCTCACGTCACGCTCACCGGCGGCAGCCGACACGACGTCACCCAGCTCCTGCCACTGCTGGACGCAGTTCCACCCATCCGGGGCCTGCGGGAACGCCCTCACCGCAAGCCCCGACGGCTCTACGCTGACCGGGGCTACGACTTCGACCAGTACCACCGCCAATTGTGGAACCTCGGCACCAAGCCGGTGATCGCCCAACGCGGCGTCGCCACGGCTCCGGACTCGGCAACGTGCGCTGGGTGGTGGAGCGCGCCTTCGCCTGGCCGCACCAATGCAAGCGCCTGCGGATCCGCTACGAGCGCCGAGCCGACCTTCACCAGGGCCTGCTCGAACTCGCCTGCTCGATCATCTGCCCGCGACGCCCCTCGCGATCGTTCTGCAACGATCAGTAAGACCGCCATGCCGCCGCCGGCAGTCCGGCAGCCCAGGGCCCGAGCGGTGCGCAGCCATTCCGTTTCCAACGGTCGGTGGACGGCCTCGGCGCCCCACAGTTCGGGCTGCGGCAGCTCCGCCGATAACGGCGGGCCCGGGTGGGCGGCCATGCCGGACGGCGCGGCGTGGACGAGGCCGTCCGCCTCGCCCAGCACCTGCGGCAGCTGGGTAAGCCCCGTCATGCGAGCGCGCCCG
>JBEHXI010000251.1:0-10631 GCA_048498775.1 Actinomycetota bacterium | reverse complement strand
TCTTGGCGCAGATCTTCACACTGTTACACCTGGGGCCCGAGCACGCGCACGGACGCCGCCGCCGTGACGGCGCTGCGCTTCCTGTGCGCCCAGGCCGATGTGGTGCACGCGCACGGGACGCGGACCGCGCTGCTGGCGTCGGTCGCGCTGGCCGGGGTGCGGCGCCGCCCGCCGCTGGTGGTGACCTGGCACGGCGCGGTGGCGGAGGGGGTGACGGGGAGTCTGTTCCAGGTGCTGGAGCGCCGGGTGGCGCGGGCGTCGACGGTGGTGCTCGGCGGATCCTCCGACCTGGTGGACCGGGTGCGCCGGCTGGGGGCGCGCGATGCGCGCCTGGCGCAGGCGGCGTTCGGCGCGCCCCGGTCCGAGCCGGCGCAGCCGCCCGCCAAGGTGCGTGCCGAACTCGGCGCGGTCGGCCGGGCGTTGGTCCTCGCGGTGGGCCGGCTGGAGTCGCACAAGGGGTATGAGCTGCTGCTGGACGCGGCGCGGGGCTGGCGCGCCCTGGACCCGGCGCCGCTGGTGCTGATCGCCGGTGAGGGCGGTCAACGGCCGCTGCTGCAGCGCCGCATCGACCAGGAGGACCTGCCGGTGCGGCTCCTCGGCCGCCGGGACGACGTGCCCGAACTGCTGGCCGCCGCCGACGTGGTGGTGCTGCCCAGCCGCCGCGAGTCGCATCCGCTGATCGCCCAGGAGGCGCTGCACGCCGGGGTGCCGCTGGTGGCGACGGCGGTCGGCGGGATCCCGGAACTCGTCGGGGACGCCGCGGTGCTGGTGCCCTACGGCGACCCGGTGGCGCTGTCCCGGGCGGTGCTCGGGCTGCTCGCCGATCCGGAGCGCCGGCAGCGGCTGGTGGCGGCGGGGCACACGCAGGCGGCGACCTGGCCCACCGAGGACGACGCGGTGGCCCAGGTGCTCAGCGTCTACGACGAGGTCAGGGCCACCGCGGCCCGGTGACGGCCGCCACGGCGACGCCTGCGGCGGGTCGCCGCTCGGCTACGGTTGCTCCCTATGACCCAGACGGAGACCGGGATCACCGCGGAGCTGGTGCGGAGTCTGCTGCGAGACCAGCACCCTGACCTGGCCGATCGCCCGGTGCGGCTCGGCGCGCGCGGCTGGGACAACCAACTGTGGCGACTCGGCGGCGACCTCGCCGTCCGGCTGCCGTGGGCGACGCGGTCCGCCGACGCGCTGCTGCGCAAGGAGTACGCCTGGGTGCCTGGCCTCGCTCCGCACCTCCCGCTGCCGGTCCCCGTCCCGCAGCGTCTCGGGGAGCCCTCCGAGCGGTTCCCGCGGCCCTGGATCGTCACCACCTGGGTGCCGGGCTCGCCCGCCGACCGTGCTCCCGCCACGCGTGCCGCGGACGCCGCCGACCGGCTGGCCGCCTTCCTGACGGCCCTTCACCGGCCCGCGCCCGACGGGGCACCCGCCGGCCGCGGCCGCGGGGGGCCGCCGGCCGATCACGCCGAACCGTTCGCCGGGCAGCTCGCCTCGGCCGCCGAACGGGGGCTGATCCCCGACCCGGACGCCGTCCGCGCGGTGTGGGAGGACGCCGCCGCCGCGCCCGCCTGGGCGGGTCCGCCCCGGTGGCTCCACGGCGACCTGCACCCGGCCAACGTCCTGACCGCGGACGGCACCTTCTGCGGTGTGATCGACTTCGGCGACCTGTGCGCGGGCGATCCGGCGTGTGACCTCGCCGCCGCGTGGCTCCTGCTGCCGGACGGCGCCGCCGACCGCTTCCACCGCGCCTACCGGCCGGCCCCGGACGCCGCGACCCTGCGCCGCGCCCGCGGCTGGGCGGTGATGAAAGCCCTCGCCTGCGTCGACATCGGGGAGGCCGGTGTCCGCGGCCGCCCCGGCGGCAAGGCCACCTGGGGCCCACCCGGCCACGCCGCCCTGCGCCGCCTCGTCGCGGGGGCCCGCCGCTGAGAGGCGGGCCCTGCGAGCGGCGCGTCAGCCGCCGTACGCGCCGGAGGCGGTCAGCCGCAGCGCGGTGTCGATCAGCGGCACATGGCTGAACGCCTGCGGGAAGTTGCCGACCTGGCGCTCCAGCCGCGGGTCCCACTCTTCCGCGAGCAGCCCGAGGTCGTTGCGGAGCGAGAGCAGCTTCTCGAACAGCCGCCGCGCCTCCTCCACCCGGCCGATCATCGCGAGGTCGTCGGCGAGCCAGAACGAGCACGCCAGGAAGGCGCCCTCGTCGCCGGGCAGGCCGTCCACGCCCTCCCGCAGGCCCTGGGTGGGGTAGCGCAGGACGAAGCCGCCCTCGACGGTCAGTTCCCGCTGGATGGCCTCGATGGTGCCGATCACCCGCTTGTCGTCCGGGGGCAGGAAGCCGACCTGGGGGATCAGCAGCAGGGAGGCGTCCAGTTCCTTGCTGCCGTAGGACTGGGTGAAGGTGTTGCGCTCCTTGTCGTAGCCCTTCTCGCACACGTCCCGGTGGATCTCGTCGCGCAGCTGCCGCCAGCGCTCCAGGGGGCCGTCGGCCTCGCCGGACTCGATGAGCTTGACGGTGCGGTCGACGGCGACCCAGGCCATGACCTTGGAGTGGACGAAGTGCCGGCGTGGGCCGCGGACCTCCCAGATGCCCTCGTCGGGCTCCATCCAGTGGTCCTCCAGATAGCGGATCAGCTTGATCTGGAGGAGGTTGGAGTAGTCGTTGCGGGCGAGGCCGGTCATGTGGGCCAGGTGCAGGGCCTCGCTGACCTCGCCGTAGACGTCGAGCTGGAGCTGGTGGGCGGCGCCGTTGCCGACCCGCACCGGGCGGGACTCCTCGTAGCCGGGCAGCCAGGGCAGGTCGGTCTCGCCGAGTTCCCGCTCGCCGGCGATGCCGTACATGATCTGGAGGTTCTCCGGGTCGCCGGCGACCGCGCGCAGCAGCCACTCGCGCCAGGCGCGGGCCTCCTCGCGGTACCCGGTGCGCAGCAGCGACGACAGGGTGATCGCGGCGTCCCGCAGCCAGGTGAAGCGGTAGTCCCAGTTGCGGACCCCGCCGATGTCCTCGGGCAGCGAGGTGGTCGGGGCGGCGACGATGCCGCCGGTGGGCCCGTAGGTCAGGGCCTTGAGGGTGATCAGCGAGCGGACCACCGCGTCCCGGTAGGGGCCGTGGTAGGTGCACTGCTCCACCCAGGCGGCCCAGAACTCCTCGGTGGTGGCCAGCGCGCCCTCCGGGTCGGGCAGGGCGGGCGGCTGGTGGTGGGAGGGCTGCCAGCTGATGGTGAAGGCGATCCGGTCACCGGGGGAGACGGTGAAGTCCGAGTAGGTGGTCAGGCCCTTGCCGTAGGTGGGGACATCGGTGTCGTACCAGACGGAGTCCGGTCCGGCCACCGCGACGGTGCGGCCCTCGGGCGCCCTGGGGTCGTCCACCTTGTGCACCCACGGGACCACCCAGCCGTAGGAGAAGCGCATCCGCAGCGCGGAGCGCATCGGCACCCGGCCGGTGACGCCCTCGACGATGCGGACCAGTTGCGGCGCGGCGTCGCGGGGCGGCATGAAGTCGGTGATGCGGACCGTGCCGCGCGGCGTGTCCCATTCGGACTCCAGTACGAGGGAGTCGCCGCGGTAGTGGCGTCGGGTCGCCGACGGGGGTTCGGTGTGCGGCGCGTGGGCCGGGCCCAGCCGCCAGAATCCGTGGTCCTCGGTGCCGAGGAGCCCCGCGAAGACCGCGGGGGAGTCGAACCGGGGCAGGCACAGCCAGTCGACCGTCCCGTCCCGGCAGACCAGGGCGGCGGTCTGCATATCGCCGATGAGTGCGTAGTCCTCGATGCGCCCGGCCACGTGCATCTCCAGTCGAACAGCGGAATCGCCCCGCGGGGCGGTGGTCTGCAGGTGTCCCAGTCCCAGTGTTCTCAGGTCTGGTGACTTCTGACGAACCCGGCTCCGGTGCCCCCATGATCCACGGTCCGCCCTCCGCCGGTCGTTCGTGAGGAGGCGGGTGCCGCGGCTGCGGGAGCGGGCGGGGATGGTGCCGTGCCGGCCGGCTCGCAGCGAATGTGTCCGAGCAGAATACGACGTGCGGAGGGGGGCTGCGCGAGCCGCAAGTGGGCGGTGGGCCGCTCGGGTGAGCGGCGACTTGAGGTGCGGGTGGGGGCGCCGGGGCCGGTGGTGTCCGCCGGGCCGCGCCCGCGCGCGCCGGGGCGGGCGGTGTCCCGCGCGCCGCCCCCGGGCGGTATCCGTGCAGGTCAGGGCGGCAATGGCGGGTGAGGAGCGGCAGGCCGGGCGAGGCGGCGGCGTGCACGAAGGGCACGGCATGGGCCCGCCGCTGATACGCTGGTAGCCCGTGGGCCGGTGGGCTGAACCACTGAACCTCCGCGACGGCGCCCCCTCCGACCGGGAGCCGTCCGACACTCACCTCGCGACCACGGGAGCCCCCTCTTGGCACTGCCTCACCCTGGCAAAAACCAGACGACCAAGCACATCTTCGTCACCGGGGGTGTGGCCTCCTCGCTCGGCAAGGGGCTGACGGCCTCCAGTCTCGGCGCGCTGCTGAAGGCCCGCGGTCTGCGGGTCACCATGCAGAAGCTGGACCCGTACCTGAACGTGGACCCGGGGACGATGAACCCCTTCCAGCACGGCGAGGTCTTCGTCACCAACGACGGCGCCGAGACCGACCTGGACATCGGTCACTACGAGCGCTTCCTCGACGTGGACCTGGACGGCTCGGCGAACGTGACCACCGGCCAGGTGTACTCCTCGGTGATCGCCAAGGAGCGCCGCGGGGAGTACCTGGGCGACACCGTGCAGGTGATTCCCCACATCACCAATGAGATCAAGTCGCGGATCCGCCGGATGGCGACCGACGACGTGGACGTGGTGATCACCGAGGTCGGCGGCACGGTCGGGGACATCGAGTCGCTGCCGTTCCTGGAGTCGGTGCGCCAGGTGCGCCACGAGGTGGGCCGGGACAACGTCTTCTTCGTGCACGTCTCCCTGCTGCCGTACATCGGCCCGTCCGGCGAGCTGAAGACCAAGCCGACGCAGCACTCGGTCGCGGCGCTGCGCAACATCGGCATCCAGCCGGACGCGATCGTGCTGCGCGCCGACCGCGAGGTGCCCACCGCCATCAAGCGCAAGATCTCGCTGATGTGCGACGTGGACGAGGAGGCCGTGGTCGCCGCGATCGACGCCCCGTCGATCTACGACATCCCCCGGGTGCTGCACGCCGAGGGCCTGGACGCCTATGTGGTGCGCCGGCTCGCGCTGCCGTTCCGGGACGTGGACTGGACGCAGTGGGACGACCTGCTGCAGCGGGTCCACCACCCGGCGCACGAGGTCACGGTGGCGCTGGTGGGCAAGTACATCGACCTGCCGGACGCGTACCTGTCGGTCACCGAGGCGCTGCGGGCGGGCGGCTTCGCCAACAACGCCCGGGTGAAGATCAAGTGGGTGACCTCCGACGACTGCCGCACCGAGGCGGGCGCGGCCGCCCAGCTCGGCGACGTGGACGCGGTCTGCGTGCCCGGCGGCTTCGGCGAGCGCGGCGTCGACGGCAAGGTCTCGGCCATCACCTACGCCCGCCAGAACCGCATCCCGCTGCTCGGCCTGTGCCTGGGCCTGCAGTGCGTGGTCATCGAGGCGGCCCGCAACCTCGCCGGGATCAGCGACGCCAACTCCACCGAGTTCGACCCGGCCACCCCCCACCCGGTGATCTCCACCATGGAGGAGCAGCTGGCCATCGTCGGCGGCAAGGGCGACCTGGGCGGCACCATGCGGCTCGGGCTGTACCCGGCGAAGCTCGCCGAGGGCTCGATCGTCCGCGAGGTCTACGGCGGCGAGCCGTACGTCGAGGAGCGGCACCGCCACCGCTACGAGGTCAACAACGCGTACCGCACCGAGCTGGAGAAGAAGGCCGGGCTGGTCTTCTCCGGCACCTCCCCGGACAACAAGCTGGTGGAGTACGTGGAGTACCCGCGCGAGGTGCACCCCTACCTGGTCGCCACCCAGGCGCACCCGGAGCTGAAGTCCCGTCCGACCCGTCCGCACCCGCTGTTCGCCGGACTGGTGGCCGCCGCGGTGCGCCGCCGCCAGGAGCAGGGGCAGGAGCGGCCCGCCGAGGCGGTGGCGGAGTGACCCGGGTCCAGGACACCCCCGAGGACCGGCCGGTCGCGTCCACCGAGACCCCGTTCCAGGGGAAGGTGACCGGGGTGCGCTCCGACGAGGTGCGCATGCCCCACGGCGGCACGGTGCGCCGCGACTACCAGACGCACCCCGGGTCGGTCGCCGTGCTGGCGCTGGACGACCAGGGCCGGGTCCTGGTGCTGCGGCAGTACCGCCACCCGGTGCGGCACCGGCTGTGGGAGATCCCGGCCGGCCTGCTGGACGTGCCCGGTGAGCACCCCCTGAGCGCCGCGCGGCGCGAGCTGTACGAGGAGGCGCACGTCCAGGCCGAGGACTGGCGGGTGCTGGTCGACATCTACAGCTCGCCGGGCGGTTCCGACGAGGCGATCCGGGTCTTCCTGGCGCGCGGTCTTTCGGACGCCGAGGGGGAGCGGTTCGACGCCGCCGAGGAGGAGGCGGAGTTCGAGCACGCCCGGGTGGGGCTCGCGGAGCTGGTGCGCGGGGTTCTCGCTGGTGAACTCCACAATTCCTGCCTCGCGGTGGGGGTGCTGGCCCTGCAGGCGGTGCTCAACGGCGACGGCCCGGAGGCGCTGCGGCCGGCCGACGCGCCCTGGCCGGCCCGGCCCTACACGGCCTGACGGGCCGCCCGTACCCCGCACGATCCCCCTTGGAAGTGTGACGATCTGCTGATCCGATGGGGTGATCCTGCGGTGATCAGCTGCGTCGCGCGACGGAGCGGAAGTGACACGGTGAACTAGGGTCTGTTCCGTATGTCACGTCGGACCGGCCCGCGGGGAAACCGTCTCCCGCCACGCGGAGGCGGTGGCGGGCCCGGGCGCGCGCAGTCAGGACGGGAGTGGACCCGTGGCGGATCACCTGCTGGACGCCGGGGCGGCCGGGACGGCGGCACCGGTCGCGGACGATCGGGCCGTCGACGCCCCTCGCACGGGCGCCGGAGGGCCGGCGGCCTTCCCGCCCGGCCCGCCGCACTTCGCGGGGCGCCGCCGTGAACTGCGGCAGCTGCGCGCCGACATCGACCGGCCCGGCCTCGACGCCCTGCGCGGCCGGCCGCCGCGGGGCTGCCGGGTGCTGCTGGTCGCCGGGCGGCCCGGCTCGGGGCGCACCACGCTCGCCACCCGGCTGGCCCGGGAAGTGGCCGACCGCTACCCCGGCGGGCAGTTCTACGCCCGGCTGACCGGCGGCGACGGCGAGCCGGTGCCGGCCGCGCGGGTGGCCGGCGAGCTGCTGCGGGCGCTGGGCCGCCCGGCGGCCGAGGACAGCGAGGACGGCGAGGAAGCGCCCGAGGCGCTGCGCGCCGCGCTGGCCGGCCGCCGGGTGCTGCTGGTGCTGGACGACGCCGCCGGGACCGATCAGGTCCTGCCGCTGCTGCCGCCCGACCCGGACAGCCTGGTCGTCGCCGTCTCCCGCGGGCCGCTGGCCGGCATCGCCGACGTCCGGCCATGCACGCTCGGCGGCCTGGACACCGCCGCCTGCGCCGAACTGCTGGCCAGGACGATCGGCCCCACCCGGGTCAGCTGCGACCCGACCGCGGCGCAGCGGCTCGCCGAGGAGTGCGCCGGCGACCCCACCGCGCTGCGCCTGCTGTCCGGGTGGCTGGCCACCCGGCCGGCGCTGTCGGTCAGCGACGCGGTGCGGCTGCTGCGGGAGACGCCCGACGCGGTGGCGGCGCCCGGTGTGGTGCCCTCGCCCGCGGTCCGCGCCTTCCGGCTGGTGCACGACGCGCTGCCGCAGTCCACCGCCCGCGCGCTGCGCCTGCTGGCACCGGCCCCCGGCGCGGTCGTCGACGCCCAGTCGGCCGCCGCGCTGGTCGGCTGCTCGGTGGACGACGCCCGGGGCCTGCTCGCCGACCTCGCCCGGGACGGGCTGCTCCACCCGGACCCCTACGACGGGCCGCTGCCGCGCCGCTACCGCATCCCGGGCTGCCTGCACGCCGCCTGGCGGGCGGTGAGCGAGGAGCGGGCGCGGCCCGGCGAGCTGCGGCTGGCCCGGGCGCGGCTGCTGGAGCGCACCGTGCGGCTGCTGGCCTCCTGCCGGGCCGCCGCCGAGCCGGAGGGCTCACCGGCCCGCGGGCATCTGGCCGGGCTCCCCAGGGAACTGCGGTTCCCCAGCGCCGCGATCGCCGGCGACTGGCTGCGCGGCCGGCTGCCGGAACTGCTGTCCGCCGCCCGGATGGCCGCCGCGGACGGCGAACTCGACACCCTGGCGCGGCGCCTGGTGGCCGCCCTGGTGCGGGCCCTGGACACCCATGGCCTCACCGACCGGGCCCGGGGCGAGCTGTATGAGCTGCACGGGCTGCTGCTGGACGTCGCCGAGCGGCGCCGGCTGCCGCGGGAGAAGGCCGCCGCGCTGATCAACCTGGCCGACCTGGACGTCCGGGCCGGGCGCACCGGCCGGGCGCAGGAGCGGTACCGCGCCGCGCTGGACGCCGCCCGCCAGGTCGGCGACGGGTACGCCGCGGCCCGGGCCCTGGAGTCGCTGGCCGCGGTGTACGAGGGGCAGGGCGACACCGACCGCGCGGCCGACTGGTACGGCCGGGCGCTCGCGCTGCGGCTGAGCCGCGGCGAGCCGGAGCACCAGGCGCGGCTGCACGCCCGGCTGGGGGCGTTGCACGCGGACGCCGGCCGGCCCGGGGACGCGGTGCGCGAGTGGCGCGCGGCCGCGGCGGTGCACCGCCGGCTGCGCGATCTGCCCGGCCAGGTGCGGGCGCTGGCCGCGATCGGCGCGGTGCAGGGGAGCGCGGGCGGCCTCGAGGAGTCACTGCGCACCTACCAGGAGGCGCTGGACCGCGCCCGGGAGGCCGGGGACGGGCGGCTGGAGGGCGAGGTGCTGCTGAGCATGGCGGAGACCCTCGAACGGCTCGGCGACCCGGCCGGCGCGGCGTTGCAGCGGGCTGCCGCCCAGCCGCTGCTGGGGTGGTGCGCCCCCGGCGGGCCCCAACCCGCCGCATGATGCGACTGCCTACGAATCTACCGATGGTCGCGCGACAGATATTTACATTGCAAGGCTAGACAGCGAGTCTTCCTTCATTAGACTAATCCGTATCGCAGGCAACGCGGTCAGTCCTGGCGTGTGCCGTCATAAGGCGTTATGTCGGTATGAGTGGCGCGTCTGACGGCTACCGTCGGCGCGTGTCGCCGGCGGGTGCCGCCGTGACGCGGCGACGCCCGCGGGCCCACCCGGCGCGTGCCTGTGCCCCGCACCCCATCGCTCTCATCCAAGGACCGTGATCCCCGTGAAGGTCGGTATCCCCCGCGAGGTCAAGAACAACGAGTACCGCGTCGCCATCACCCCGGCCGGGGTGCACGAGCTGGTGCGGCACGGCCACGAGGTCGTCGTGGAGCAGGGCGCCGGCGAGGGATCGTCCATCACGGACGCCGAGTACCGTGCGGCCGGCGCGGCCATCCTGGGCACCGCGGACGAGGTGTGGGCCGAGGCCGACCTGCTGCTGAAGGTCAAGGAGCCGGTCGCCGAGGAGTACCACCGGCTGCGCAAGGACCAGATCCTCTTCACCTACCTGCACCTGGCCGCCTCCCGCGAGTGCACCGACGCGCTGCTGGAGTCCGGCACCACGGCGATCGCGTACGAGACCGTCGAGCTGGCCGGCCGCCAGCTGCCGCTGCTCGCCCCGATGTCGGAGGTCGCCGGGCGGCTGGCCCCGCAGGTCGGCGCCTACCACCTGATGCGCTCGGCGGGCGGCCGGGGCGTGCTGCCCGGCGGCGTGCCCGGCGTGGTCCCCGGCAAGGCCGTGGTCATCGGCGCCGGCGTCTCCGGCTGGAACGCCACCCAGATCGCCATCGGCCTGGGCTTCCACGTCACCCTGCTCGACAAGGACATCAACAAGCTCCGCGAGGCCGACAAGGTCTTCGGCACCGCGGTGCAGACCGTCGCCTCCAACGCCCTGGAGCTGGAGAAGGCGGTCCTCGACGCCGACCTGGTCGTCGGCGCGGTCCTCATCCCCGGCGCCAAGGCCCCCAAGCTGGTCACCAACGAGCTGGTCGCCCGGATGAAGCCGGGCTCGGTGCTGGTCGACATCGCCATCGACCAGGGCGGCTGCTTCGAGGACTCCCGGCCCACCACGCACACCGAGCCGACCTTCCCGGTGCACGGGTCGGTCTTCTACTGCGTCGCCAACATGCCCGGCGCGGTGCCGAACACCTCCACCTACGCGCTCACCAACGCCACCCTCCCGTACGTCGTCGAACTCGCCGACCGCGGCTGGCGGGAGGCGCTGCGCCGGGACGCCGCGCTGGCCAAGGGGCTCAACGTCCACGACGGTCAGGTCGTGTACCCCTCGGTGGCCGAGGCACACGGGCTGACGGCCGTCGATCTGGAGACGGTGCTCGGCTGACCCCGCGGGTGCGGGGCGGAACGTCCGCCCGGCACCAGGGGATTCGCGGGATTCCCGCGAATCCCGCGAATCCGTCGTGATCCCTGGTGATCCGGGTACGACCAACGGCCGATCGAGGCCGGTCGGCGCCGATCGAGGCCGGTCGGCGACGATCCTCGCCAACCCGGTGCCCCCGGCCGGACCTTGGACGTCAAGGTGGAGCCGCGCGCGCCAC
>JBEHXI010000250.1:0-10649 GCA_048498775.1 Actinomycetota bacterium | reverse complement strand
GGCGGCGCGGGCTCAGGACCAGGCCCAGGCCCAGGCACCGGCGACGGCGGCGCGGGCTCGGGACCCGGCCCAGGCACCGGGGACCCGGGCTCAGGACCCGGCCCAGGCGAAGGCACCGGCGACGGCGACGGCGGCGCCGGCTCAGGACCAGGCCCAGGCACCGGGGACCCAGGCTCAGGACCAGGCTCCGAGGGGGACGTCCAGGTCGGCCGCTCCGGCCGCACCGGCGGGCGTCCCGACGCGCTCGCGTACTGCTCCATCGTGACCTCCTGCCTCCCACCCCCGGCCCACGGGCCGCCACCGGGGCGGGCAGCGCACCTGTCCGGCGAACCCTGTCCGGCGAACTGTGCGCCTACCCGCCCGGGCCCGTGCCACGCCTGGCGCGGCGCCTCAGCCCGCCCGTTCGGCCGTCGCCGGCCGCGTCACGGCCGCACCCGTCGCGTTCGGACTGTCGCGGCGGGGCAGCAGGCGCTGGCGGTGCCGTTCCTCGGTGAGGTCGTGCAGCCGGGCGTGCAGCAGATCCGGCAGCGCGATGATGCCGACGATCCGCAACTGCCCCTCCGCGCGGTCCTCGATGACCGGCGCGCGGGTGACGCGGTGCTCGGCGAAGACGTACGCCACCTGGCGCAGCGTGTCGTCCGGCCGGACGTAGGCCCGCAGCGGGACCACCGCGTCCGCCACCGTGCCGCCGCCGGCCGCGCCGCGTTCCGCGACCGCGGCCAGCAGCCCGCGTCGGGTGGCGACGCCCAGGAGTTCGCCGTCCGGGCCCACGACCGGGAACAGCCGCTGGTCGTTCTCGGGGGCGTCCTGGTGACTCACGCCGGCCTTCAGTGCCTCGTCCAGGGAGTCCCGGCCGGACAGCACGACCGGGTCGGGTCGCATCACCTCGGAGGCGAAGAAGGTCTCCAGCGGGTCCGTGGAGTACTCGCGGGTGAGGTGGAGCCCCCGGCGGGCGATCTTCTCGGTCAGCACCGAGCGGCGCAGGACCAGCGCCGACAGGGCGTAGGCCGCGGTGGAGGAGATCAGCAGGGGCAGGCCGGCCGCCCAGGCGTGGGTCAGTTCCAGGGTGAAGACGACTCCGGTGAGCGGTGAGCGCATCACTCCGCCGACCACGGCGGCCAGGCCCATCATGGCCCAGAAGCCGGGCATGACATGCGGCAGGAACAGTCCCTCGGCGGCCCCCAGCGCGCCCCCGATCATGAACACCGGGGCGAGGACGCCGCCGGAGGTGCCCGAGCCCAGGGACAGCGACCAGATGAGCGTCTTGACCACCAGGATCCCGACGATCAGGGAGACCGTGGCCCGCCCGGTCAGCAGCTGGTCGATGACGTCGTATCCGACGCCCAGCGCGCGGGGTTCGGCGAGTCCGCCGAGCCCGATCACCGCGCCGCCGACGGCGGGCCACCACATCCAGTGGAACGGCAGCCGGGCGAAGGCGTCCTCGGCGCGGTAGACCAGCCAGGTGGCGGCCGCGGCGAGCGCTCCGCCGGTCAGCCCGGCGAGGGCGCACAGCGCCTCCACGCCGCCGTTGACGTGCAGGCCCGCGGCGGACACCGGGAAGACGGGCGCGGTGCCGAGCAGCACGCCGCGCACCACCGTGCTGACCGCGACCGCGCCGACGACGGGTATGAAGCTGCGGGGCCGCCACTCGAACAGCAGGAGCTCGACGGCCAGGAGCACCGCGGCCAGCGGCGAGTTGAAGGTGGCCGCCATGCCCGCGGCGGCGCCCGCCACCAGCAGCGTCTTGCGCTCGTCCGCGGACAGCCGCAGCACCTGGGCGAGGATCGATCCGATGGCGCCGCCGGTCATGATGATGGGCCCCTCGGCGCCGAACGGGCCGCCGGTGCCGATGCTGACGGCGGCCGAGACCGGCTTGAGGACGGCGACCCGCGGTGCGACGGTGCTGCCGCCGGTCAGGATCGCCTCGATCGCCTCGGGCATCCCGTGGCCGCGGATCTTCTCCGAGCCGTACCGGGCCATCAGCCCGATCACCAGCCCGCCCAGGATCGGGGCGCCGAGCACCAGCCACCAGGGATGGTGGTGCCCGCCGGGGGCGACCAGCGAGGTCTGCCAGCGCTGGTAGAAGACGAGGTTGGTCACCAGGCCGATGAGGCGCAGCAGGACCAGCGCGGCGACCGCGCCGGCCCCGCCGACCGGCAGCGCCCAGGCGGTGATCAGCAGCATGCGGGGGTGGACGGTGAAGTCTCCCAGGTGTGCGGCCGTCGGCCGCCGGACGGCGCTCACAGCGGCATCGGTCCGCTCTGCGCCGCGTAGTCCTCGCCGACCGCCTCGTGGAACAGCCGCAGCCCCTCGGCCGCGGCGGCCCGCGCCTCGGCGGGGAGCCGGGACAGGATCCGGTCGAGTTCGCGGTGGCGCCACTCCAGCACCTTCTCGACCAGTTCCCGGCCGCGTTCGGTGAGTTCCAGGGTCACCACGCTGCGGCTGCGGTCGTCCCGGCCGCGGACGAGGTGCCCGGAGGCGTACAGCCGGTCCGCCAGCCGGGTCACCGACGAGGCGCCGACGCCCAGGGCCCGCGCGACCCGCGAGGACTGGCACCGGCCGGTGTCCCGCAGGGCCAGCAGCAGCCGGAACTGGGGCAGCGAGACCTCCCCCGCCAGCACCTCAAGGCTCCGCAGCGCCACCCCTATCAGGTCGGGGGTCGCGACCTGGAAGGCCGTGATCTCCTCGTTCGTCGGGCGGTCGTGCCGCTCCGACCTGCTGTTCTCCGATACCGTTGCCACACAGGCAAGTATTGCACGCGGCAAGACTTTCCCATGAGAAGTGTCCGGGTGGTGGACGGTGCGGTGGGCGCGCACGGGGTCGCGGGGGCTCGCGGCCGGCGCTCGCGCCCCGCGGTCCGGGCCGCGGGCCCCGCCCGGTCACGGCACCGGGTGCCGGGCCGCGGCGGGGCTCACGCCGGCGTCCTCAGTCGCCGGCCGGCACCGGTGGGGTGCCGTGCCACACGGTGGTGATGTTGCAGAACTCCCGGATCCCGTGGTCCGACAGCTCACGGCCGTACCCGGAGCGCTTCACCCCGCCGAACGGCATCGCCGGGTGCGAGGCGGTCATGCCGTTGAAGAAGATGGCGCCGGCCTCCAGGTCCCGTACGAAGCGGTCCTGCTCGGCCGGATCGCTCGTCCAGACGTTGGAGCTGAGGCCGAACGGGGTGTCGTTGGCGACCCGGACCGCCTCGTCGATGTCGCCGACCCGGTAGACGGTGGCCACCGGGCCGAACGCCTCCTCGTGGTGGATGCGCATGTCCGGCGTGATGCCGGTGAGCACGGTCGGCTCGTAGTACCACCCGGGCGGCAGCCCCTCGGGCCGCCGGCCGCCGCAGAGCACCGTGGCGCCCTTCGCGCGGGCGTCCTCGACCAGTTCCTCCAGGTCGGCCCTGCCCTGCTCGGACGAGAGCGGGCCGACGTCGGTGGACTCCTCCATCGGGTCGCCCACCCGCAGCGCGCCCATGGCCTGGGTGAAGGCGGCGGTGAACGCGTCGTGGACGTCGCCGTGCACGATGAAACGCTTGGCGGCGATGCAGGACTGGCCGTTGTTCTGCACCCGGGCGGTGACGGCCGTCCTGGCCGCGGCGGCGATGTCGGCCGACGGCATCACGACGAACGGGTCGCTGCCGCCCAGTTCCAGCACCGTCTTCTTGATCTCGTCGCCGGCGACCGACGCCACCGAGCGGCCCGCCGGCTCGCTGCCGGTGAGGGTCGCGGCGGCCACCCGCGGGTCCCGCAGGATGCCCTCGACGGCGCCGGACCCGATCAGCAGCGTCTGGAAGCAGCCCTCGGGGAAACCCGCCCGGCGGAACAGGTCCTCCAGGTACAGGGCGGTCTGCGGCACGTTCGAGGCGTGCTTGAGCAGCCCGACGTTGCCGGCCATCAGCGCCGGCGCGGCGAACCGGGTCACCTGCCACAGCGGGAAGTTCCACGGCATCACGGCCAGGACGGGGCCGAGCGGGCGGTAGCGCACATACGCCTGCGCGCCGCCGGAGTCCTTGACGTCCTCGTCCCGGGTGGTCTCGTCGGCGAGCAGCCGCGGGGCCCGCTCGGCGTACCAGCGCATCGTCTTGACGCACTTGGCCGCCTCGGCGCGCGCCGCCACCAGGGTCTTGCCCATCTCGGTGGTCATGGTGCGCGCGATGTCGTCCTGGTCGGCCTCCAGCAGGTCGGCGGCCCGGCGCATCAGCTCGGCGCGCCGGGCCATGGAGGTGCGCCGGTGGTCACGGAAGGCCTCGACGGCCTTGGCCAGCCGTTCCTCGATCTCCTCGGCGGTGAGGGCCTCGAAGGTCTTCAGTGTCTCCCCGGTCGCCGGATTGACGGTTGCGATGGGCATGGGAACTCCTTCTCAGACCGGTCGGCGATCAGCGGGTTCCCGGATCACCGGCCCTTTACGCCTGCCGCGGGGCGCGGCAGGCGGTGCCACACGGCGGTCAGCAGCGCCGCCGTCACCAGGGCGGCGGGCACCGCGGCCGTCCAGACGACCGCCACCCGGTGCAGCCAGGCGGCCGCCGCCGCGCCGGCCAGCAGCGCCAGCAGCCGGCCCGGCATCCAGGGGTCGGGGCCGGCGCCCGAGGTCGTGCCGATGGTGCGGACCAGGAAGACGGTGAGGGTGCCGGTCAGGTACGTCGACGGCCGTCCGGAGGCCCCGGCCGCGACCATCGCCCCGGACTGCACCCCCATCGCGACGGCCGCCCCGATGAGCAGCGCGTCGCGGGCGCCTTCGCCCGGCGCGCCGTGGGCCGCCGCCCAGGCGACCGCCCCGGCGGTGAGCAGGACCGCCTCCCCGGCGAGGCAGACGGCGATCCGGGGCGACCAGTGCGGGCCGGACCCGGTGTGGCCCCGGGTCAGCGTGGCGACGAGGGCGGTGCCGCAGACGTATCCGCCGAGCGCGAGCAGCGGCGACGCCAGATCGGCGGGGTGGGCGCCGCCCAGCGCGATGCCGAGCAGGGCGAGGTTGCCGGTCATCACGCCCGCGAAGACATGCCCGAGGGCCAGGAACGCCGTGGTGTCCACCGCGCCGGAGGCGGCGGCCAGCAGGACCACCCCGACGTGCGCCGCGGTCCCCGGCCGCCGGTCCGGTTCCGTCCGGTGCTGCACGGTGGCCCCCTCTCTGCGGCGGCACCCGGGCGCCGTCTCCGTCCGAGCCCGATGCCCCCGCCCGGCGGGTGGCAAACCCGGCCGGGGCGATCACCCGAAAGGCCGTCAGGCGGCCGTGCGCCGGTCGCGCGTCAGCCGCTCCAGGCCGGGTGCCGCGGGTCGTCGCAGCGGATCACGACGTCCGCCACGGCCGCCGGGCCGACCTCCTCCTCGTAGCGGGCGAAGGCGGGCAGCGTCCAGCGCTGGTCGTCCGGGGTCCGGCGGGCCAGGGCAGGCGGGGAGAGCCGCAGGTGCACGGCGAGGTCGAAGGGGAGGCCGTGGCCGAGCAGCAGCGGCCCGTCGAGCAACAGGACGCCCCCTTCGGGCAGTTCGGTGTACGGCTCGCGGGTGGCGCGGTCGCTCACCGGATCCCACAGCGAGGGCAGGACCCGTCCGTTCCCGCCGGGTGAGAGCGGCCCGAGCACCTCGCGCCACAGCCCGCCGGTGTCCAGCCAGCGGTCGTAGTACGCGTCGGGGTCCTCGCGCCCGTACTCGTAGCGCAGCGAGGCGGCCCGCCAGTAGCCGTCGGCCCGCACCCGCACGGTGGGCCGGCCGCGGGTGCGCACCTCGCCGGCCAGGTCGTCGGCCAGTTGTCCGGTGGGCGCGGCCGGTGCCCCGTCAAGGGCGATCCGCAGCCAGGGGCTGCCGTCGAAGGCGGTGAGCCCGGCGATCCGGTCGGCCAGGGATTCGGTCACCCGCGGCCAGGAGAGAGGGACGACACGCACTCCCCCATCCTGCCCGACCCGCCGGACCGTCAGGCCGTCCGCCCGCCACCGGCGATGGCCCACGCCTCACCCACCGCTGCCGGGCGGACGCGGCCGGCACCCGCGAACGCGACCCGTACGAGTGACATCCGGGAGTGTCCGTACCGGGACCACCCCACCGGTCGTCGAATCATCGATGCCTGTCGGGCAGCGACGGGAGGATGCCGGTGAGGTTCGTCCGCGGGTTTCGGCTGACAGGGCTGAGTGCGGTGGCGCTCGCCTACCTGCTGGCGACGCTGGTGACCGCGGTGCAGGCCGGACCGGCCGCGCCCCGCGTCCGGCCGAGCCCGCCGGCGGGCACCGGACTGCACGCCGACGGGGCCGCCCGGCCGCTGCGCCCGCAGACCCGCGCGATGGTCCCGGCGCCCAGGGCGCTGCAGCCCGCCGGTGAACGGGTGGGCGCCGTGTTCACCCTGACCGGGCGTCGGCGCCACTTCTGCACCGGCAGCGTGGTGGACAGCCCGCGCCGCAACCTCGTCATCACCGCGGCGCACTGCGTGCACGGCGGGGCCGGCGGCGCGTACCGCACGGGGCTCGGCTTCGCCCCCGGGTACCGCGACGGGAACGCCCCGGCGGGGATGTGGCAGGTGCGCTCGGTGCTGGTCGCCCCGGGGTGGGCGCAGTCCCGGGACGCCTCGGTGGACGTCGCCTTCCTCGTCCTGGAGCCGCTGGACGGGCGCGAGGTCGAGGACGTGGTGGGCGGCAACCCGATCTTCGTGGACCGCGATCCCGGCCCGGTCCGGCTGGTGGGCTATCCGAGCAACGCCGACTCGCCGGTCGCCTGTGAGGGCACGGCGGAGCGGCTGGAGGGCGACCAGCTGCGGGTGCGCTGCCCCGGGATGGGCCTGGGGACGAGCGGCAGCCCGTGGTTCGCCGACGCCGAGACCACCGGCGCCGGCTCGGTCGTGGGGGTGATCGGCGGCTACCACAACGGCGGGTTCACCCCGGACGTGTCGTACAGCAGCCCGTTCGGGGAGCAGGTCGCCGAACTGTACCGGCAGGCCGTCGGCGAGCAGCCCTGAGGCCCGGCCGACGCCACCTGGGTCAGCGCGGCCGCACCAGCGGGAACGGCAGCGTCTCGCGGATCGACAGCCCGGTCAGGAACATCACCAGCCGGTCCACCCCGAGCCCCAGCCCGCCGGTGGGCGGCATGGCGTACTCCAGAGCGGTCAGGAAGTCCTCGTCGACCTCCATCGCCTCCGGGTCGCCGCCGGCCGCGAGGAGGGACTGCAGGGTCAGCCGCCTGCGCTGCTCGACGGGATCGGTCAGCTCCGAGTAGGCGGTGCCCAGTTCGGTGCCGAAGGCGACGAGGTCCCAGCGTTCGGCGAGCCGGGGGTCCGAGCGGTGCTGCCGGGTCAGCGGTGAGACGTCGGTGGGGAAGTCCTTGTAGAAGACCGGCAGGGTGGTGCGCTCCTCGACCAGGCGCTCGTACATCTCCAGCACCACCTGCCCGTGGCCCATCCCCGGCGCGTACGGCACCCGGGCCCGGTCGCAGAGCGCCTGGAGCCGCTCGGTGCCGGTGTCCGGGCCGATCTCCTCGCCCAGCGCCTCGGAGATGGCGCCGTAGACGCTGCGGACCGGCCACTGCCCGGAGATGTCGTACTCGGCGGGGGCGCCGTCCTCACCGGTGCGGCGGGCGACGGGCCGGCCGTGGGCGGCGGTGGCGGCCGCCTGGATGAGCTCGCGGGCCAGGTCCATCATCGTGTGGTAGTCGGCGAACGCCTGGTACGCCTCCAGCATGGTGAACTCGGGGTTGTGCTTGTAGGAGGTGCCCTCGTTGCGGAAGGTGCGGCCGAGTTCGAAGACCTTCTCCACTCCGCCGACGCACAGCCGCTTCAGGTAGAGCTCGGGGGCGATGCGCAGGTACAGGTCGAGTCCGTAGGCGTTGATGTGGGTGCGGAACGGCCGGGCGTTGGCACCGCCGTGGACCTGCTGGAGCATCGGCGTCTCGACCTCCAGGAAGCCCCGCTCCAGCAGCCCGGACCGCAGCGCCTGCACGACGGCGCCGCGGGCCCGCACGGTCTCGCGCGCGCCGGGCCGGACGACCAGGTCGACGTAGCGCTGCCGCACCCGCGCCTCGGGATCGCTCAGCCCCTGGAGCTTGCCGGGCAGGGGGTGCAGGCACTTGCCCGCCATCGTCCAGGAACCGGCGAACACCGACAGCTCGCCCCGGTCGCTGGTGCCGACCTCCCCCTCGAACTGCACCTGGTCGCCGAGGTCGACGTCCGCGGTGAAGCGCCGCAGCCGCTCATCTCCCAGGCCCTCGCGGGTCAGGACGATCTGCAGGTCCCCCGACCAGTCGCGCAGGACGACGAAGACCACTCCGCCGAAGTCGCGCTGGAGCAGCACGCGTCCGGCGACGGTCACCCGCTCGCCGGTGCGGACGCCGGGCGCCGGGTTCGGGTGGCCGGCCCGGATCTGGGCGAGGGTGTGGGTGCGGGTGACCAGGACGGGGTACGGCTCCATGCCCTCCGCGCAGAGCCGTTCCAGCTTGTGGTGGCGCACCCGGACCTGTTCCGGCAGCGTGGACAGGTCACGGCGGCCCGCCTCGGCGGCCGGTGCGCGGGCGCCCTCGGGGAGCGGCGGCAGCGGTGCGGCGCTGACCGGCGGCCGGACGCCTGCGGCGCGCCAGCCGGCGAACCGGGGCGCGGGCACGAAGCCCTCGGCGATCCCGGAGGCCACCGCGATCCGCGCCAGCAGCCGGGCCTCGGAGAAGCACAGGAAGCGCGGGTACCACTGCGGGCGGTACTTGACGTTGGCCCGGTACAGCGCCTCCAGCTGCCACCACTTGGAGAAGAACAGCAGCAGCCGCCGCCACAGCCGCAGCACCGGCCCGGCGCCGATCCGGGCGCCCTCCTCGAAGGCCGCCCGGAAGACGGCGAAGTTCAGCGAGACCCGGCGCACCCCCAGGCGCGGCGCCTGGGCGGCGAGTTCGGCGATCATGAACTCCATGACGCCGTTGGGCGCGGTGCGGTCCCGCCGCATCAGGTCCAGCGAGATGCCGTCCGGACCCCAGGGGACGAACGACAGCAGCGCCACGGTGCGGCCGTCCGCGGCCACGGCCTCCACCAGCAGGCACTCGCCGTCCGCCGGGTCGCCCAGCCGCCCGAGCGCCATGGAGAAGCCGCGTTCCACCTCGGTGTCGCGCCAGGCGTCGGCGAGGGCGACGACCCGCTCGAACTCCTCGGGGGTCAGCGCGGAGTGGCGGCGGATGCGGGTGGTGGCCCCGGTGCGGCGCACCCGGTTGACGGCCTGCCGGGTGACGCGCATGTCCCGGCCGTTGAGGTCGAAGTCGGCCGTGGTGAGGATGGCCTCGTCGCCGAGTTGCAGCGCGCTCAGGCCGGCGCGCCCGTAGGCCCTGGCGCCCTCCTCGCTGGCGCCCATCACCGCCGGCACCCAGGCGTACTGCCGGGCCAGGTCCAGCCATGCCTCGATGGCCTGGGGCCACGCTCCCCTGGCGCCGACGGGGTCGGAGCTGGCCAGGCAGACGCCGGTCTCCACCCGGTAGGTGACGGCCGCCTCCCCGTTGGGCGCGAAGACCACCGCCTTGTCGCGGCGGGTGGCGAAGTAGCCCAGTGAGTCCTGCCCGCCGTAGCGGGCGAGCAGGGCGCGCAGCCGCGCCTCCTCGTCGGGGTGCAGCCCGGCCTGCGCCCGCTGCGAGCGGAAGAGGACGGCGGCCGCGTTCACCAGGGCGATGGCCCCGAACAGCCCGCACAGGAAGCTGACGGCGGCCGGGGGGCGATGTGCGATCCGGCCGGCCGGGACCAGGCCGCCCAGCACCCGGTTGGCGGCCCACCGCAGCCGCTCGTCCGCGGGCAGCCCGCCGTGGAAGAGTTCCACCAGCCCCCAGCCGAGCAGGACCGCCACCGCCAGGCCTGCCACCAGCACGCCGAGCGCCCGCCAGAACGCCCCCCGGCGGACCCGGGCGGAGAACTGGCTCCTGGTGGCCACCAGGAGCGTCAGCACCACCGCGGTGACCACCAGCGGCGGTACGACGTCCATCGCGTCGAACGCGATGAGCGCCAGCACCTCGATGGCGAGCAGCAGCAGCGTGTAGCAGGTGAGCACCCACCAGGCGACCCGCTTACGGGCGACCAGCGCGCCCGCGAGCAGCAGCAGGAAGACGGCATAGGCCAGGTTCGGCGAGGCCGGCACGAGCCAGTCACTGATCAGCCGCAGCAGCGGTTCCAGCAGCCAGCGCAGCGGGTTGATCAGCGCCGCCACCGCGCAGGCGGCGCCGAGCAGGCCAAAGAAGCCGCCGAACCAGGACGGGGCGCGTGCCGCCACCCGTTCCCAGCGGCCGGCCCATGTCGTCCCATCCGCCGCGCTCATGGCCCTCCAAGTGTGGTCGAGCATGCCCGTGCCGATCGGCGGCATGCCATGACTCACGCTAAAGAGCTACCGGCCGAATACCCGGTCACCCGGCGGCCGACGTGCGCGGCGGACTCCCGAACGGGTGTGTCGGGGAGCGCGGGCGAGCCGCTACGGCGTGTTTCAGAAGTCGCGTCGGATCAGCCCGCGGCGTCTGGTGCGTGTGATCGCAAGGCGGAGGGTCGTCCTCGTACTGGGCGTACTCGGGCGATCCCGACAACGAAGCGAGCGTGCGTGCCAGGCGGCGCGGGCCCGGCGGGACTTCTGAAACACGCCTAGGGCCGGGTCCGCGCGTAGCAGCGCCGCAGCCAGCGGGCCGTGCCCGGGGCGGCGGGCTGGAAGGGCACCCGGCGGTGCAGCACCCGCCGGTTGT
>JBEHXI010000249.1:0-10727 GCA_048498775.1 Actinomycetota bacterium | reverse complement strand
CAGAGCAGAGACGGAGCGAAGCGCAGTGCCGCGAGGTGCGGTGCCAGTCGTCGTGGGCCGGGCGCTCACTCCGTCAGGAGCTACGGCTCAGCCCTGCGGCAGGGCGGCCAGCTGCGCCGACAGCCGCTCGATCTCGTTCTCCGCGGTCTCGCGGCGGGCGCGGATCTTGTCCACCACGTTCGCCGGCGCCTTGGCCAGGAACGCCTCGTTGGAGAGCTTGGCGGACGTCTGCTCCAGCTCCTTGCGGGCCGCGGCCAGGTCCTTCGTCAGCCGCTTGCGCTCCGCCTCGACGTCGATCGCACCGGACAGGTCCAGCTCCACGGTGGCCCCGGCGACCGGCAGCGAGGCGGTGGCCGTGAAGCCCTCACCGGCCGGCTCCAGCCGCAGCAGCGCGCGGATGGCGTCCTCGTGGGCGCCCAGCGCGGTGCCGGACAGCCCCAGCCGGGCCGGGACCCGCTGGCCGGGCTGGAGGCCCTGGTCGGCGCGGAACCGCCGGACCTCGGTGATCACCTGCTGCAGGGTGGCGATCTCCTGCTCGGCGGCCGCGTCGCGGAAGCCGCCGTCGGACGGCCAGTCGGCGATGACGAGCGACTCCCGGCCGGTCAGCGTGGTCCACAGCGTCTCGGTCACGAACGGGACGACCGGGTGCAGCAGCCGCAGCGTGACGTCCAGGACCTCGCCGAGGACCCGCCGGGACGCGTCCGCCGCCGGGCCGCCCGCCGCGAAGGTGGGCTTGGTCAGCTCCACGTACCAGTCGAAGACCTCGTCCCACGCGAAGTGGAACAGCGTGTCGGCGAGCCGGGCGAACTGGTAGTCCTCGTAGTGGCCGTCCACCTCGGTGACGACCGCGCCCAGCCGGGACAGGATCCACCGGTCGGCCGCCGACAGCCGCTCGGCGGGCGGCAGTTCGCCCTCCACCGTGGCGCCGTTCATCAGGGCGAAGCGGGTGGCGTTCCAGATCTTGTTGGCGAAGTTGCGCGAGCCCTGGACCCAGTCCTCGCCGATGGGCACGTCGGTGCCGGGGTTGGCGCCGCGGGCCAGGGTGAAGCGCAGGGCGTCGGAGCCGTAGCGGTCCATCCAGTCCAGCGGGTTGACCGCGTTGCCGAAGGACTTCGACATCTTCTTGCCGAACTGGTCGCGGACCATGCCGTGCAGCGCGATGGTGTGGAACGGCGGGGTGCCGTCCATCGCGTACAGGCCGAACATCATCATCCGGGCGACCCAGAAGAACAGGATGTCGTAGCCGGTGACCAGGACGGCGTTCGGATAGAACTTCTCCAGCGACTCGGTGCGCTCCGGCCAGCCCAGCGTGGAGAACGGCCACAGCCCCGAGGAGAACCAGGTGTCCAGGACGTCGGTCTCCTGGTGCCAGCCCTCGCCGCTCGGCGGCTCCTCGTCCGGTCCGACGCAGACGACCTCGCCGTCCGGCCCGTACCAGACCGGGATGCGGTGGCCCCACCACAGCTGGCGCGAGATGCACCAGTCGTGGAGGTTGTCGACCCACCCGAAGTAGCGGGACTCCATCTCCTTGGGGTGGATCGTCACCCGCCCGTCCCGGACGGCGTCGCCGGCGGCCTTGGCCAGCGGGCCGACCTTGACCCACCACTGGAGCGACAGCCGCGGCTCGATGGTGGTCTTGCAGCGCGAGCAGTGCCCGACGGAGTGCGCGTACGGGCGCTTCTCGGCGACGATCCGGCCCTCGGCGCGCAGCGCGGCGACGATCGCCGAGCGGGCCTCCAGACGGTCCAGACCCTGGAACGGGCCGTGCGCGGTGATCACCGCGTGCTCGTCCATGATCGTCAGGGACGGCAGGTCGTGGCGCTGGCCGATCTCGAAGTCGTTCGGGTCGTGGGCGGGGGTGACCTTGACCGCGCCGGTGCCGAACTCCGGATCGACGTGGGCGTCGGCGACGATCGGGATGCGGCGGCCGGTCAGCGGCAGCGCGATCTCGGTGCCGACCAGGTGCCGGTAGCGCTCGTCGTCGGGGTGGACGGCGACCGCGGTGTCCCCGAGCATCGTCTCGGCACGGGTGGTGGCCACCACGATCGCGGCGTCCCCGTCGCCGTAGCGGATGGAGACCAGCTCGCCCTCGTCCTCCTGGTACTCCACCTCGATGTCGGAGATGGCGGTCAGGCAGCGCGGGCACCAGTTGATGATCCGCTCGGCGCGGTAGATCAGCCCGTCGTCGTAGAGGCGCTTGAAGATGGTCTGGACGGCCTGCGAGAGGCCCTCGTCCATGGTGAAGCGCTCCCGCGACCAGTCCACACCGTCGCCGAGGCGCCGCATCTGGCCCGAGATCTGGCCGCCGGACTCCGCCTTCCACTGCCAGACGCGCTCGACGAACGCCTCGCGGCCCAGGTCGTGGCGGGACTTGCCCTCCTTGGCGAGCTCGCGCTCGACGACGTTCTGGGTGGCGATGCCCGCGTGGTCCATGCCCGGCTGCCACAGCGTCTCGTAGCCCTGCATCCGCTTGCGGCGGGTGAGGGCGTCGATCAGCGTGTGCTCGAACGCGTGGCCGAGGTGCAGGCTGCCGGTGACGTTGGGCGGCGGGATGACGATGCAGTACGGCGGCTTGTCGCTCTTGGCGTCGGCCTCGAAGTAACCGCGCTCCACCCAGCGCTCGTACAGCGGCCCCTCTACCTCGGCCGGGACGTACTGGGTCGGCAGATGGTCGGGGCTGCTGCTTGGCCCACCGTGGGGGCGCTGGTTCATGTCGGTCACGGCGCAATTCTAGGGGCGCCCCGGGCCGGCCTCCGAACCGCTTTATTCGCGTAACAGAGCCGCCGACCCGGCTTACGGGGCGGCCCCGTCATCCGCAAGGATGTGGACCGCATAAGCATGACAACGGGAGGACACCCCTATGAGCTTCAACCAGCCGCCGCCGAACCCCTACGGCCAGCAGCCCCCGCCGCCTGGTCCGCCGCCCGGCTACGGCTACCCGCAGGGGGGCGTCCCGCCGCAGCAGAACCCCTACGCCCAGCCGCCCGGCCCGCAGGGCCCCAACCCCTACGCGCAGCAGGCCGGCCCGCAGGGCCCGTACGGCCAGCCGGGCCCCTACGGCCAGCAGCCGGGCTGGGGCGGCCAGGTGCCGCCTCCGCCGCCGGGCAAGAGCAACACCGGGAAGATCATCGGCATTGTCGCGGCGATCGTCGTGGTGGCCGCCGTCGGCATCGGCGTCGCGCTGACCGCGGGCGGCGGCAGTGGCGGCAGCAGCGCCAAGGGCGGCTCCGGCGGCAGCGGGGGCGGCGCCTCCGACGGCGTGAAGTACAAGCTGACGGCCCCGCAGACGGTCGCCGGGACGTACACGCTCACCGAGTCCAAGGACGACGCCGAGATCGGCGCCGACCGGAAGGCCAGCGCGGCCCCGATCTTCGGTTCCGTCTCCGGCGGCAAGGCCATGACCGCCACCTACCAGAGCTCCGACAAGCTCAGCAGCCTGACGCTGACCGGAGAGTACGGGGATGTCAGCGACCCGTCCTCGGCGGTGGACACCGCGTTCGCCGCGATCACGGCCAACGCCGCCAACTCCACCAACGGTGCCACGCTCACGGCGGTGGGCAGCCCGCAGTCCGAGAGCCCGGCCGGTTTCGACGGCGTGATGAAGTGCCAGAACTTCACGGTCGCCGGCGGGGCGGCCGCGGGCGGCGGCGGCACGCTGCCGATCTGCATCTGGGGTGACTCCAGCACGGTGGCCGAGGTCTTCGTCTTCAAGGTGTCGATGACCGGCCAGAGCATGTCGCTCGGCGAGGCCGCGGACACCACCGCGAAGGTCCGGCAGGCCGCGCGGGTCCGGATCCCCTGACCCCGGCACGACGGCGAAGGGGCCCCGGACGCGATGTCCGGGGCCCCTTCGCGTGGGCTTCGGGAGGGCGGCTACGCGCTCCTGCGGCTACGCGCTCTTCTCGTGGCGCTCGCCCGGCTCGGTGCGGCCGCGCGGCACCAGCGTCGGGTTGACGTTGGAGTGCACGACGTCCTCGGTGATGACGACGCGGGCCACGTCCTTGCGGGACGGCACCTCGTACATCACCGACATCAGCACCTCCTCCATGATGGCGCGCAGTCCGCGGGCGCCGGTGCCGCGCAGGATGGCCTGGTCGGCGATGGCCTCCAGCGCCCGGCGGTCGAACTCCAGCTCCACGCCGTCGAGTTCGAACAGCCGCTGGTACTGCTTGACCAGGGCGTTGCGCGGCTCGACGAGGATCTTCAGCAGCGCCTCGCGGTCGAGGTTGTGCACCGAGGTGATGACCGGCAGACGGCCGATGAACTCCGGGATCATCCCGAACTTCACCAGGTCCTCGGGCATGATCTCGGCGAACTGGTCGACGGAGTTCAGGTCCCGCTTGGAGCGGATGGTGGCGCCGAAGCCGATGCCCTTGGCACCGGCCCGCGCCTCGATGATCTTCTCCAGGCCCGCGAAGGCGCCGCCCACGATGAACAGCACGTTCGTGGTGTCGATCTGGATGAACTCCTGGTGCGGGTGCTTGCGCCCGCCCTGCGGCGGCACCGAGGCGGTGGTGCCCTCCAGGATCTTCAGCAGGGCCTGCTGCACGCCCTCGCCGGAGACGTCACGGGTGATCGACGGGTTCTCGCTCTTGCGGGCCACCTTGTCGATCTCGTCGATGTAGATGATCCCCGTCTCGGCCTTCTTGACGTCGTAGTCGGCCGCCTGGATCAGCTTGAGCAGGATGTTCTCGACGTCCTCGCCGACGTAGCCGGCCTCGGTCAGCGCGGTGGCGTCGGCGATGGCGAACGGGACGTTGAGCATCCGGGCGAGGGTCTGCGCCAGCAGGGTCTTGCCGGAGCCGGTGGGGCCGAGCAGCAGGATGTTGGACTTGGCCAGCTCGATGCCGTCGTCGTGGCCGCGGCCGCCGTTCTCGCCCGCCTGCACGCGCTTGTAGTGGTTGTAGACCGCCACCGACAGCGCCTTCTTGGCGGCCTCCTGCCCGACGACGTAGCCCTCGAGGAACTCGTAGATCTCGCGCGGCTTGGGCAGGTCCTCCCAGCGGACCTCGGAGGACTCGGCGAGCTCCTCCTCGATGATCTCGTTGCACAGGTCGATGCACTCATCGCAGATGTACACACCCGGCCCTGCGATGAGCTTCTTCACCTGCTTCTGGCTCTTTCCGCAGAACGAGCATTTCAGCAGGTCGCCGCCGTCACCGATGCGTGCCACGAGGTGCTTCCCCTTCGCCTGGGTCCCACCAGTTCGATGGGACCTGGTGCTTTCTGGGTTTCCCGGGCAGCAGCCCCGGAACCCCTCTTTGACGGTACCTTGCCGGGCCCCCCGTTTGGGCCCCCCTTGGACCGACTCGTACGCCGGACCGGGCCGGCCGAGGGGGGACCCGGGGTTTCACCCTCGGTCAGACCGCGACCGAGGCCTTGCGCGACGAGGTGATCTGGTCCACCAGACCGTAGGCGAGGGAGTCCTCCGCCGTGAGGATCTTGTCACGCTCGACGTCCTCCCTGACCTGCTCCTCGGTCCGGTTGGAGTGACGGGCGAGCATCTGCTCCATCTGCACGCGCATCCGGATGATCTCGTTCGCCTGGATCTCCAGGTCGGAGATCTGGGCGCGGCCGGTCTCGGTGTACGGCTGGTGGATGAGCACCCGGGCGTTCGGCAGCGCCATCCGCTTGCCGGGGGTGCCCGCGGCCAGCAGCACGGCGGCGGCCGAGGCGGCCTGGCCCAGGCAGACCGTCTGGATGTCCGGCTTGACGAACTGCATCGTGTCGTAGATGGCCGTCATGGCGGTGAAGGAGCCGCCGGGCGAGTTGATGTAGATGGAGATGTCCCGGTCGGGGTCCATCGACTCCAGGCACAGCAGCTGCGCCATCACGTCGTTGGCCGAGGCGTCGTCGATCTGCACGCCGAGGAAGATCACCCGCTCCTCGAAGAGCTTGGCGTACGGGTCGTACTCACGGATGCCCTGCGAGGTGCGCTCGACGAAGCGCGGCACGACGTAGCGGGATTCCGCACCGAGCGACCGGCGGGCGTCCACGCCCTCCTGGGAAGCGAAGGGGGTGGGGTTGTTCATGGGTTCACCGTCCTGAAGGTGAGCGGGGTGGGAAGCGCCGGTGCCCGGCGCCGCGGGGCCTGCGTGGGGGCGGGCCTCAGGCACCGGTGCCGCCGCCACCGGGCACGTCCGCGGCGCTGGTCATGACCTCGTCGATCAGGCCGTACTCCTTGGCCTCCTGGGCGGTGAACCAGCGGTCGCGGTCGGCGTCGCGGTTGATCGTCTCGACGGTCTGGCCACTGTGCTGGGCGGTGAGCTGCTCCATGCGCTTCTTGGTGCGCAGCAGCTGCTCGGACTGGATCTTGATGTCGGAGGCGGAGCCGCCGAGGCCGGCCGAGCCCTGGTGCATCAGGATGTCGGCGTTCGGCAGGGCGAAGCGCTTGCCCGGGGTGCCCGCGGTGAGCAGGAACTGGCCCATGGACGCGGCCAGGCCCATCGCGATCGTCACCACGTCGTTCTTGATGTACTGCATGGTGTCGTAGATCGCGAAGCCGGCCGTGACCGAACCGCCCGGCGAGTTGATGTAGAGGTAGATGTCCTTGGTCGGGTCCGCGGCGAGCAGCAGCATCTGGGCCGCGATCCGGTTGGCGATCTCGTCGTCCACCGCCTGGCCGAGGAAGATGATGCGTTCGTCGAGCAGCCGGCTGTAGACCGAGTCGCCGAGGCCCGGCCCGCCCGGCCCGCCGTTGGCGGTGGGGATCAGAAGTCCCGGCGTCTGGATCTTCGGAGTCGTCACGTATCCACCTGCTCGTTGTAGGACGGCGACGCCGTCTTCGAGTCTTCTCCTCGGGCGCGGGGAGGGCGTCGCAGTGCGTGGCTACGGTGCGCTGCGCTCCGGCGCCGTCAAGGGACTCCCCTGCCCGCGTTATCAGTGACCCTAACGCGCAGGTGGGACACAGCCATCCCGCACGCGGAACTGTTCGCTGTCAGCGCACGGTGACGGACCGGCCGCCGGATGCCACGGGAGGGCGAGCGCGCAAGGGGCCGCGGACGGCGCACAGCGTGACCGCACGCCCCATGCGCGGGCAAGGGGCGTGCCCGCCGTCCGGGGGACGCGCAGGGGCCCTCAGGGCCCGTCTCGCAGGCCCGCACGGCGCCCCCGGGCACGCCGGGGCCTGCGGCCGCGCACAGACGACGACGGGCCCGCACGCCGGATGTGGCGTGCGGGCCCGTCGGATGTCATCCGGGCTCGGCCGGACGGCCGCGGGGCCGCCGGGCTCAGGCCTCGGTGGACTCCTCGCCGGCCTCAGTGCCCTCGGTGCCCTCGACGGCCTCGGCGGCGGTCTCGGTGGCGGCCTCGATGGTCTCGCCGGCCTCCTCCTCGTCCTCGTCCTCCAGGTCGACCGGCTGGCCGTCGGTGTCGACGACGGTGGCGGCCTCCACCACGGCGGCCAGCGCCTTGCCGCGGGCGACCTCGCCGACCAGCAGCTGGACCTGGCCGCCCTGGACGACCGCCTGGGCGAACTGGTCGGGGCTCATGCCGGAGGAGGCGGCACGGCGCATGAGGTGCTCGGTGAGCTCCTCCTGGTTGACCGACAGCTGCTCCTTGGCCACCAGCTCGTCGAGCACGAACTGGGTCTTGATGCCCTTGGTGGCCTGCTCGGCGACCTCGGCGTCGTACTCCTCGGCCGTCTTGCCCTCGCGCTCCAGGAAGCTCTCCCAGGTCAGCCCCATCATCGGGAACTGGTGGTGCTCCAGGTTGTGCTTGCGGGTCTCGATCTCGTCCTGGAGGAGCTTCTCCGGGATCGGCACCTCGACCAGCTCCAGGAGGGCGTCGAGCACCTTCTCCTGGGCCTGGGTGGCCTGGTCGTACCTCTTCATCCGCTCCAGGCGCTTGACGCTGTCCGCGCGCAGCTCCTCGAGAGTGTCGAACTCGCTCGCCAGCTGGGCGAACTCGTCGTCCAGGGCGGGCAGCTCACGGGCCTGCACGGCGGTGACGTCGACCTTGACCTCGGCGGTCCGGCCGGCCGCCGAGCCGCCCTTCAGCTCGGAGGAGAAGGTGGCCGAGCCGCCGGCCTCCAGGCCGGTGACGGCCTCGTCGATGCCGTCCAGCAGCTGGCCGGAGCCGATGACGTAGGTGACGCCCTTGGCGACGCCGTCCTCCAGCACCTCACCGTCGACCCGGGCCTCCAGGTCGATGACGACCACGTCGCCGTCGGCGGCCGGCCGCTCGACCGGGGTGGTGGACGCGAAGCGGTCCCGCAGCTGCTCCAGCGACTTCTCGACGTCCTCGTCGGTGACCTCGACGGCGTCGACGGTGACCTCGATGCCGGAGTAGTCCGGGATCTCGATCTCGGGGCGGATGTCCACCTCGGCGGTGAACTTCAGCTCCTCGTTGTCGTTGAACTCGGTGATGTCGATCTCGGGCTGTCCGAGGACCTTCAGCTCACCGGTGTTGACGGCCTCCGTGTAGAACTTCGGCAGCGCGTCGTTGATGGCCTCTTCGAGGACCGCGCCCCGGCCGAACCGCTGGTCGATGATGCGCGCGGGGATCTTGCCCTTCCGGAACCCCGGCACCGTGACCTGCTGGTTGATCTTCTTGTACGCCGCGTCGAGGCTGGGCTTGAGCTCCTCGAAGGGCACCTCGACGGTGAGTCGAACCCGGGTCGGGTTCAGAGTCTCCACGGCGCTCTTCACGGTTGGGTCTCCTTGGGGGCTTTACGTCGATGGGGGCCGCCCGGCGATGTGGCGGGCAAACCGCGTATCAGGTGGCCGAAGGCCCACTCTACCGCTACCACAAACGGGCCCGGCCGGACCGCTCGGCCCGGAGCCGGGACACTCGGGTCACGCGGCTGCCCGGGGGCGTTCCCAGGGGGCGCGGACCAGGGGTCCCGCACGACCGACCGATCGGTCGCGGTCCCTTCCCGCCCGGTCCCGACCGGGCGGGAAGGGAATGGACGGGACTGGACCGGATCGAGCCGGACCGGCTCGGGACCGGACCGGATCGCTCTCGATCCGTCCGGGCCGGCCCGGGTGGAGCCGGTTCAACAACTGGTCGGGGTGGCCGGATTCGAACCGACGACCTTCCGCTCCCAAAGCGGACGCGCTACCAAGCTGCGCCACACCCCGTCGGTGCGACACGTAGAGTACATGCCTCCGCACTCCGGAGCCGCCCAATTCCGCGGTACGCCGCCCGGCCATCGCCACCGCCCCGGCAACCGGTGTGCGACGGGGCGTCCCGGACCGCTACTATGCGGTGTGCCAGGATCAACCTGGCGTCGCGGGCGTAGCTCAATGGTAGAGCCCCAGTCTTCCAAACTGGCTACGCGGGTTCGATTCCCGTCGCCCGCTCCGAGTGGCTCGGCCCCAGGTCAGCGGCGTGATCGCCGATCTGGGGCCGTTGCCTTTCCCGGGTCGCGCGGGCGCGGCGTGCCACACGCGTGCCACACGCTCAGGACGGTCGTTGACGGGCCGCCTCCACCAGGGCGCTCACCGCGTCGGCGATCAGCCGCTCCCGCTCCGCACTGACGTGCTGGTAGGTCAGCGCGGCCCGGGCGGTGCTGCGCCCCATCCCGGCCATGAGTTCCCTGGTGCCGGCCCCGGTTGAGGCCGCCAGGGTGTTGCCCGGGTGGCGAAGGTCGTGGAAGTGCGGGCCCTTCACGCCGGACTGCGCGCACGCGGCGCGCCAGAGCCTGTCAAGCCACCGCGCGCCCCGAGTCGGTTGTCCAGAGGGCACCGGCCAGTCGTCAGCCGCAGCCACACACGATGCCTCCGGCGGGGGCGCTCCGGCGTCCAGGATGGCGAGGAGCAGGCGCGCGTCTGCCGGTCGAGTGTGGCCGAGGGGCTGCCATCCCGCCCACCGCCGTCCCAGGCCGAGCAGTGGTCCCGGTGGGCGTGGACAGCCTGCCTCCATGGATCAGACCGCCCTCGCTGCCACCGTCGCGGCCTGCAAGACCCTCATCGACACGCGCTACCCGGACGATGGCCACCGCGGCGCTGCTGCCATGCTCCTCAAGGACGGCACCATCCTCACCGGCACCGCCCCCGATGCCGTCAACCCATCAGTCGAGGTGTGCCACGAGACCGAGCCCTACTGCGGCGCGCACCGCCTGGGGCAGCGCATCGTCGCCTCTGTCTGCCTCCACCGCGAGCCGGGCGGACGCACCATGGTCCTCAGCCCATGCGGCGTCTGCCGAGAGCGGCTGGCGGTCCACGGTCCTGACGTCCTGGTCGCCGTCGCCGACCGTGAGAACCCGACCATCATCGTGTGGAAGCCCCTCAAGGACGTGCTCCCCGACTATTGGATGGCCGCCTTCCCCCACGAGATCGACCCGGCCTGGACTGCCTGATCCACGGCCGGCCGAGCAGACCTCAGCGACCACCCGGCGCCCGCAGTACGCGCCAAGGCGCGCATGCCACACGCGCGCCAGACGGGACGGGGGGGGCACGGGGAACCCCGGTCACCCAGGGCAGTTCACCGAGGTCAGCATCGGCGCGGCTCAGCGGCGATCCGCAGCCGCACTCTTCCAGAACCGGCTACGCGGGTTCGATTCCCGTCGCCCGCACACCCCCGCGTGCCCCTTGCGCTCCGGGGAGCGAAACCGCACCCCCGCGTGCTCCACCAGACCGGAAGCCCTTCACCAAGAAACCGTTGCAAAGATAATTTTGCAGCGATACCTTTGCATGCATGCAGGCCCCCGAAGACTCCGTCCCCGGTCCCGACAAGCGGGCTCCGCGCGTCCTCGATGTCCGCTCGCTGCGCGGCCTCGCCCACCC
>JBEHXI010000248.1:0-10763 GCA_048498775.1 Actinomycetota bacterium | reverse complement strand
GGATCGCGGGTCCCGGGTACGGGCCACTGGGGCGAACGGGAAGTGCCGCGAGCGCCCCTCAGCGTACCGATCTTCAACGGGTGCCATGGCCAACCACCGTTTCAGGCAGGGGCTGTTATGCCCCCTTACCGGCGTGATTCAGCCGTTCCGGGCGTGACGTGATCAGCGCCCGCGACCTGCCGGCGGCGTTGCGGGACCGCGCCGCGTGCCCGCACCCTGTCAGACCACGGCGACGGCGCGCTCGGCCCCTACGAGTTCCCGCAGTTTCCCCCGCGTCTCCGGGTCCGTCGAGTACACCACCGTCCCGACCATGCCACGCGTCAGCAGCACCTTGTAGGTGTTGCGGATCAGGCGGTCCACGGCGGCGTCGGGCGTCGACTTCCTGAAGACCGGGTCCTTGGAGGCCGTACGGTCCGTGATCCACCGGTCACCGCGCCAGACCAGGTCGGGGCCGATGATGACACCGGACCAGTCGTACTCGAAGCCCTGCGCGGTGTACACACAACCGACTTGGCCGAAACCCGCCGGATCGGTGGCCCAGAGCGCGGACGGCGGAGCGCCGGAGACCGCACGGTCACCCCGTACGTTCCAGGGGCGGGCCCAGTCGCCGATGACCACGTCCGTGGGAAGAGGATCGCCGGGCCGGGGCTCCGACGACCACGGCCAGCAGTACCCCGCCGACATCCGGGCGCCGTAGCCCTGGGCGCGGCGTTCCTCCAGGAAGCCTTCCATCGCCTCCGGGCTCTCGGCCACCAGGAGCTGCATGCGGCCGTCGGGCTCCCAGACCACCGGACCGCCCGGTTCCAGGCCGAGGAGCCGCACCACCCACCGCAGGTAGGCGTCGCTGCCGCCGCAGCGGAACTGGCCGGCCAGCGAAACGACCCGGCAGGCGAGCCCCTTCCGGTCGGCGGCCGCGCTGATCTCCGCCACCGTGCCCAACTCGCCGGGGCGCACCACCTGGTGCTCGTCGAGAAGGAAGACGGGGACCCGGGCCACATCGATGAGCTCGTCGATCTGGGGTTTGCCCGTGCGGTGGGCGGCCCGGGTGTAGCGGTTCTCCGAGGTCTCCCGGATCCGGTGGGCCTCGTCGCAGATCAGCACGTCAAGGGTGTTCTTCTCGGCCGTCATGAAGCTGTTGAAGTACTTGAACAGGTCCTGCACCTCGCGCTTGCGGGCGCCCGCGACCTTGCGCATGGTCTTGGTGAAGGACTGCGAACCGGTGGCGTGCAGCGCCGGAACGCCCTGCCGGTACAGCTCTCCCAGCAGGGACAGGGCGATCACGCTCTTGCCCGAACCGGGGCCGCCGGTGATGACCACGACCTCCTTGTGATCGGACTGCTTCGCCCTGCGGACGGCGTTGAGCACCATGCGGTAGGCGACCTGCTGCCGGTCCAGCAGCACGAACTGCTCACGCTCGCGGACCTCCTGGGCCGCGACCGCCATCAGCTGCCGGGACGGGACCGTCCGGCCGGCGAGCAGCTCGTCGGCCGCGCCGGCGCCCGGGCACGTGTCGCCGAGCCGGGCCCGGAGGTAGGCGAGGAACTCTCCCCGGCGCTCTGCCGTGAACAGCCGGCCGCGCTCGTCCTCCGCGATCTCGCGAAGCCCGGCAACGCCGAACTCGGTGGCGTTGTGGAGGTATGCCACCCCGCTGACACGCTCCGGGTGCGCGGCGACCGCGCCGTTGAAGTTGACCAGGTACGCGCAGTACCGGCGTACCTGCTCGATGGGGTTGAGGACGGGCTGGGCGTAGGCATCGACACGGCAGAGGGCCGGGTCGTCCTCGTAGGGCAGAGCCTGGCTCCACTGCTTCAGCTCCACGACGACGTAGGACGGCTCGCCGCTGACCGGGTGCACGCCGGCGAGCACGACATCGGCCCGCATGCTGGTGAGGGGCAGCGCGTACTCGAGCATGACTTCGACGTCACCGAGGCCGGCGTCGTTCAGCGCCGCGGCCAGGACGGGGATGCTGCGCTCCCAGGAACGGATCTCCGATGTCCGGGGCCGGTAGCCGTGCATGTGGACGAACTGCTCGGTGAGGTGCAGGAAGAGCGAACCGTCGAGCGCCATGACGGCGACCGTCCCGGCCGACGCACGGAACAACAAGGATTTCCCCCAGGCAGCACGAAGTGACTCGTGCGGGTGGGGGCATGTCCTGCGAGACTCCACCGGGGTGGCGCGGAAGCCCGTCGGGCCGCTATGACGATGCGATCAAGGGTAACGCGGACGCGGGGCTCGAATGCCGCTCCGCGTCGGCGACTCGGGCCGCCCGCCGGGCCGCTGGCCCGCCCGTCCCGGCGGCCCTCTTTCACCCCAGGTGCAGGCCGCCGTTGATGCTGCCGGTTTGGATGACCGCCTGGTGAAACTCGCCGCCGGTGATGGAGTTGCGGACGGTTCCCTGGGCGGGGCCATGCTCGGCGATCAGGTCGCGCAGCGCGGCCGCCGCGGCGGGATCCTCGTGGAGCAGACGACGCAGCCGGGTGCGCCAGACCGCCTCCAGGTCGGCCACGGCCGTCAGGTCGCCTCCGTCCCGTGCGGCGGTGACCTCGTCGCGTTCCCGCTCCAGTTCGCTCTCGACGCGGTCCGCGTCGTCCTGTGTGCCGCGGCCGCGCCGCAGCAGCGCGGTCACCCTGGACCTGACCGCGTTCCATCCGTCCGTGGCCATCAGGCCGACCACCGTGGTCGCGCCTGATGCCGCCAGCGCCGTCAACTCGGCTTCCATTCCGCCCCCCTCGGGTCCACCGCGGACCCCTGGTACTCCACCGTAAGGCGGTCGCCGGCTCCCGGACAGGACGTCCGCGGAACGCACACCGGCGGTAGACTTCGGGACACCCCGCACGCGCTCCATGCCGTGGGCGTATGCCGCCACCCGCCCGGGAGCGGACCACCGGCCGCAGACCCGTCCGCAGAGCCCGCTGACCGGCACCGCAAGGTTTCCCCAAGACGGAGCCGAGCCCTCCGCCTTTCCCCCGGGGCATTCCCCCCACAGGTCGCCTCGCGCGACACCGATGCACGAATCGGCTACGGGGAGAAAGATGTCGAAGTTACGCAGGGACCCCGCACAGTGGGTGACCCTGTCCGGATGCCGGAGGGTACTGGTCATCGTCCAGACCCCGGTCTACGGGAACCGGCTGGCGGACGTGCTTCCGCTGCTGGAGTCGGACCTGCGGTTGCAGGTCGCGTTCACCGTCGCGCCCCACGCGTTCAACGACGGCGCGAAGCGGTTCGTCCGCCGGCTGGGCGGTCCGCTGCTGCCCTGGTCGCAGGCGGTACGGGAGGAGTTCGACCTGGCACTGGCCGCGGGGGCGCAGGGCATCGACCAGGTGCGCGCGCCGGTCGTCCTGCTGTCACACGGGGCACGGCGCCTGAAGCTGGAACGAGCGGTGGACGGGGTGCCGCCCCACGCCCGCTCGGTCGGCGGACTCGGCGCCCGGTATCTGATGTGGAACGGCAAGGTGGTCCCGGCGGCGATCGCCCTGGCCCACGACGAGGAACGTCACGAGTTGGCGCGGGCCTGCCCTCAGGCGCTGTCGCGGGCCGAGGTGGTCGGCGACCCGTGCCATGACCGGATCGCCGCCAGCCTGCCGATGCGGGATCGCTACCGGGCCGCGCTCGGCCTGCGCAAGCGGGAGAAGCTGGTCCTGGTGACATCGGCGTGGGGAAGTCATTCGGTGTTCAGCCGGCTGGACGGCCTGCTGCCGCGGCTCATGACGGAGCTGCCGCGCCCCGAGTACCGGGTGGCCATCCTCGTCCACCCCAACGTCTGGTCGTGGCACGGGGCCTGGCAGGTGCGCGCCTGGCTCGCCGGCTGCCGGCGGGCGGGTATCGCTCTGCTGCCGCCCGAGCAGGACTGGCGGCCGCCGCTCATAGCCGCGGACTGGATCATCGGCGACTACAGCTCTGTGACGCTCTACGGCACCATGACCGGCGCCCCGGTACTGCTCTCGCGGTATCCGCAGGAGAACGTCAACCCGGAGGCGCCGGGCGCGGCGCTGGCCCTCACGGTGCCCGCGCTGTCGGCTCACCATCCGCTGACCGAGCAACTGGCCTACGCGGCGGAGGAGTACCGGGCCGAGGAGTACGGGGCGCTGGCGTCTCGGATCTGCTCGGAACCCGGCGGGTTCAACCGCCGCTTCCGGCAGTTGGCCTACCGGATCCTCGGCCTGGGCCAGCCCGCGTGCCGTCCGGAGACGCGACCGATCCCGCTGCCGCCGCCGCTCACCACCGGAGGGCAGGTATGACCGCGGCCGGGATGACGGCGGTGACCGTGGAGTGGAGAGCGACCGGTGCGCGCGACCAGCCGGCCGCCGACTGCGGCTGCCACCCGGCGGTGCTGGCCGTCGCGGACCGCCTGGCCCTGGTGCACGAGACGGATGCCGAGCTGCCGGTGCGCTGCCCCGGTCCGGCACCGGGCTCGGACGAGCATCTGCGGGCCGGCCTGGAAGCGTGCGCGGACCGGTCCTGGCGCGGCTGTGCCGACGTGCTCTGCGGGGGCCGCCGGCTGACGGCGCCGGAGGCCCTCCGGCTGGCCCGGCACCTGCTGTGGGAGCACTCCGGGTGCCTGCTGGCGGGGGTGCGTCTCGTCGGTGGAGGGTGCGTCGCCCTGTCCCGGAACGGTCGGTGCCTGCTGGCGAGGGGGCCGGTGCTGGACTCCGGCGAGCTGGGCTGGGTGGCCTCGCTGCTGCACGGCTGGGTGGCCTCGGGGGTTCAGCTCCCGCCGGGCGGGCCGTCCAGACTGCTGATCCGGTCGCGCAGCCGCCGGGTGTCCCTGGGGCTGATCGAGAGGTAGACGGCGAGCGATCGCTCGAACCACTCGCGAGCGGCCGAGGCGTCGTCGCGGTCCAGTGCCGTCAGGCCGAGCATCTCCATCGTCTGGCCCTGCCAGTGCACGGACCCGATCGAGTGGAACTCCTCCAGCGCGGCGTTCAGAAGGAGTTCCGCGGTCCCGAAGTCCCCGCGCGCGGCGTGGGCGCGGCCGAGAAAGGCGCGCGCCCGCGCCGCGTCGTGCCGGTCGCGTACGGCCGTCAGCTCCTGATGGGCCACGCTCAGCAGCGCCACGGCGTCGTCGGCTCTGCCCTCCTCGACCGCGATGTCGCCGAGGCAGACCCTGGTCAGTGCCGCCCCCCGGCGGTAGCCGATCGTCTCGCGCAGGGTGAGGGCCTGGCGGAAGAACTCGGCGGCGAGGGGCAGCCGCCCCGCCATGCGGTGTGCCCTGCCGATGCCGTGCAGTGCTTGGGCCTCGGCTCTCCGGTCGCCGTCCCGGCGGGCTCCGCCGAGCGCCCGGGTGTACCAGGTGAGCGATTCCTCCGGTCTCCCGGCGTTCAGCAGTGCACCGCCTCCGCTGGTCAGCATCCGGCTCACCCCTTCGGGACGGCTGTCGCGGAGGGCGGCCGCCAGTCCTCTCTGGTGGGCCTCGATCCACAGGTCATAGGGACGCAGCCGGTGCCAGAGGGGCCACAGCGCATCCGCCAGCTGCCAGACGGTGGAGTTCCACCCCTGCTCGTCCGCGGTGCGTAACGCGGTCATCAGCTGGGTCTGCTCCCGGCTGAGCCAGTCCAGCGCGTCGCCGGAGGTCACGAAGGCACGGGGCGGTGGTGTGCCGGGCGGATAGTCGCGCGGCAGGTTGCGGTGGCTGGGCGCGAGCAGGGCCTCCGCGGCGGTGGCCGTGGCCAGATACCAGCCCACGGCGCGCCGGAGGCCGGACAGGACCGCGTCGGCCGGGTCCTCCACGGCGGCACTCCGGGCGGCGTGCAGCCGGACCAGATCGTGAAAGCGGAACCGCTCGTCGCCGAGGTCCTCCAGAAGGCTGACCTCGACCAGTTCGTCGAGGACGGCTTCGGCCTCCGACGCCGGCAGCCCGCAGACCGCCGCGACGACCTCGGGCCCGAAGACGGTGAACGGCACTCCCCCGAGCCGCCGGTAGCCGAGGGCCGCGGAGGGCGGCAGCGCCGCATAGGAGTCGTCGAGCGCGGCCTGAACCGCTCCGTGGCCGTCGGCGCGCAGGGCGTCCAGGCGCCCGTCCTCGGGGTCGAGGGCATCGGCCAGGGCGGCGACGCTGTGGCGGGGCCGGGCGGCCATGCGCGCGCCCGCCAGGCATATCGCGAGCGGCAGTCCGGCGCAGCGGTCCACCACCAACCGGACGGCGTCGCGCTCGCGCTCCGCGCGGTGCGAGCCGATCCGGCTGGTCAGCAGCTCCGCGGCGTCGGCCGCCTCCAGCAGGCCGAGTTCGTGGAAGGCCGCGCCGTCGGCCAGGAGGCCCGTCAGCCTCCGGCGGCTGGCGACCACCACCAGGCTGCCGGGGGCGCCGGGCAGCAACGGCCGCACCTGCGCCGCGCTCACCGCGTTGTCCAGCATCACCGCGATCCGCAGGTCGACGGCGACCGAGCGCCATAACGCGGCCTGCTCGGCCGAATCGGCGGGCTGGTCGGTCAGGCCGTAGGCGCGCAGGAACTGCCCGAGCACCTCCTGCGCGGGAGCCGGACCGCCCGGGGAGTGCCCGCGCAGGTCGGCGTAGAGCCGGCCGTCCGGGAACTCCCCGCGCACCTGGTGCAACCAGTGGGAGACGAAGGCCGTCTTGCCGACTCCGGGTGGTCCGCTCACGACGACGACGCTCGCGGCCCGGATGGCGTCCAGCACTTCGGCGTCCCGTTCACGGTCGACGAACCGGGCGGGGACCGGAAGGAGCTGGTGCGGTACGGGCAGGGACCGGGCCGGCGCCGGGAGGTGGAAGTGGACGCCACCGGCGATGTCGCGGGCCTGCACGCTCGGACCGGTGATCCGGGCGGCTCCGCTGATGGTGTTGGCCTGCTCCACGGGGGCGCCGTCCTGCGTGGCGGCGGCCGGCCCGGCGGGACGGTCCGCGGTGCCGGGCACCGCCCACCGCCGCAGCCAGGCGCTGAGCCGGGGCCGGTCAGGGGCCGCGTCGAGCAGCGCTGCCGCGAGTTGCCCGGCCCGCCGGAGGTCGCCCGGGGCTGCCTCCCATCGCGCCAGCGCCCGGGACACCGCGTCATCGCCTCCGGCGGCATCGGCCACCGTTCGCGGGTCGGCCTCGCCGCTGAGCAGCGCGTCGGCCAGCCGCCTGACCGTCTCCGAATCCATCCGTCCTCCCCCGTAAGCCCGTCACCGGCCAGCATGGAACATTCCGGGCCGGCTGACTTCCGGGATACCCGGCACCCGGGCAGAGCAAGACCGTTCCCAGCCCGGAAAGGAACGTTTCAGTCAACTCATGGTGATATCTATTGCTCAATGTTGACTATATGTAATGCTGTAATGCTTATCTCAAGAAAGAGGGGCGCACCTGTGCGCCACCGGCCAGGGGGAGGGCGCTGGTGGACTGCAGAATTCTCGGTCCGGTCGAGATCACACACAATGATCGCGTCCTGAGACTCGGTTCCACCAAGGAAGCCCACCTCCTCGCGGCGCTCGCCTACGAGGTCGGACGGCCCGTGCCGCTCGACCGGCTGGTCCGCCGCCTGTGGGACGACGAACCACCCGGAAGCCCGCTCAGCAGCCTGTACGCCAACGCCACCAGCCTGCGCCGGCACCTGAGGAGTGTCCAGGCCGGCGACGGACCGGCACCCTGCGTCAACCGCGCCTCGGGCGCCTACACGCTGGAAGCCGACCCCGAAATCGTCGACTGGCATCGTTTCCGGCGGCTGGTGTCCCAGGCACGGGAGCTGGCTGACAGCGGCGAGGACGACCGCGCACTGGAACTCTTCCGCCGGGCGGAGGCGCTCTGGCGGGGCGAACCGCTGAGCGGCCTGGGCGGCCTGTGGGCGGCGAGCGTCCGGACCAGTCTGCGCGAGCAGCGCGATGACGCCGTGATCGCCAGGACCGCCGTCGAACTGCGCCTGGGCCGCTTCGACGACGTCGCCGGCGAGTTGAGTGAGGTGCTGCCCCGACGGCCGACCGACGAGATGCTCATCGGGCAACTGATGATCGCTCACCATGGCCGCGGCCGTCACGCCGACGCGCTGCGGCTCTACGCGGGCCTCCGCCGGCGCCTCCGCGCCGAACTCGGTTCCGAGCCGGGCCCCGACCTGGCCCGTACGCACGAACTGATCCTGTCCCACGCGCCGGTGAGCACTCTGCTCCCGGCGTTGCGGCCGCAGCAGCCGGCTCCGCCGCCGCCGAACACCCTGCCGCGGCACACCCAGGTGGTGGGCCGCGAACGGGAGATGCGCACGCTCCTGGACCGGCTCGACGCGGCCCCCGGCCGCGGAGCCGTCGTCGCCCTGCAATCGATCTCCGGCATGGCGGGGGTCGGAAAGTCGTTGCTTGCCTGGAGTGTCGCGGAACGGCTGGCAGACCGCTTCCCCGAGGGCCAGGTCCATCTCGACCTGCGTGCGCACGCCCCGATGGAGGAGCCCGTGACCCCATCGGACGCCCTGGCCCGGTTGCTGCGCACACTGGGGGTGGCCCCCAAGGCTCTGGCAGCCACCGTGGAGGAACTCACCGCGCTGTGGCGGACCACGATGGCCAAGCGGCGCATGGTCATCGTTCTCGACGACGCCTCGGGCCCGGAACAGATCCGGCCGCTGCTACCCGGCAGTTCTCCTTCCCTCGTCCTCATCACCAGTCGCCGCCGGATGTCCGGCCTCCCCGGCGTCCGCTCGCTGACGCTGGACGTGCTGTCGGCTCAGGACGCCGTCGCGTTGTTCCGGCGGATGGTCGAGGACGACCGCGCCGACGATCCGGAGGAGGTCGCGAGAATCGTCGCCCTGTGCGGATACCTCCCGCTGGCGATCGAGATCGCAGCGAGCCGGCTGAACTCGCGGCCGAACTGGAGCCTCGCCCACCTGATCAGGCGGCTGTCCCGGGAGCACACGCGCCTCGAGGAACTGCGGGACAGCGACCGCGAGATCGCCGTCGTCTTCTACGTCTCCTACGCCACCCTCACCGTGGAGGAGCGCACCGTCTTCCGGCTGGTGAGCCTCCACCTGACGCCCGACTTCGGCCCGCACAGTGCCGCCGCCGTCACCGGTCTGTCGCTGAGCCGCGTCGAACGGGTACTCGACACGCTCGTGGACGCGCATCTGCTGCAGGTCCCCGCCCCGGACCGGTACCGCTTCCACGACCTCCTGAACGAGTTCGCGATCAATCTGACCGCCGCGGAGGACTCGGCCGGGGACAGAGAATCCGCCATGCACCGCTTGATCGATTTCTACATCGCCGCCGCCGACGCCGCCGATCGCATGGTCCGCCCCGGGCGGCTTCGGCTCGACATCCCCGTCATCCCCGGTCTCCGCGAGTGGATACCCGCGTGGCAGGACGCGGCCGAGGCCGAGGGCTGGCTGATGGCCGAGCACCTCGGACTGATCAACGCCGCGCGGTACGCCCGGACGCACAGGCGGCCGGACCAAGCGGCCTTCCTGGGCCATGTCATGGCCGGCTTCCTCGAAGCGGGCGGCTTCTGGAGCGAGGCGGAAGACATCCACCGGCACGCCGTGCACTACTGGCACGAGACCGGCGAGCCGGTGGCCGAGGTTCGCGCACGGATAGAACTCGGCCGTCTCTACGCGAACTCCGGCCGCTACCAGCAGGCCATGGGCGTGCTCGATGGCGCGGTCGCCATCGCCGCGGAGACCGGGGACACCGCCGCCGAACTGGAGGTTCTGCACGAACTGGGGATCCTGCACTGGCACCAGGGGCGCTTCGACGCCGCCTTGGCGGTCCAGCGTGAGGTGCTCGCACTGCGGGAGAAGGAGGGCGACCGCCGCCAGATCGCCCGCTGCCTCAACAACATCGCCATCACGTCGCTTTACACGGGCAGATACGGAATCGCCCGGATCACCCTGTGCGAGGCCCTGCGGGAATTCCAGGCGATTGACGACCCCGTATTTCAGCGACGAGTGCTCAACAATCTCGCCGACCTGGACGTGCGAATCGGGGACACCAGCGCCGCGCGGCAGTCGCTGGAGAAGGCGAGAAGCATCGGGATCGCCAACGCCGACAAATCCGATCTGGCCGTCATGGATATCACGCTGGCAAGCGCGCTCGAGGTTCCGGAACGACTGGATGAGGCGCTGACCCTGCTGCGCCGGGCACTGGAGTCGTCCAGGGAACTCGGCGACCTGCGCAACCAGGCGATCTGCCTCAACGAAATGGGAAGGACCTACCGGAAGGCGGGGCGCCCGGAAGACGCCGTCGGGCTGCACGCCCGCGCGCTGGACCTCGCACGGCACATCGACACGGTCATCGACGAGGTGCAGTCGCTCCTGCTGCTCGGGACGGCCGAACGCCTGCTCGGGCGACACCGCTCGGCGATCGGCCGCCTCCGGGAGGCTCTCCGACTCGCCGGCGGAGCCCATCTGCCCGTCGAGGAGGCGGAGGCCGCCGCCGAGCTTGACCGGGCGCAATCCGAGGCGAAATACTCAAGGAGCGCATGAAAACACCCACACCGGGCCCGGCATATGCCATTTCGCCTTCCGCGCCCGGACAGCGCCGAACGGGGATGCCCCCACATCACCCGCCGACTTGATCTTCCCTCGCTCTTTCGGATATGACTGGCCGCAAACAACGGAACGATCCATCCGAGAGACACGTGCGCAAACTGATACACACCACCATCGCGCTCGGCGCGTTCATCGCGATCCTGGCATGCATTCCGTGCGACACCCCGAGCTCCTCCGTCGGGACAACGAACACCACGGTGTCGCAGCCCGCTTGAGCGAACCCCTCCCCTTATTTCATGGCCATGCCAAAAGCCCCGCACTCCGCCTCCAGGCGGGCTGCGGGCGCCGGCCTCCGCCCCGGCCAGGTGGCCG
>JBEHXI010000247.1:0-10908 GCA_048498775.1 Actinomycetota bacterium | reverse complement strand
GCGGCCGGCAGGAGACCGAACTGCCGCCGGACGCCGTGCTGTCCGCCTACCGCGACCACTTCGGCATCACCCTGGACCGGGTGCCCACCGCGCCCTAGGCCGGTCCGCGCGGCGGCACGGAGCCGGCCGCACGGGGTGTGCCGCCCACGCCTGAGGCGGGCCTGCCGGTGGGGGGCTCGCGTCGCGCCGCGGCGCCGACGGCCCCCGCGGGGTGCGCGGGGGTGGGGAAGTGCCACCGACCGAGATCGGCGCCGCCCGGAGGAGACCGAAGTCCCGCTCCCGCCACAACGGGCGCGGCGCGATCGGCGTGACGAGGGCTCGGCACCGGCGAGTTCGGCCTGACGGCGAATCACACCTGCCCGGTCGGCAGGACGACGACCTGGCGGAGGTTGACGTGCCGGGGGCGGCCGGCGACGTAGGCGATGACGTCGGCGACGTCGCCGGCCGACAGGCCGCCGAGCGTGTCGAACATGCCCGCCAGCATCCCGGACAGCGCGGGGTTGTCGATGTGCTCGCCCAGCTCGGTGTCGGTCAGGCCCGGCTCGACGGCGGTGACCCGCACGTCGCGGGGCCCGAGTTCGGCGCGCAGCGCCGCCGACAGCTGCGTCACCGCCGCCTTGGTCGCGCTGTAGACCGCGTAGGTGGGGAAGACGGTGTGGGCGCCGATGGAGGAGACGTTGACCAGGTCGGCGGAGTGCCCGGCGCCGGCCGCGGCGAGCAGGTCCGGAACGAAGGCCCGGATGATCCGCAGCACCCCGGTGACGTTGGTGTCGATCATGCGGGTCCACTCGTCGACGCGGGCGTCGTCCACGGGGTTGGGCAGCATGACCCCGGCCGCGTTGACGACCAGGTCGGCCGGGCCGAGCCTGCGGCGCACCAGGTCCGCGGCGGCGTCGACGGCCGTGCCGTCGGTGACGTCCACGGGCACCGGCAGCGCCCGGCCGCCGTCCGCGGCGATCTCGTCGGCCAGCGCGGTGAGCCGGTCGGCGCGGCGGGCCAGGAGCGCGACGTGGGCGCCGCGCGCGGCGAGCAGACGCGCCGTGGCCGCGCCGATGCCGCTGGCGGCGCCGGTGACGACGGCGATACGGCCGGCCAGCCCGTCGTGGGCGGTGGGGTGGGTCATCGCGTGGGCTCCTTCGCGGGCTGAGTGCCAGGTGCTGGGTGCTTGACGCGAACGATCCTGCGCGGGGCCCGGAACACCAGCCAGGGCAGAGCTTTTCCTGGGTCTGCGGTGACCACCCTTCAGGGCCCTCTAGGGTCGGGGCCATGGACATCGGCGAGGTGGGGGAGTTCCTGCGGTCGCGGCGGGCCCGGATCAGCCCCGAGGAGGCCGGGCTGCCCGCGCACGGCCGGCGGCGGGTGCCGGGTCTGCGGCGCGAGGAGGTGGCCCAGCTGGCCGGGATGAGCGTCGACTACTACGTCCGCCTGGAGCAGGGCCGGGGACGGATGGCGTCGGACGCGGTGCTCGACGCGGTGGCCCGGGCGCTGCGGATGGACGCCACCGAACGGGCGCACCTGCGTGCGCTGGTCCGGCCGGAGCGCGCACCGCGGCCGCCCGCGGAGCCGGCGCGGGTGCGCGGGGGAGTGCGGCGGATGCTGGACATGGCGGGGATGCCGGCGTTCGTCCTCGGGCGGCGCATGGACGTCCTGGCGTGGAACGCCCTGGCCGACGCGGTGGTCGGCTTCTCCCGCATGCCGGAGGGCGAGCGCAACATGGCACGGCACGCCTTCCTCGACCCTGCCGCGCGGGAGCTGTATCCGCAGTGGGAGGAGGTCGCCGCGGAGACGGTGGCGCATCTTCGGCTGGACGCCGGACGTCATCCGGACGATCCGCGACTCGCCCGGCTGATCGAGGAGTTGACGGCCGGCAGCCCGCGGTTCGGGCCGCTGTGGGCCCGGCACCAGGTCCGGGAGAAGACCCATGGGCGCAAGCGGCTGCGGCACCCGCTCGTCGGCGAACTGGAGGTGGACTACGAGACGCTGTCCTTCCCGGACGCCCCGGACCAGCTCTTCGTCGCCTACACGGCCCCCTCCGGGTCACCGGCCGCGGCCCGCATCGCCCTGCTCGCGGACTAGGACCGCTCCAGCACCGCCATCGCCGCGTTGTGCCCCGGAACGCCGCTGACCCCGCCGCCGCGGACCGCGCCCGCGCCGCAGAGCAGCACGTTCGGCACCCGGGTCGCCACGCCCCAGCGCCCGGCGCCCTCCGCGGCGTACGGCCAGGACAGGTCCCGGTGGAAGATGTGGCCGCCGGGCAGCCCGACCTCGCGTTCCAGGTCCAGCGGGGACTTCGCCTCGATGCAGGGGCGGCCCTCGGCGTCGGTGGCCAGGCAGTCCGCGAGCGGTTCGCCGAGCACCGCGTCGAGTTGCTCCAGGGTGGCCCGGAGCAGGGCCTGCCGGGCGCCCGCCGGATCGGCGGCGAACAGCCGGGCGGGCGTGTGCAGCCCGAACAGGGTGAGGGTGTGGCAGCCGGCGGCGGCCAGCTCGGGGGAGAGGATCGACGGGTCGGTCAGCGAGTGGCAGTAGATCTCCGACGGCGGCGCCTCCGGCAGCGCGCCGCTCGCCGCCTGCCGGTAGGCGGCGGCCAACTGCCCGTAGGACTCGGCGACATGGAAGGTCCCGGAGAACGCCTCGGCCGGATCGACCGCGTCGTCGCGCAGCCGCGGAAGCCGGCGCAGCACCATGTTGACCTTCAGCTGCGCGCCCTCGGGCCGCTCGGCGGGCTCCTCGCCGAGCAGCCCGGCCAGGGTGTGCGGCGCGGCGTTCACCAGCACATGGCGCGCCCCCACCCGCCCGCCGTCGAAGACCACCTCGGCCTCGGCGCCGTCGGACTCGATGGCGGTGACGGCCGTGTCGCACACGATCTCGGCCCCGGCCGCGCGGGCCGCCGCGGCGAGCGCGTCGGTCAGCGCCCCCATGCCGCCGACCGGCACGTTCCACTCCCCGGTGCCGCCACCGATCACGTGGTACAGGAAGCAGCGGTTCTGACGCAGCGACGGGTCGTGCGCGTCGGTGAACGTGCCGATCAGCGCGTCGGTGAGGACCACACCGCGGACCAGGTCGTCGTCGAACGCGGCCTCGATCGCCTCGCCCAGCGGCCGTTCGAACAGCGTTTCCCAGGCGGCCGTGTCCCCCACCCGGCGCTCCAGCTCGGCCCGGGTGGGCAGCGGCTCGGTGAGCGTCGGGAAGACCTGCCGGGCGACGTGCCCGGTCATCGCGTAGAAGCGCTGCCAGGCCTCGAACTCCCGGTCGGAGCCGGTCAGCCGGGTGAAGCTGTCGCGGGTGCGGTCCGGGTCGGCCGCGTCCACCAGCAGCCCGCCGGATCCGCGCGGGGTGTACGAGGAGATCGTCCGGCGGCGCACCGCGAAGCGCAGGCCCAGATCGGTGACGATCTTCCGCGGCAGCAGGCTGACCAGGTAGGAGTAGCGGGACAGCCGGGCGTCCACGCCGTCGAAGGCCCGGGTGGAGACCGCCGCGCCGCCCGGTTGCGGCAGCCGCTCCAGGACCAGGACGGTACGGCCCGCCCGGGCGAGATAGGCGGCGGCGACCAGCCCGTTGTGGCCGCCGCCGACGATGACCGCGTCATACCTGGTGTGTCGGGGCATGGGCTCGTTGATAGCACGCCGGGCGGCCGGCCGCCCCCACAACACGTCAGACCCGGCCCCGCAACTCCAGCGTGCAGCTCTTGACGCTTCCGCCGGACTTGTGCAGCTCGGACAGATCCATGCCGATCGGCTCGTAGCCGCGGGCCCGCAGCGGCGCGAACAGCCCGCTCGCGGTGTGCGGCAGCAGCACATGGCGGCCGTCGCTGACCGCGTTGAGCCCCAGCCGCACCGCGTCCTCCTCCTCGGCGAGCAGCGCGTCGGGGAACAGCCGGGCCAGCACCGCCCGGCTGCCCGGGGAGAACGCCGGCGGGTAGTACATGATCTCGCTGTCGCTGGAGTCGTCCAGGACGGCCAGCGCGGTGTCCAGGTGGAAGAAGCGCGGGTCGACCAGCTCCAGGCCGATCACCGGGCGCTCGAAGAACTCCTGTGCCTCGCCGCGCGCCAGCGGGCTGCTGCGGAAGCCCGCGGCGGCCAGGATCCAGGAGGCGGTGACGGCCAGGTCCCCCTCGCCCTCGTTGATGTGCTGCGCCTCGCGGATCCGCTCGAAGCCGTGGGCGCGGAACCAGGCCAGGCACGCGGGTGCCTCGCCCCTGCGCTCGGCGTGCGCGAACTTGGCCCCCAGCACCCGCCCGTCGACGACCGTGGCGGCGCCGGCCGCGAAGACCATGTCGGGCAGCCCGGGCACCGGGTCGACCACCTCCACGGTGTGGCCGAGCGAGAGGTAGCGGTCGCGCAGCTCCTCCCACTGGAAGAAGGCGGCGGCCGGGTCCACCGGTTTGTCCGGATCCATCCAGGGGTTGAGGGAGTAGCCGACCCGGAAGTGGACCGGCGGGCACATCAGATACCGCCGGGGCCTGGCGATGCGTTCCGTGCGCAAGGAGGGCTCCTCGTCGTCGGGGCTCGGTGAGGGACCAGTTGAGGGACCATAAGTACGCGAGGTTACGTACAGGCACAAATCGTCCACCCCGGGCGCTTCGAACGCATCGGCCCGTTCGGGTGGTTCCGGTGGGCCGGCGCCGTCGTCCCGTCAGGCGCTCAGCGGAAACAGCTCGCCCAGATTCGCGAACATCGCGCTGTTGAGCGTGAACGCGCGGCGGCACTCCTCGACCATCCGCTGCCGCTCCACCTCGTCCAGCGGCAGCGCGTCCAGCAGTTCGCGGTACTCGCGCTTGAACGCGGCCGGATTGCCGATCTGTTCGAAGACGTAGAACCGCACCCCGTCGCCCTTGCGGTCGAAGCCCCAGGTCCGCTCGGCGATGCCGCGGATCACCTGACCGCCCGACAGGTCGCCGAGGTAGCGGGTGTAGTGGTGGGCGACGTAGCCGGCCGGCCAGGTCCGGCCGGTCTCCTCGATGCGCGCGGCGTACGCGGCCGTGGCCGGCAGCGGCGCGGCGCGGCCGGCGCGCCCCAGGTGCTCCAGGTCGCGTTCCAGGGCGGCGAGCCGGCGCAGCCCGGGCCGCAGGAAGGGGCCGGCCACCGGGTCCCCGGCCAGCCGGTCCGCGGCCTCCTCCAGGGCGCGGTAGACGTACCACAACTGCTCGGTGTAGCGGGCGTACGCGGACAGGCCGAGCCGCCCGCCGAGCAGGTCGCCCATGAACGCCGAGTGCTCCGCCTCGGTGTGCTGGGCCCGGGTGGCCTCGCGGATCACCTCGGAGAACGGGGTGGTGGCGGTCACGGGGGCCTCCGTCAACGTTGCCGACACACTGTCGGTAAAAAGCCTACACCGCCGGTGATCGACGGGCGGGAGGCTCGGCCCGGGTGTGCCGCCGCCCGCCGCACACATTCGGCCATCTCGTGCCTGACACCCCCCGGACGGCCACCCCGCGTTCACGTCGGGGCCGCGCGAGGAGGAGTATGGGAGGCGGACCGGGTGGGACGGACGCGAGGAGAGGGGCTCGATGGAACGCGGAAGCAGGATGCCCGAGTGGCTGCGTCGGCGCCCTCGCACCTCCGGCCGGCTCCGGGGCTCCCGGGCCGCCGCCTCCCACGCCGCGGACCTCGCCGGGCGCGAGGAACTCCTGCTCAGCGCCGCCGCCGCGGACTTCCCCATGGCCCCCGCCGCCCACCCGTCCGGGTTCAGCTGCTCCTGCGACCGCATCGGCTGCCCCACCCCCGCCCGGCACCCGGTCTCCTTCGCCTGGCAGACCCAGGCCAGCACCGACCCCGAGCAGGTCGGCCGCTGGCTGCGCGCCGAGCCGGCCGCCAACTTCATCACCGCCACCGGCACCAACCACGACGTGCTGGACGTCCCCGAGGCCGCCGGACGCCTCGCCCTGGAGCGATTCGCCCGCGAGGACACCCCGGTCGGCCCGATCGCGCTCTGCGGCCCGGACCGCATGCTGTTCTTCACCGCCACCCGCGGCACGCCCGAGGACGAGGACGAGTGGTGGCCCTGTGAGCTGGACTGCCATCCCGAGACCCTGGACGCCCATCCCGGGCTGCGCTGGCACTGCCGCGGCAGCTATGTGCTGCTGCCGCCCTCACGCCTGATGGACGGCTCGGTGGTCAGCTGGGTGCGTCCGCCCCGGCTGCCGCTGCCCGACCCGCTGAGCCTGCTGGACGTCCTCACCGACGCCTGCGCGCAGGTCGCCGACGGGCAGCCGGAGCCCGAGGCGGCCGGCGGCTGGCTCACCGGCCGCTGAGCTTCCGGCCCCAGCCCGGCCCTCACGCTCACGCGCCCTGGGCGGTGACCAGGCCCTCGATCCGGTTGAGGAAGACCACCTTGGTGCCGGTGGCCGACGCCGCGGGCACCCGCACCGCCTGCTCCGCGATCCGCACCAGCGTGATGGAGGTGTTCGGCGTGCCCGTCATCAGCGCCTTGATGTCCGGATCGGTGATGGTCAGCGGCGGCTTGGCGACCGTCTGCTTCATCTGGTGGTGGGAGGTGAAGAACACCAGTGCGCCGCCGTCCTTCAGCCGCAGCGCCACCGGCGGGTACTGCGCCGGGTCCGCCGCCTCGTCCGCGAACTGCGTGACGACCTGCGGCGTCGGGGCGTACCGGGTACTGCGCAGCTGCCGCAGTGTGGTGGTGTCGTCACCCGGGGCGAAGATCGCCGAGCCCTTGTCACCCTGCTGGAGGTACGCCGTGTACCGGGCGCTCAGCTGCCCCGGCGGCACCAGCAGATCCGAGGCGCCCACCGGCACCGGCTCGACATGCCCGGTGGCGTCGGTGGCGAAGTCCGGCAGCTGCGCGGGCGGCACCACCAGGAGGTACGAGGCCCGCCACGGCTCTCCGACGCTGCTGTGGGTGAACACCAGCAGCCAGCGGTCGGTGCCGCGGTTGCTGGCGGTGTCGGCGACGAACCACTTGGGCCAGCCGCGCTGCTCGGGGATGAGGAAGCGGGCGTCGGTCAGCCGCAGCGGCTGGTAGTTCGGGTTGCCGGCCGGGTTGTTCACATGCCGGGCCTTGATGCCGGCCTGGTCGATCGCGCCGAGGGCGCCGGTCTCGATCTGCGCGTTCAGCGAGGGGTCGAGTCTGCTGTTGGCCTCGTTGTTGACCGTGGTGAAGTGGTCGAGGACCTTCTCGGCGGTGGTTTTGTCCACCGCGGGCAGCAGCGCCTGCTCTCCGTGCACCGTCACACACCCCGCCGCCGCCGGGACGAGCAGTGCCACCGCCGCGAGGAAGAGCAGGCCGCGGCGGAGCCTGGTGGACAGCGCGGTGCGCGCGATCATGAGACCGGTACTCCTTCGGGGGCGGGTGGACGGCGACACCCTACCGGTGCGGCGGCCCCCCGCGAAGGCCGGTCGGGGCAAGGGAGTTCGCCCGGCCCACGGCACGGCCGGGCGACGGGCGGGGCACGGTCAGGGCAGGGTCAGGATCTCGGCGCCGGTGTCCGTCACGACCAGGGTGTGCTCGAACTGGGCGGTGCGCTTGCGGTCCTTGGTGACCACCGTCCAGCCGTCCTGCCACAGGTCGTACTCGTGGGTGCCCAGCGTCAGCATCGGCTCGATGGTGAAGGTCATCCCCGGCTGCATCACGGTCGTCGCCCGCGGGTCGTCGAAGTGCGGGATGATCAGCCCGGAGTGGAACGAGCTGTTGATGCCGTGCCCCGTGAAGTCGCGGACCACCCCGTAGCCGAAGCGCTTGGCGTACGACTCGATGACCCGGCCGATGACGTTGATCTGCCGGCCCGGCCGGACGGCCTTGATCGCGCGGTTGAGGGCCTCGCGGGTGCGCTCCACCAGCAGCCGCGACTCCTCGTCGACCTCACCGACGAGATAGGTGGCGTTGGTGTCGCCGTGCACCCCGTGGATGAACGCTGTGACATCCAGGTTGACGATGTCGCCGTCCCGCAGCTCGGTGGAGTCCGGGATGCCGTGGCAGATCACCTCGTTGAGCGAGGTGCAGATGGACTTGGGGAAACCGCGGTAGCCCAGATCCGAGGGGTAGGCGCCGTGGTCGCACATGAACTCGTGCGCGATGCGGTCCAACTCGTCGGTGGGGGTGCCCGGGACGGCGGCCTTCGCCGCCTCCTCCATCGCCTGGGCCGCGATCCGGGAGGCGACGCGCATCTTCTCGATCGTCTCGGCGTCCTGCACCTCCGGCCCGGTGTAGGGGGTGGGGGCGGGCTTGCCCACGTACTCCGGGCGCGGGATCGAGGCGGGGACCTTGCGGGTCGGCGAGAGCGTGCCGGGAGCGAGGACAGACTGGCCAGACATGTCAGCGAGTGTATCGGCGCCCGGCCGGGCACGATGGCCTTCACGAGACGCATCCACCGGGAGGACGACGTGGCGCTGTTCAAGAGCCGGAAGCCGGCCGGGAAGCCGGGCGAGTGGTTCTACTGCCTGGAGCACCGGAAGGTCGAGGAGGGGCCCGACTGCCCCGCCAAGGACCGCATGGGCCCCTACCCGAGCCGTACCGAGGCCGAGCACGCGATGGAGACGGCCGCCGAGCGGAATGTGAGATGGGACACCGACCCCCGCTGGGAGGACGGAGACCGGGAGAGCGGGGCGGACGGTCAATAGGATCGCTGCCATGACGAGCGAGGGGACGACCGACATGACCGAGAGCACCGCCAAGCCCGCGGCACGGGACCCGTGGGACCTCCCGGACGTCTCCGGCCTGGTGGTCGGCGTCCTCGGCGGCACCGGCGACCAGGGGCGCGGGCTCGCCTACCGGCTGGCCCGGGCCGGCCAGCGGGTCATCGTCGGCTCCCGCAGCGCCGACCGCGCCGCCAAGGCCGCCGAGGAGCTCGGCCACGGGGTGCGCGGCCTGGACAACGCCGGCTGCGCGCGGGAGAGCGACGTGGTGATCGTGGCGGTGCCGTGGGAGGGCCACGCCGCGACGCTGGAGTCCCTCCGCGCCGACCTGGCCGGCAAGCTGGTCGTCGACTGCGTCAACCCGCTGGGCTTCGACAAGCAGGGCGCCTACGCGCTCAAGCCCGAGGAGGGCAGTGCCGCCGAGCAGGCCGCCGCGCTCCTGCCGGACTCCCGGGTCACCGCGGCCTTCCACCACCTGTCCGCGGTGCTGCTGCAGGACCCGCAGGTCGAGGAGATCCCCACCGACGTCATGGTGCTCGGCGAGCGCCGCGCGGACACCGACATCGTGCAGGCCATCGCCGGCCTCATCCCCGGCATGCGCGGTGTCTTCGCGGGCCGGCTGCGCAACGCCCACCAGGTCGAGGCGCTGGTCGCCAACCTGATCTCGGTCAACCGGCGCTACAAGGCGCACGCGGGCCTGCGGCTCACCGACGTGTAGACACGCAGACACCCGGCGGGACCGGACGGGGGCGCTCGGGGCCGGGAGGGGGCATGGGGGACAATGGCCGCGTTGCGCCACCTACCGAGGAGCCGACCATGCCCCCTGCGCCTTCGTCCAGCTCGTCCGGGCGTCTCGCCGTCTTCGCCGTGATCGTCTGCGTGCTCGCGCTGGCGGCGGCCGGGGTCTCCTTCGCGCGGGGCAGCTTCCTGGGCGTCATCTGGATCCTGCTGGCCGGCGTGTCCAGCAACATGGCCTGGTACTACCTCCGCAAGGCCCGCGCCGGCCGCGCCTCCGCGTAGGGGGCGCGGCCGGGGGCCGCGCTCAGCCCAGCCCCGCGCCGCCCCAGAAGTGGAACAGGCTGTAGCCGTACGCCGTGTACACCGCCGGCACCCGGAAGACGCCCATCAGCGCGTCGATGGCCATCCAGAAGTACTGGTTGACCGACGGGATCCACAGCACCCCGAACACCGCGAGCAGCCCGAACGGCGCCAGCGGCTCCACCTGGCGCCGCACCGAGTACGACAACCACGGCTCGATCACCCCGTAGCCGTCCAGCCCCGGCACCGGCAGGAAGTTCAGCAGAGCCGCGGTGACCTGGAGCATCGCCAGGAACGCGATCGCCGCCCGGAACGCGGTGGGCGCCCAGTCCGAGGTGCCCAGCAGGGTGAACGGCAGCATCAGCGCGATCGCGAAGAGGACGTTGGTCAGCGGCCCGGCCGCCGAGATCAGGCTGTGCTTCCAGCGGCCCCGGATGCGGCCTCTCTCGATGAACACGGCACCGCCGGGCAGGCCGATCCCGCCCATGATCACGAAGATCACCGGCAGCACGATGCTGAGCATCGCGTGGGTGTACTTCAGCGGGTTGAGCGTGAGGTAGCCCTTGGCGCCCACGGTGATGTCACCGCCGTGCAGCGCGGTACGGGCGTGCGCGTACTCGTGCAGGCACAGCGAGACGATCCAGCCGGAGACGACGAACAGGAAGACGGCGAATCCGGTGTTCGTCGAGAAGCCGTGCCATACCGCCCAGCCGGTCACGGCCATGACGGCGACCAGCCCGAGGAAGACAGGGCTGACCTGCCGTTCCCGGCGGATGAGTGCGGTGGTCATTGCGGGGGACTCCTGGGATGGGAAAGGGGCGCGCTGTGTGCCCCGACCGTACCTGGCGCGGCGAGTCCGCGTCCTCTCCGAGCCGTCGCCAAGCCGTCTCCGAGCCGTCTCCCGTCGTCTCCCGCCGTCTTCGGGCGCGGGCGTGCCTACACCGGCACGGACACCAGCTGCCGGCCGGTGGAGGTGATCACCTCGAACCGGGCGATCGCGGACGGCGCGGCGGCCATCGACCCCTGCACGCTCAGCCCGTCGTCCGAGTCCCCCTCGCCGGCCTTCGTGCCGGCGCCGTAGCCGTACTCCGGGACCCACCAGTTGGCGACCGTCTGCTGCCGCCCGGACTTGCCCACCGCAACCAGCCGGCAGGTCAGCGGGCCCTTGGCCCCCGTCAGCTTCAGCCCGACCTCGGTGCCCCACGGCCTGGTCGTCATCCGCACGGTGGCCCGCACCCCGCTGGCCGGGTCGGTGGCGGTGCGCTCGCTGCCCGCCGACTGCACC
>JBEHXI010000246.1:0-10954 GCA_048498775.1 Actinomycetota bacterium | reverse complement strand
CTTTCCCCACCCCCCCTATCCCCCCCCCCCCCCCCCCCCCCCCCCCCCCCCCCCCCCCCCCCCCCCCCCCCCCCCCCCCCCCCGACCACCCGACAGCCGACCACTCTCGGAGGCCTCCAATGACTTTCAACCTGGCAACGCTCATCAAGGAGGCCGGCGCGCGCACACCGGTGGCGCCGTTCCTCAGATCCGGCTCCTCGGTCACCACCTACGCCGACGCCGACGAACGCTCCGACCGATTCGCAGCCGGTCTCGCGCAACAGGGCATCGAGGCGGGCTCGGTCGTCGCGATCCAGCTCCCCAACGTGCCCGAGTTCGCCGAGGCGCTGTTCGGCGCATTGAAGGCGGGCATGACGGTCCTGCCCCTCAACCCGCTGCTCAAAGCGTCAGAACTCGAATACCACCTCCGAGACTGCGGCGCGCGGGTCCTCATCGGCTACGCGCCCTTCGCCGACCAGGCACGGCCCGCGGCGCAGGCAGCGGGAACAGACCTGTTCGTCCTCAACGATCCGGGCACGCCCGTCCCCGAGGGGCTCAACGATTTCACCGCGCTGATGCCCACCGCAGAACATGCCCAGCGGCCCAGCCCGCTCACGGCCACCAACGCCGACGACACCGCGCTGCTCATCTACACCAGCGGCACTACGGGCCGCCCGAAGGGTGCCGAGCTCACGCACTTCCAGATGTACATGGCCGCGACCGTCGTCGGCGAGACCTTCGGGGAGCGATCCGAGGACGTCGTGCTGGGAGTTCTCCCGCTGTTCCACGTCTTCGGACTGTCGGCCCTGCTCAGGTGCGCACGGTTCGGATCCAGCATCGCCCTGATGCCCCGATTCGACGCGGACGAGGTCCTGGCGACCATCGAGCGGCATCGGGTGACCGAGGTCCTCGGCGTCCCGACGATGCTCCACGCCCTGGCCGCAGCCGACACCACAGGCCGAGACCTGTCCAGCATCCGGGTGGCCGGCTCCGGGGGCGCTTCCATACCGGGCGAGGTCATGCGCGCCTTCGAAGCGAAGTACGGCGTACCGATCCTCGAAGGCTACGGCCTGTCCGAGACCTCCAGCATCTGTTCGTTCAACGGCAGCGCCGAGGAGCGCCGTCCGCTCTCGGTCGGCAAGCCGGTGTGGGGCGTCGACATGGCCGTGATGGGCGCAGACGGGACGCTGTTGCCGCCCGGGCGAGAGAACGTCGGCGAAATCGTGACACGCGGCTTCAACGTCATGAAGGGCTACCTCGGACGCCCGGAGGCCACCGCCGAGGTTCTGCGTGACGGTTGGCTGCGCACCGGAGACCTCGGCTACGTCGACGACGAAGGCTTCTACTTCATCGTCGACCGGCAAAAGGACCTCATCATCCGCGGCGGCTACAACGTGTACCCCAGGGAGCTCGAAGAGGTCCTGCACGACCACCACGCCATCCTCGAAGCGGCCGTGATCGGCCGCCCGGACGACCGACTCGGCGAAGAAGTCGTCGCCATGATCGTCGTCCGCGACGGTCACGACGTGACCGGGGAAGACATCGTCGCGTACTGCCGCAAGCACATGGCCGCGTACAAGTACCCGCGTGAAGTCCATTTCCTGCCGGCGCTCCCCAAGGGCCCCACCGGCAAGGTCCTGAAGACCAAGCTCCGCACACACCTCGCCCCCGCCGTCCAAGGAGAATCCCAGTGACCGTCTCCGACCTGGGCAAACACCAGAACGCCAAGGACACCGCCGCCGCCGAGGAACGACGCCTGCGCCGCGAACTTGCCGCGGTCTACCGCTTGGTGGCGCACTTCCGGATGACCGACCTGATCTTCACGCACATCTCCGCCCGGCTCCCCGGCCCCGAGCACCACTTCCTGATCAACCCCTACGGCTTGCTCTTCGAGGAGATCACTGCGTCGAACCTCGTCAAGATCGATATGACCGGCCGGCCCGTCGAGGAGACCCCCCACCCCGTCAACCCCGCCGGCTTCGTCATTCACAGCGCCATCCACGCCGCCCGGCCCGATGCCCGCTGCGTCCTGCACACCCATACCAAGGCCGGCTGCGCCGTCGCCGCCCAGGCAGAGGGCCTGCTCCCGCTCAACCAAATCTCCATGCAGTTCTACCGCAGGCTCGGCTACCACGACTACGAAGGCGTCGTCCTCAACCTTGACGAGCAACAGCGACTCGTCGCCGACCTTGGGAACCATCCTGCGATGATCCTGCGCAACCACGGCCTGCTCACCGTCGGCGAGACGCCCGCCCGAGCGTTCCTGCGCATGTTCTACCTGGACAAGGCATGCGAGATCCAGACCGCGGCAAGGGCCGCAGGAGCCGAGCTCGTCAGGCCCCCCGCCGACGTCTGCGAACTCACCGCCCGCCAACTGGCCGGCCAGGACAGCAGCTCCGACCTGCACGACAGCCAGGCCCACCAGCTGGCCTGGTCGGCGCTGCTTCGGCTGGTCGAGCGGATCGCCCCCGACTACAAAGAGTGACCGCGGTCCCCTCCGGATCTCACCTCGCTACTTGAATCCGAATAGGGTTCAGTTAGAATTGCCGCGGGCGACGGAAACAGGAGGCCCGCATGTCCGCAGCAACGCGCCCATGGGACGCACGGGAATCGGTGGCGTCCGGGACGGCTGTAGCCGGCCCGCTCGCCCGCCGTTCCAAGCACGCTCACGGATCGGCGCTGGACGCCGCCGCCCGGGATGTTTGGCCCGCTGTCGGCGTCGTCTTGGCGGACGTGGCCGACGCGCTCATGCCGCACGCGAGCGAGCGCGAACGGCTGGACTTCGCACGTGCCGCCCGTCAGATCATCGAGCGGCTCCTCCAAACGATCACCGAGCAGCTGCCGCCCGGCATCGACCCCTTCTATGCGTCGCGGGCCGTTGGGGAGGAGTGCGCCCGCAGGGAAGTGGCTCTGCCGCACCTGTGTGCGGCGGCCCAAGCGTGCGCTGAGCGATTGTGGGTTGAGCTCGTCCGAGCTCGCGGAGCCGGTCCCCGAGCCACCTCGCACAAGCTCGCCATGGAAGCCGGGCGCTACTGGCGTTGCGTGTCGGACCACATGGAGGCTCTCCGGTACGGCTACCGGCGGCGGCTCGCCGATCCGAGCGAGCTTGCCGCGACCGCGATGCCCGAGTTGGATCTTCGCGACCTCTTCCTGGACACCGTGCGCATCACCGCCCCAGCCGGTTCCGTCATCGCGGTGGCGATACTGGGCGAGCACGCGGCCGGCGATGCGCACCGCATCGAGGAGAGACTCCGTGACGCCGGATTTCCGTCAGTCTGGCAGGACGCCGGCGACACGGTGCTGGGAGTCGTCGCTGCCGAGGCGGCGGCAGCCGACGAAGTGGCGGCCGCAGTGGGCGAGCATGCGCACGGCCGAGTGGGACTCGCACCACCGATGCGGTTCGGCAAGGTGCGAGATGCCTTGTCGATCGCCACGTGGACCGCGAGGAGCCTGCCGGCCAGTCACCCGGCCGTGGCACGCGCCGAGGACCGACTGCCCGCCGTGCTGGTCGCGGCGGCACCCGAGGTCGCCCCGTTGCTCGTGAACCGGAGCGTCGGAGCTCTGCTGGCTCTTCCGTCGGCCGATGGGCGCGACCTCCTGCGGACGGTGATGGCTCTTGTCGACGCCGACGGGTCACCCAGTGAAGCGAGCAAGCGGCTCTTCTGCCACCGCAACACCGTGATGTACCGCCTGCGGCGGATCCGGCTTCTCAGCGGACGGGGAGTCGACACCACGCAGGACAAGGTGGCCTGGACGCTCGGGATCTTGGCGCTGGCCATCCACAATGAGCACGGGGCACGCCTCGTCGAAGGCTGCACAGCGCAGCAGGCCGGGTGAGCGCCGACCGCCACCCGGTAGGTGCCTACCCCGTGGGGGTCCGGTCGTCGGATGCTCCGTCGGCACGCTGGATGCCGAGCGCATTGACCCACAGGCGCGTCACAGTGTCGACCAGGTGGTCGAAATCGACGGCGTAGTCAGCGACGAAAGCCCACCAGGCCATGCGGCTGACCATCCCCCCGAGCGCCAGAGCCGACACGTCGGGATCGAGCTGGGGATCGACCAGGCCCGCCGCCTGGAGCGATCGGATGGCACGCCCGTTTCGCTCCACGAAGACAGCTCCCTGCGCCTTGCGGGCCTCGTGCAGCCTCGGATTGTCCATGGAGACGTGTTCGAAGATCCCGATGATCCGGGCGTTGTCCCGGTAGGCCGTCAAATAGGCGCGGTTCGCCGCCTCGATCAGTGTGACCGGGTCGTCTCCGACCTGCGCCCGCGCGTCGGGGTAGAGCAGCTCGTCGGACAGCGTCGCGTAGACCGCCTCGAGCGCATCCTCCTTCGTGGCGAAGTAGGTATAGAAACTGCCGGTGGACACACCCGCGGCAGCCGCGATATCGACGATCCGCGCGCCCGGGAATCCCGCGCTCTCGAAGACCTGCCGCGCAGCAGCAACCAGCGCGGCTCGCGTCCTGAGGCCACGTGGCCGCCTCTTGACGGGGTCCCGCGCGTGGATCGTCTGCTCAGTCATCTCCGTCACTCTCTGTAGCAACAAGGCGGCCGCCAGCGTACGACCGGGGAGAGGCCGGGCCGTGAGGACCGTGTACTGACACCGTACACATCACGATCAGCGGCATAAACCGTCCGCAGCTCCGCTGTGCTGGCCGCACAACAACGTCAGGGCACCACCGGGCTCCCTGTGCTTCCCCTGACGCGCTGGTCGGCCGTCGGCTGATCTCGGCGGCCAACCCCAACGGCCAAGCCGCCCTGATGCAGCTCGCCGGTGCCCTGCACGACGGTGCAGGTACGGCATCCGGCGGCGTGCTGTTCACCGCCGTCACCTGCGCCGTGTCCGTCACCGTGCCGGCAGTCGTCGCCGGCGTCACCCTCGCGGCGGCGGCCGCACTGGCCCACGACGTGGCTGCATGCGCGGTACAACGCGGCCGCATGTCACAGGCTGCCGGACTGCTGTGGACCGCCTATGGCGGACTGTCCCCGTCGGTCGGCCTTCAGCCGGGACGCCGTACGCGCTCTTTCCCGATGTCGACTTCCACCGGCTCCCCCTGCAGATGCCCGGGCTGATCTCGGTACCTGCGTCATTCGTGACCGGATGGTCTGCCACCAGACGAAGTCGAAGCCGCCGCTGACTCGGCACCGCTGTGCTGCGTGCACAAAACTTCGCGGACAGGACCGATGTTCCGTTGGCGTTCTCGGGTCGGCCGACCAGTCTTTCCCAAACGCCGGAACGAACCTACGATACGACGAGGTCGACTTTGGAATTTTCAGGTCGGGTAGCCCTGGTGACCGGTGCCGCTCGGGGCCTTGGTTATGCGAGTGCGAGCATTCTTGCGCGCAACGGGGCGAATGTCGTTGTCAATGACCTCTCGCTGGACGCGGCCACCAAAGCGGCGGAGAGCCTCCAGGTCACAACTGGCGCGTCACATCTCGGAATGGCAGGCGATGTCTCCTGCGAGTCGGACGTCAGTGCCGCCATAGAGCGCGTCTACGACCGATTCGGCCGGCTTGACGTCGTGGTCAACAATGCAGGCGTCTTCGAGGAGTTCATTCCCACAGTCGAGCAGACGACGGCGTACTGGCAGCGGTTGATCGACGTGCACCTGACCGGTACCTATCTCGTCTCCAAGTTCGCTGCCGCCCGCATGATCGAGGCGCGGTGCGGGGTGGTGATCAACACCAGCTCGATCGGCGGCGTACTCGGGCTGCCCGTCCGCACCGGCTACAGCGCGGCGAAGGCGGGCGTCAGCATGATGACGCGCGTGTTGGCCTGCGAGTGGGCTCCCTACGGACTGCGCGTCAATGCCGTTGCTCCTGGCTACATCGACACCCAATCGCCCGATTCCCCGGCCTCGAAAGGCCACCTCGATGTCGATCGCATCCGCAGACGCATACCGTCGGGCCTGATCGGCAAGCCCGAGCACGTCGCCGAGGCGGTGCTGTTCTTGGCATCGGACCGGTCGGCGTACATCAATGGCGTCACCCTGGCAGTGGACGGCGGATACATGGCGTTCGGAGCGCCGACCAACGCGTATCCGTGGGAGAGACTGCCGGAGCCGTAACCGATCGCACCGCGCTGCACCGCGGCGAACCCAGCCGAGATCCTGCCCGCCCACCAAGGATCCGGCGGCGGCGCCTACCTCGTCCGATCCGCCGGTGCACGAAGCCCACCGGGTCCGCCGGCCACTTCACCTTCAGGCAGAGGACCGCCCTGGCTACAGCCGCAGAAGGGCGATCCGTATCGGAACCGTCTCATGTCCACGCTGTCAAACCGCCACCTGTCTGGGCACGCCACCCCCGTAGCCACGGACTCGGTGATGGCAGGTCGTCGCTGTCCGCGTGACCTGCAACAGGGCTGGGCGCTTCGCCGCGAGCGCCGCAACCCCCTCCCCTACCCGCGGGCGACAGGCCCTGTCTGCGCAACTCCTGGCCCGCGGCCCTCCTTGGCGCCGCTTGGCGGCGCGCCACAGAAGGAAACACCCCCATGACCACGAGGACACCCCTGCCACCACAAGCCTCCGTCACCCCGCACGGCGTGCGCCGATTGTGGGACCGTCGGCTTGCGCACTACCCCGCGAACCCAGGCCGGTACCGCTACCTCGCCATCACCGTCCTGGCAACGGTAATGCTGTACTACGAGCTCTACATCCAGGGCGCGGTGGCGCCGCAGATCATGTCGGACCTGCACCTGTCGTTCACCTCCTTCGTGTTCGTCTCGGTCGTCGGCAACCTGGTCGGAGCCTTCGCCGCGCTGTCCGCCGGAATGGCCGATCGTTGGGGCCGTGCCAACCTCGTGGTTGTCGGCCTGCTGCTCACCGCTGTGATCGTCGGTCTTGGGCTCCCGCACGCGGCGAACGGGACGCTGTACCTCACGCTCTTCGCCGGGCTCAGCCTTGTCGAAGGGGTCGTCCTGGTGGCCACACCCGCGCTGATCCGCGACTTCTCCCCACAGATCGGCCGTGCCTCAGCGATGGGCTTCTGGGCGTTGGGCCCGGTGCTGGGCAGCCTCGTGGTGACCGAGGTGTCCAGCCACACGCTGGCCGGCCACCCGGACTGGCGCTTCCAGTTCCACCTGTGCGGCGCCATCGGAGCCGGCGTGTGGTTGGTCGCGTTCCTCGGGCTGCGTGAGCTCTCTCCTGCCCTGCGCGACCAGCTCATGGTCAGCGTGCGTGACCGGGCGCTGATCGAGGCGCGAGCGGCAGGCATCGACCCGGAGCAGGCGGTCGAGGGCCACTGGCGGCAGATGCTGCGCATGGACGTCATCGGCTCGGCCTTCGCGATCAGCGTCTTCCTGCTCCTGTACTACATCCTCGTCGGCTTCGCGGTGGTGTACTTCGCGACCGTGTACGGCTACTCGCCGGCCCGGGCGAACTCCCTTGCCAACTGGTACTGGATCACGGAAGCCGTCACGCTGGTCGTGGCCGGCGCACTGTCCGACCGGTTCCGTGTCCGCAAACCGTTCATGATCATCGGCACGGCGATCAGCGTGACCGGCACGGCGATGTTCGCGCTTTCCGCGACGCACCATCGCAGCTACTACACCCTCGCCGTGTACTTCATCCTGGGTGCCTCGGGCGCCGCCACGGCCTACGTCGCGTGGATGGCGAGCTTCACCGAGACCGTGGAGCGCCACAACCCCGCCGCCACCGCGACCGGTCTGGCCGTATGGGGTTGGATCATCCGGATGGTGATCACCGCCTCACTGGCGATCCTGCCCCTGGTCGTCCCGGCCACCTCGACCCTGGCCGACCACGGCGCCCGGGTGCAGGAACTGGCGGCGAAGTACCACCAGCCGCTGGGCGTCCTGCAGTCCCTCGACCCTGCCACCGGCAAGGCCCTGTCCGTCGACCCCGGCAACCTCCAGGCCCTGGCCAAGGCCCTGGGCGAGGTGGCCGCCGAGCAAGGAGCGACGCCGGCACAGGCCCAAGCCGTCTCCGCCGCCGTCACCCACCGAGCGCCCCAACTCGCGGCGGCCCAGGCGGTACCACCATCAACGCTGGCCACACTGCGGACCACCCCGAACGACCCAGCGGCCAGCGCCGCGGCGGTGGCCGCCATCACCGGCAAGCTGCACGTCAGCCAGCAGCAGGCGAGCGAACTGCTGCAGAGCCTGGCGGACCCCGCCGTCCACTCCGACCTCCAGTCCGTCAACACATACGCCTCGGTGCTGAAGTCGGCGAAGGCCGCCATTCCAACGGCTGACCTGGCCTACCTCCACACGCACGGCGCCGAGGTACGCAAGGCTGCCCAGGACAGCCCACGCCAGTGGCAGACCTGGTGGTGGATCTGCCTGGCCGGCCAGGTCCTCTTCCTGCCCTTCGTCTTCGTCATGGCCGGGAGATGGAGCCCACGCAAGGCCCGCGATGACGAGCGCACCCACCAGGAACGGGTCCACAGCGAGCTGGCCGCGCTCGAGCACGCTGAGGCCTAGGGTCTGTTGCGCAAGTGGATCTTGCTCGTTGTTGATCACCTGTCGTGGGACGTGGGGATCTGACGGATGGCCAGTGGGCCCGGCTTGAGCCGTTGCTGCCGCGCGGCATCAAGCCGGGTCGTCCGCAGGGGCCGCCGCCTTGTTGGCCGCGATCGCGCTGGCCGGTGGCGCGTGGCTGGCCACCTCCACCTCCCCGGCGTCCGCGACCGGCGCCTCGACTCCCGACGCCTGATCAACTACCTGCACCAGATCAGCGGCAACCACTCGCCACACTCACCCCTCCTCACCGCCGTACGGAAAGCCGCGATCAGATGTCCTCGTTCGGCAGTAGTGCCCTCACCACCGTCATCTTCATCGTCTTCGTGACAGTGTGCCTGTCTCTGTGCGTGATCACAGGCCCCGAACGCGACGAGGCAGCCGAGTTCTACACTGGCAACCAAGCCCTCACCGACCGACAGAACGGCCTCGCCATCGCCGGGGTCTACATCTCCACCCTCACGGTGCTGACGACCACGGGCATCATCGCCCTCACCGGAGCGGACGGACTGCTGCTCACTGCCAGCGAAACGGTCTCCATCACCGTGCTGACGATGGTTTTCGCCGAGCCCTTGCGCCAAGCGGGCCAGTACACCGTCGGGGACGCCCTCGCCGTCCGCCTACCCCAGCGCTCCGTACGGGCGGGCATCGCCATGGCCACCCTGGCAGTGTGCCTGCCCTACCTGGCCCTGCAACTGGACAGCGCCGCAAGGGTGATGACCTTCCTGCTGGACTTAGGCCACAACACCACCGCCACCACTGCCTGCATCACCGGCATCGGCATCCTGATGGTCTTCTACGCCGGCGCGGGCGGCATGCGCGGCACCGGCCTGGTCCAAATCATCAAGGCTGCGATCCTGTTCACCACCACCGGCGTGATGTGCGCGTTGCTCATCTCACGCTTCCACGGCAGCCTCCCCCAGTTGCTGCACGCCGCCGCCGGCGGCAGCGGGCTGGGCTCCGGCTACCTTCACACCGGCAACCAGTACGGTCACACCTTCACCGGCATGTGGAGCCTGATGGGCCTCCAGCTCACCGTCATCGTGGGCGCGGCCGGACTCCCGCACGTCACCATGCGCCTGTACGCCGCCCCCACCCCCGCCTCCGCCCGGACCGCCATGCGCTGGGCCAGCGTTCTGACCGCCGTCTTCTGCGCCATGGCCGCCATCATCGGCCTGGGGATACCCGCCCTCGTCGGCAACCGGGAAGTCCTGGCCGCCGACCCCACCGGCGTCGGCGGCATCCTGCTGCTCACCCATCACCTCGACAGAAACGGGCTACTGCTCACCGCCCTGGCGTGCGCCATCTTCATCACCGCTCTGGCCACCGTGGCCGGACTCACCCTCGCCGCCGCCACCAGCGCCGCCCACGACCTGATCACCCATGCTCTGCGCCACGGCGAGACCACCGACCACAACGAGCTGCGCGCCGCCCGCTGGGCGACGGCCACGATCGGCGTACTCGCCATCGTGATCGCCAGCATCGCCGGCGGCTGGAACCTCCAGGTACTCTCCGTGGTCGCCCTCACCACCGCCGCCTCCGCCCTGACCCCCACCCTCACCTACGGCCTGTTCTGGAAGCGCTTCACCTCTGCCGCCGCGTCCTGGACCATCTACGCAACGATCGTCCTCACCTTGTTGCTGACCGCCTTCTCCCCACAGATCTCCGGTACCCCTGCGGCGGTCTTTCCCCACCGCGCCTTCGACTGGTTTCCTCTCGCAGCCCCCGGCATCATCACCATCCCGACCGGATTCATCATCGGCTGGGTCGCCAGTCTGCACACCGGCCGGCCCTGTCCCGGGCAACCGGAAGACTACGCGCTCACGCCACGAACCCGTAAGACCTGGGTAACCGGCCGCGCCCGGCCCAGATCGAGGGGCTGAGATAGGCGCCACCCCCGCGTGCCGATGCCCCGTCCCGTAAATCAGGCCGCGACCTCGCGGTGCGGAAAGAGTAGCCGCCGGCTGCCCGGCAACGCCCTCCCGCACGCCCACTTCCACATCGCCCCGCACCATGACGCCGTCGAGGACCGGCCGATGCGCCCACCCCTTGCAGCCCTCGGACACACCGTCGGCGGACGCGTGGACCGCGTGCACCGGCGACACGCGGGTCGGTCGCGTGGGCAGGGCGATGCGCATGAACCCGTTCAGCATGGGCTGGTCCTGGTGGGGCGGCCGCCCCGGCCCGAACGACAGCGCGCGGCTATTCCAGATCACCCACGAAGAGCCCCCAGTTCGGCCGGTACCTCGACGCGCCCGGCGGTAACACGGCCAACGGCACCCGCTTGCAGATCTGGGACCGCAACACCAAGCCTGGCAGCTCTGGCACCTGCCCGCCTGACCATGCCAGGGAAAGCCCTGCCCAGCTTCCGACCGGGCACCGGCCAGCGCGGGCAACAGGGCGCCAGCCGGATCACCTCTCCTCTCCACGAAAGGCAACCTTCATGTCCTTACGCGCCAGAACCCGCGCGCTGTTGGCCGGCACGGTAGCCGCCGCGGTGGC
>JBEHXI010000245.1:0-11045 GCA_048498775.1 Actinomycetota bacterium | reverse complement strand
AAGCCCGAGCAGGAGCCGCAGGCCGCCGCGGAGGCCGAGCCGGCTCCCGCCAAGCGGCGCCGCACCACCCGCAAGGCCGCGGCGCAGGCCCCGGCGGCCGAGACCGCCGAGCCCACCGAGGCAGCCGAGGCCGCGCAGGCCGAGGCGCCGAAGGCCGCCCGCCGCACCCGCAAGCGCGCCGCCGCGGAGCCCGCCGACGACGGCGGTTCCCGCCGCCTGAAGCCCGGGGCGCTGGCGCCCAAGGAGCCCGCCGAGGCCCCGGCAGAGGCCGCCGAGACCGCCGCCCCCGCCGTGGAGCAGCCCGCCGCCGAGCAGGCCGAGCCGGAGCCGGCTCCCGCCCGCCGCCGCAGCCGCAAGGCCACCGCGCCCGCCGGCCCGCCGCGCTTCGCCCACGGCGGCGAGGAGGCCCCGCAGGCCGCCGCTCCCGCCGTGGAGCAGCCCGCCGCGCAGGCCGAACCGGAGCCGGCGGAGGAAGCCGCCGAGGAGCCCGCGCCCCGGGGCCGCCGCCGCGCCGTGCGCCCGCCGACCGCCGTCTTCCAGGCACCGGTGTTCGTCGCGCCGGAGCCGGCGCCCGCCGCCCCGGAGGTCGAGGAGGAGCCGGAGGGTGCCCGCCGTCGCCGCCGCCGTCGCGCGGACGTCGAGACGCAGGCCGCCCCGCAGGCGCCGGAGGCCCCGCAGGCCCCGGAGGCCGCCGAGGAGGAGCCCGAGGGCGCCGAGGCCGCCGAGGCCGCCGAGGGCGAGGAGGAGTTCGAGGAGCGCCCCTCCCGTCGCCGTCGTCGCGGTGGCCGCCGTCGCCGCCGCGGTGAGGGCGAGCCGTCCGAGGCGGAGGCCGCCGAGGGCGAGGAGGAGCCCGAGGAGGGCGAGGAGCCCGAGACGGAGGAGCTCGAGGAGGGCGAGGAGGCCGAGGGCGAGGCCGGTGAGGCCGCCCGCGCCGCCTCGACCAGCAGCCGCCGTCGCCGCCGTCGCCGCCGCCGCGCGGGTGAGCCCGGCGCCGAGGAGGCGGGCGGTGAGGAGGCGGAGCGCACCGTCGTCAAGATCCGCGAGCCGCGCGCCAAGGCGGAGCCGTCCGACGAGGTCCAGTCGATCAAGGGCTCGACCCGTCTGGAGGCGAAGAAGCAGCGCCGCCGGGAGGGCCGCGAGCAGGGCCGCCGCCGGGTGCCGATCATCACCGAGGCGGAGTTCCTGGCCCGCCGCGAGGCCGTCGAGCGGGTGATGGTCGTCCGTGAGAACGGCGACCGCACGCAGATCGGCGTCCTGGAGGACGGCGTGCTCGTCGAGCACTTCGTCAACAAGGAGCAGGCCACCTCGTACGTCGGCAACGTCTACCTGGGCAAGGTCCAGAACGTCCTGCCGTCGATGGAGGCCGCCTTCGTCGACATCGGCAAGGGCCGCAACGCCGTCCTGTACGCGGGCGAGGTCAACTTCGAGGCGCTCGGCATGGGCCACGGCCCGCGCCGCATCGAGAGCGCGCTGAAGTCCGGCCAGTCGGTGCTGGTGCAGGTCACCAAGGACCCGATCGGCCACAAGGGCGCCCGCCTGACCAGCCAGGTCTCGCTGCCCGGCCGTTACCTGGTCTACGTCCCCGAGGGGTCGATGACCGGCATCAGCCGCAAGCTCCCGGACACCGAGCGGGCGCGGCTGAAGCAGATCCTCAAGAAGATCGTCCCCGAGGACGCCGGTGTCATCGTGCGCACCGCCGCCGAGGGCGCCAGCGAGGAGGAACTCGCCCGCGACGTCGAGCGCCTCCAGGCGCAGTGGGAGGAGATCCAGAAGAAGGCGAAGAACGGCAACGCCCCGACGCTGCTGTACGGCGAGCCGGACATGACCGTCCGGGTCGTGCGCGACATCTTCAACGAGGACTTCTCCAAGGTCATCATCAGCGGCGACACCGCCTGGGAGACCATCCACGGCTACGTCGAGCAGGTGGCCCCCGACCTCAGCGGACGGCTCCAGAAGTGGACCTCCGACGTCGACGTCTTCGCCACCTACCGGATCGACGAGCAGCTGCTGAAGGCGCTGGACCGCAAGGTCTGGCTGCCGTCCGGCGGCTCGCTGGTGATCGACCGGACCGAGGCGATGGTCGTCATCGACGTCAACACCGGCAAGTTCACCGGCCAGGGCGGCAACCTGGAGGAGACGGTCACCAGGAACAACCTGGAGGCGGCCGAGGAGATCGTGCGCCAGCTGCGGCTGCGCGACCTCGGCGGCATCATCGTGATCGACTTCATCGACATGGTGCTGGAGTCCAACCGGGACCTGGTGCTGCGGCGCCTGCTGGAGTGCCTGGGCCGGGACCGCACCAAGCACCAGGTGGCCGAGGTCACCTCGCTGGGCCTGGTGCAGATGACCCGCAAGCGGGTCGGCCAGGGCCTGCTGGAGTCGTTCTCCGAGACCTGTGTCCACTGCAACGGCCGCGGCGTGATCGTCCACATGGACCAGCCCGCGGTGCAGGGCGGTGGCGGCAAGCGCAAGAAGCGCGGCGGACGCGGCGGAGCGGCGGAGCCGGAGGCCCTGCCGGCGGCCGGGTTGCCGGACGGCGAGGGGCCCGCGGAGGCCGCGGAGCCCGAGGAGGCCGTTGTCGCCGCCGTGGCGGAGCGGGAGCCGGAGCCGGAGCCGGAGGAGGAGTGGTTCGGCAGCCCCGCGGAGGCCGAGGCGGCAGCCAGGGCCGCGCGCGGCCGTACCCGCCGCCGGGCCACCCGGCCGGTCAGCGCCCCGGAGATCCCGGCCGAGCCGACCGCGCCGCCCGCCGAGACCAAGGCCGCGGCGGAGGCCGAGCCGGCCCCGCAGCCCGAGGTGGTGCCCGCCGAGCCGGTGGTGCGCACCCGGCGCCGGGCGAGCCGCAAGGCGACCGCTCCGGCGGGCGCCCCGCGGACGGCCGAGGAGCCGGCCGCCGCGGAGATCGTCGTGCCGGCCGCTGAGGCCGCATCGGAGCCGGTGGCCGAGCCCGCCGCCGAGCCCGCCAAGGGCCCGGTGCTGCTCGGTGCCGAGGCGGGCGCCGAGGCTGAGGCCACGGCAGCCGCCGAGGCCGGCGAGGAGGCCGCTCCGGCGCGTCCGCGCCGCCGGGCGAGCCGGAAGGCGACCGCCCCGGCGGGCCCGCCGCCCGCGGCGTCCACCGAGACGGCCGTCGTGGTGCTCCCGGCCGGCGAGGCCGGCGAGCCGGAGGCCGCGGCTGCCCAGGCCGCCGCCGAGGGTGCCGAGGAGGCCGCCGAGGGCGAGACGGCTCCGCGCAAGCGGGCCGCCCGCAAGACCGCGGCCAAGAAGACGCCGGCGGCGAAGAAGACCCCCGCGAAGAAGGCGGCGGCCAAGAAGACGGCCGCGAAGAAGACGACGGCGAAGAAGACCGCGGCCAAGAAGACCGCCGCGGCTCCGCAGACGCCGCCGTCCTCGGTGACCGCCTCCACCGGCGAGGAATGACCCGCCGGACCGCTCCCGGCCCGATTTGACCGGGCCGGGAGCGGTCCGTAGCCTTGACCTTCGGCGTTCTAGCGCCCGCTCCTGAGCACCTTCCTCCCTCTCCGGGAGAGGCCCCTCATCCTTGGCCCACGCCAGCGGAGGTGGCTGGCATCAGGAGTGCCGTTTCCGAGCGAGAGAGTGAGATCCGCGTGTACGCAATCGTGCGCAGCGGTGGGCGCCAGCACAAGGTGGCTGTTGGCGACATCGTTGAGGTTGACAAGATCCCCACGAGCAAGGTGGGCGACACGGTCGAGCTCTCGACCCTGCTCGTCGTCGACGGCGACTCCGTGACCAGCGACCCGTGGGTGCTGGCGGGTGTGAAGGTCCAGGCCGAGGTCGTGGACCACCACAAGGGTGCCAAGATCGACATCCTGCGGTACAAGAACAAGACCGGTTACCGGCGGCGCCAGGGCCACCGCCAGCAGTACACCGCGATCAAGATCACCGGCATTCCCGCGGCTGCGAAGTAAGGGACTGAGGAGAGATGGCACACAAGAAGGGCGCATCGTCCACCCGCAACGGTCGTGACTCCAACGCCCAGCGGCTCGGCGTCAAGCGCTTCGGCGGCCAGGCCGTGAAGGCCGGCGAGATCATCGTCCGCCAGCGCGGCACCCACTTCCACCCGGGCGCCAACGTCGGCCGTGGTGGCGACGACACGCTGTTCGCCCTCGCCGCCGGTGCGGTCGAGTTCGGCACCAGCCGTGGTCGCCGCGTGGTCAACATCGTCCCGGCGGCCGCTGAGTAATCAGCGTCCCCGCGAGACGAGAGCACAGCTCGCACCCGAGGGCGGACGCCGCTTCCGGTACGGATGGCCGTACGGGAAGCGGGTCCGCCCTCGATGCGTTACACACCATGACTGTCCCGTACGTACCTGGAGGAACCGCCCATGACCACCTTCGTGGACCGCGTCGAGCTGCATGTCGCCGCGGGTAACGGAGGCCACGGCTGTGCCTCCGTGCACCGGGAGAAGTTCAAGCCGCTCGGCGGTCCCGACGGCGGCAACGGCGGCCGCGGCGGTGACGTGATCCTGGTCGTCGACCCGGACGTCACCACCCTGATCGACTACCACCACTCGCCGCACCGCAAGGCCACCAACGGCAAGCCCGGCGAGGGCGGCCACCGCTCCGGCGCCGACGGCCGCGACCTGGTGCTGCCCGTCCCGGACGGCACCGTCGTCCAGGACCGCGACGGCCGGGTGCTCGCCGACCTCGTCGGCCGCGGCACCACCTTCGTCGCCGCCCAGGGCGGCCGCGGCGGCCTCGGCAACGCCGCGCTGGCCTCGGCGCGCCGCAAGGCCCCCGGCTTCGCGCTGCTCGGCGAGCCCGGCCGGGCGCGGGACATCGTGCTGGAGCTGAAGACGGTCGCCGACGTGGCGCTGGTCGGCTACCCGAGCGCGGGCAAGTCCTCGCTGATCTCGGTGCTCTCCGCCGCCAAGCCGAAGATCGCGGACTACCCGTTCACCACGCTCGTCCCGAACCTCGGCGTGGTCACCGCGGGCTCGACCGTCTACACCATCGCCGACGTGCCGGGTCTCATCCCGGGCGCCAGCCAGGGCCGGGGCCTGGGCCTGGAGTTCCTGCGGCACGTCGAGCGCTGCTCGGTGCTGGTGCACGTGCTGGACACCGCGACCCTGGAGTCCGACCGCGACCCGCTGACCGACCTGGACACCATCGAGGCGGAGCTGGCCGAGTACGGCGGTCTGGAGGACCGGCCGCGCGTCGCCGTCCTGAACAAGATCGACATCCCGGACGGCCAGGCGCTCGCCGACCTGGTCCGCGCCGACCTGCTCGACCGCGGCTTCCAGGTCTTCGAGGTCTCCGCCGTCTCCCGGCAGGGCCTGAAGGAGCTGTCCTTCGCACTGGCGAAGATCGTCGCGGAGGCGCGGGCGGCCCGCCCGGTCGAGGAGGCCACCCGCATCGTCATCCGGCCCAAGGCCGTGGACGACGCCGGGTTCACCGTCGTCGCCGAGGACGGCTTCTACCGGGTGCGCGGCGAGAAGCCGGAACGCTGGGTGCGCCAGACCGACTTCGCCAACGACGAGGCCGTGGGCTACCTCGCCGACCGCCTCAACCGCCTCGGCGTCGAGGAGGAGTTGATGAAGGCGGGCGCCCGCGCGGGTGACGAGGTGGTCATCGGCGACGGGGACGACGCCGTCGTCTTCGACTGGGAGCCGACCATGATGGCCGGCGCGGAGATGCTGGGCCGCCGTGGTGAGGATCACCGGTTCGAGGCACCGCGCCCGGCCGCGCAGCGCCGCCGGGACCGCGAGGCCCAACGCGATGAGGCGGAGGCCGAGTTCGACGCCTCCCGGTTCCTCTGAGGGTTTCTCAGCCGCCGTCCGCCTGGCGAAACACGGCGGCGGCCGCCGCGCCGCGAGGCGTACATTCGCAAGGGACGGTCATGGGCGGCCAGGGCGCCTGACCGAAGGACATGTGGGGCACAGCGTGACAGGGGCAGCACAGACACCCGACGGCGAGGCGGCGGCACGGCGCGAGGTGGCGGCCGCCCGCAGAGTCGTCGTCAAGATCGGCTCCTCCTCGCTGACCACCGCCGTGGGCGGGCTGGACGCCGACCGCGTCGACGCCCTGGTCGACGTCATCGCCAAGATCCGGGACGGCGGCGGCAAGGACATCGTCCTGGTCTCCTCCGGCGCCATCGCCGCCGGCCTCGCGCCGCTGGGGCTGGCCCGGCGCCCCCGCGACCTGGCCCGGCAGCAGGCGGCGGCCAGCGTGGGCCAGGGCCTGCTGGTGGCCCGCTACACCGCCTCCTTCGCCCGCCACGGCGTACGGGTCGGCCAGGTGCTGCTGACCTCGGACGACGTCAGCCGCCGCGCCCACTACCGCAACGCCTACCGCACGCTGGACAAGCTGCTGGAGATGGGCGCGCTGCCGGTCGTCAACGAGAACGACACGGTGGCCACCGACGAGATCCGCTTCGGCGACAACGACCGCCTCGCGGCCCTGGTCGCCCACCTGGTCCGCGCCGACCTGCTGGTGCTGCTCTCCGACGTGGACGGGCTCTACGACGGCGACCCGCGCACCCCGGGCACGGCGCTGATCGACGAGGTCCGCGGCCCGGCCGACCTGGAGGGCGTCTCGATCGGCAGCGCGGGCCGGGCCGGTGTGGGCACCGGCGGCATGGTCACCAAGGTCGAGGCGGCCAGGATCGCCGCCGAGGCGGGCATCCCGGTGGTGCTGACCTCGGCCGTGTACGCCGCCGACGCGCTGGCCGGGCGCCGCACCGGCACGTACTTCCACCCCACCGGCAGGCGCTCCGCGCCCCGGCTGCTGTGGCTCGCCCACGCCTCCGCGCCGCGCGGCGCCCTGCGGCTGGACGACGGTGCGGTGGAGGCGGTCGTCAAGCGCCGCACCTCGCTGCTGCCGGCCGGCCTGACCGCCGTCGAGGGGCACTTCTCGGCGGGGGACCCGGTGGACCTGGTGGACCCCGAGGGGCGGGCGGTCGCGCGCGGCCTGGTCAACTTCGACGCCGAGGAGCTGCCGCGGCTGCTGGGCCGCTCCACCCGCGAACTGGCCGCCGAACTGGGCCCCGCCTACGAGCGCGAGGTCGTGCACCGCGACGACCTGGTGCTGCTCTGAGCCTCCCCGCTCACCTGGGATCTTCCGGAAAACCGCCCCGCGGCCGCCCCCGGGCTGCTCAACTGTGAGACGGGACATTCAGGGAGTGGATGTCCGCAGCCGCCGCACCACTCACAGGAGGCCACCGGTGAGACGAGCGCGCCCGGGAGCGCCGCCCCTCGGGGTGGTGGACCGCACGCCGGCCGGCACCGAGGAGATACGCGAGCCGGCGGGGCCCACGGCCGGGCAGGCGCGGCAGCCCGAGGAGCGCGGTGCCTCGCGGCTGTGGCATGTCACGCTCAGCGTTTCGGGTCCCGAGGCACCGCGGGCCGACGTCAGAAGGGCGCTGGAGCAGCTCGCCCACGACCACCCCTTCCTGCTCACCAGCCGGTACGCGGGCGACCACGCCGAGATCCGGTACTGGGAGCAGGCCCGCGACCTCCACGACGCGGCGGCGATGGCGCTGCGCCTGTGGGGCGAGCACCGGTCCACCGCGAACCTGCCGCCCTGGGAGATCGTCGGCCTTGAGGTGATCGACCGCGCGACGTACCACCAGCGGATGGCCGAAGGCCAGGGACCGCCGCCCGCGTCACCCGTAGGGGTGCATCCGTTCTGAGGTGCGGTGGCGCCGCGCGGTCCACTATCCGGGATACGCGGTGGACCTGGGCCGCGGGCTCAGTACCCTTCCGGTATGACCAGCAGCGCATCGTCCCCCGTCATCGACACCGCCCGCCGCGCCAAGGCGGCCGCCGCCGTCCTCGCGCCGCTGCCGCGGACCGCGCGGGACGGCGCGCTGCTCGCCGTGGCCGACGCCCTCGAGGCCCGCAGCCAGGAGATCATCGAGGCGAACGCCGAGGACATCGCCAAGGCCCGGGCCGCCGGCACCAGCGAGTCGATCATCGACCGCCTCACCCTCACCGCCGAGCGGATCGCGGCCATCGCCGCCGACGTCCGCCAGGTGGTCGGGCTGCCCGACCCGGTCGGCGAGGTGGTCCGCGGCTCCACCCTGCCCAATGGCCTGGAGCTGCGGCAGGTCCGCGTCCCGCTCGGGGTCGTCGGGATCGTCTACGAGGCCCGGCCGAACGTCACCGTGGACGCGGCGGCCCTCTGCCTGAAGTCCGGCAACGCCGTACTGCTGCGCGGCTCCTCCTCCGCGTACGCCTCGAACACCGCGCTGGTCGCCGTCCTGCGGGACGCGGTGGCCTCCGCCGGGCTGCCCGCCGACGCCGTCCAGCTCGTTCCGGGGGAGAGCCGCGAGTCGGTCAAGGAGCTGATGCGCGCCCGCGGCCTGGTGGACGTGCTGATCCCGCGCGGCGGAGCCGCCCTGATCAGGACGGTCGTCGAGGAGTCGACCGTTCCGGTGATCGAGACGGGCGTGGGCAACTGCCATGTCTACGTCGACGAGCACGCCGACCTGGAGATGGCCACCAGGATCCTGGTCAACGCCAAGGCCTCCCGCCCCAGCGTGTGCAACGCGGCCGAGACCGTGCTGGTCCACGCCTCGATCGCGGACGCCTTCCTGCCCGCCGCGCTGGCCGCGCTGGCCGAGGCCGGGGTGACGGTGCACGGCGACGACGCCTGGCAGCGCGCCGGCAAGGAGGCGGGGGTCCCGGTCGCCGCCGCCACCGACGAGGACTGGGGCACCGAGTACCTCTCGTACGACATCGCGGCGGCCGTGGTGCCGGACCTGGACGCGGCCGTGGACCACATCCGGCGGTGGAGCTCCGGCCACACCGAGGCCATCGTCACCCGCGACCAGGCGGCCGCCCGCCGCTTCGTCTCCCTGGTGGACTCCACGGCGGTCATGGTCAACGCCTCGACCCGGTTCACCGACGGCGGGCAGTTCGGCTTCGGCGCCGAGATCGGCATCTCGACGCAGAAGCTGCACGCCCGCGGCCCGATGGGCCTGCCCGAGCTGACCTCCACGAAGTACGTGGTCACCGGGGACGGCCACATCCGCTGACCGCGCGCCGGCCGCCGGGGGCACACGCTCCGGCGGCCGAATTCGCCCGCTCCCTGCACAAGGCGGCACCCGCGGGCTTACGCTGGGAGGGTGTCTGAGGATGTGGGCGGCACGCCGTTCCCGGACGGTGAGGACCACGGCGGTGCGGACGACGAGTTCGCCTCCGTGGTTTTCGACGAGTCCTTCATACGTGCCGCCTCCGTCCACGAGCCGACCGCGCAGGAACGCCTGCTCGCGGCGGCCCAGGCCAGGGCGGAGGCCGACGCGGCGCGCGCCCGGGTCGGCGGGGTGGACGACGACGCCGACGAGGACGCCCGCTACGCCGAGGAGCTCTGGGAGCCGCCCGGATACCGGCCCGGCGAGCTGCGCACCGGCCGCGGCGAGGCCCGCTATGTGCCCGGCATGTCCCCCTACCGCTACCGCGGCCGCACCCGCTGGCACCGCACCGTCGCCTGGGTGCTCGCCCTGGTGATGGGCATCGGCGTGGTCGCGCTGACCTTCACCGCCGTCTACCGCGGCGCGGGCGGCGGCAACCGGCAGCCCCCCACGCCGACCTCCTCCGGGCGGGTCGACACCCCGCATCCGCCGGTCGGCGTCACCTCCTCGGCCGTTCCCTGAGCCGGAAGTGGCAGCCGTGGCCGCACTTCCCCAACTCGACCCGCACCGGGGCGTTTATCTTGCCCATGACAGACCTACCCTTGTGGTATGACCGGGCGAGGAGACCCTCCAGAGGGGACACCCGAGGGCGCCCCCGGAGCCGGTGACGACGAGTACCGTTCCGTGGTGTTCGACGAGTCCTTCGTTCGCGCTGCCCGGATACAGGAGTTCTCCGCCCGGGAGCGGCTGAGCGGGGTGGTCAGCGCGGTGCGCCCGCGGCGGGCCTGGACGCGCGGCGGGCACTGGCAGGCGTTCGTCCTGGTCCTGCTGATCATGTTCGCGTTCGGCACCGCCGTGTACATGGGGGTGCACCGGCCCTACCGGGCGGCCGAGGCGGGACCGGTCCAGCCGCTGCGCACCACCGTGCTGCCGCTCGCCCCGGGCGGCACCGTTCCCGCCGGCGGCGCGGACCGGCTGTACGCCGCCGAGGACGCCGGGCACTACCGGATCGGCGCCGAGGGCTTCACCCTGCCCGCGGTCCGCGCCACCGCGCACTTCTCCGAGGAGCAGGTGATGCAGGCGCTCAGTGCCGCCAAGGACTACCTGGTCGCCTCCTCGCTGGACCCGGCCGCGCTGACCGGCGGCGATGTGCGCCGGGTGCGCGAGCTGCTCAACCCCGGCCAGCAGGACCAGTTCGACCAGAGCCTGGCGCGCCCGGCCAACGACGGCCTGCACGCGCTCACCGGCTGGCTGGTGCGCTTCGATCCGGCCAGGATCGCCCTGTCCGACCCGCAGGTGCGGGTGCAGGGCACCATGGGCTTCGACGAGCGGGACGTGGACACCCTGGAGGTCACCACCGACCACACCCTGGTCTACTCGGTCCAGGCCGCCGCCGCGTCCGCGCCCCGCACGTCCTCGGTGTTCACCGTGCGGCGGCAGCTGCGGATGGACTTCTCGCGGGACGACCTGAGGCTGGATCAGGTCGAGCTGGTGCAGGCACAGGTCGAGGCCGGACCGCTGGACTGCGCCGCCGACTCCTCCGGGTACTTCCGCCCGCTGCTGGCCGGGCAGAGCGCGTCCCCGGCGCCGGGGGTGGACCCGTACGACCACGCCCGGCCGGTGACGGCGCTGTGCGGGACGCTGCGGACCGTTCCCGGCGGCTGAGGACCGGGCCGGGGCCCTGCTGTGGGGGCATGCGGCCGCCGACGGGGCCGGGGCACCTGCTGCGGCGGGCCGTGGTGGCCCACTGGGCCGGGGCCGTCACCCGCACGGCCGTGCGCTGGGCCGGAGCCGGTAAGGGCCGGTCCGCCCCGACGCCCCGGCACTGCTGGAGGAGGCGGCCGCCGAGGCCGGCCACCCGTACCGCCTGTGGGACCAGGTCTACGACCTGGCCGCCGTCCACCAGGACACGGCCGGCACCCGGTGGCGGTGCACCGAGACCGCGGGCCGTCGAAGGG
>JBEHXI010000244.1:0-11068 GCA_048498775.1 Actinomycetota bacterium | reverse complement strand
CCGTCCTGGCCGGTGCCGGAGCTGCCCGAGGGGTGGGACCGGCCGCCCCTCCCCCGGCGCCCGGAGTGAGCCCGGCGCTCGGGCACCAGGGGACACGCCGGGGGACAGACTGGGGGGACACACCGGGGGGAACACCGGAGAAATCGACGAAGGCCCTTGCTGTTCCCCTCCCCTTCAAACGTAGGATCGTCCTTCGCAGCACCGATCAAAACGCAAACGCTGGCCATAGGTTGACGTCCAGTCAGGGGAGTTCGTGGGAACGGGCGGCTACGAAGACGTACTACGCGACCGCAGCGGGCAGGCCGAGGCGTTCGACGCCATAGGGGACCGCTACGAGGTCGCGTTCCCTCACAAGGAGGGGCAGATCGAGGCCGGCAAGTGGCTCGCCTCCGCCCTGTCCCCCGGCGCGCGCGTCCTCGACATCGGCTGCGGAACCGGCCTGCCCACGGGCCGTCAACTCGCCGACGCCGGGCTCACGGTGGTCGGCATCGACCTGTCGGCCGGCATGGTCGAGCACGCCCGGCGCAATGTGCCCGAGGCGGTCTTCCACCGCCACGACATCGCCGACCTGCGCCCCGGCGGCCCGGCCGACCTGGGGCTTTTCGACGCCGCCGCCGCCTTCTTCTCGCTGCTGATGCTGCCGCGCCGCGAGATCCCGTACGCCCTGGCCGCGATCCGCGAACTGCTCGTGCCCGGCGGCCTGTTCGCGCTGTCGATGGTCGAGGCGGACGTCGACGATTTCGCCATCCCGTTCCTCGGGAAGACGATCCGGGTATCCGGTTATCTGCGGGATGATTTGCGGCAGGTCGTGACGGAGTCGGGATTCGAGGTCGTCGAGGAGACGTCGTACTCCTACGCGCCCGCGAGCACCGAGGTGCCGCCCGAGGAGCAGCTCTTCCTGCACTGCCGACGGCATGCCTGAACCGGTGGACGCGGGCCGCCTGCGGCGCACGGACGGATACGGATGGAACCCCTAGCGTGACGGAGCACCGCGCCCCCCGGCGGGCGGTCGAGGAGATAAGCGCGCCGAGCGCCGCCGCGCGCCCGCACGAGCCGGGCGCCGGCGGCGCCGTGACGGCGTCCGTCGCGCTGCCCGATCCCCGTGGCGGCTTCGCGCGATCGGAGGCCCGGCCCCACACGACGGCGTTAAACACCCACGGCGAACACGGCGTACGGCCCGACACCGAGGCGCCCGGCGAGCCGGAGCGCGCGCACGAGGCCGCCGTACCGGCGCCCGCGCCGGCCCCGGAGAGCGGCCCCCGCCCCCGTCCGGCGGCGGACGAGACCGGCACCGAGCGGCTGCGCTACCTCGGCGCCGCGACGCGCCGGATCGCCCGCGGCCTGGACCTGGACGAGATCGTGCTGGGCCTGTGCCGCTCGGTGGTGCCGACGTTCGCCGACGCGATCCTGGTCTACCTGCGCGACCCGCTGCCGGTGGGCGACGAGCGCCCGGCCGACTCGCTGGTGCTTCGGCTGCGGCGCACCGACCGCATCCCCGAGGAGCCGACCGAGAGCTCCGGCGTGGGCACGGCGGCCGCCGGGGCGCGTCTGCCCATGGCGCCCGCCCCGGAGGTGAACGGCGCGGCCGAGTCCACCCCGGTGCGCCCGGACGGGCCGCTGGCCGAGGTGCTGCGCGGGGTGCGGCCGCTGTTCGCCGACACCGCCAGGACGGCGGCCGCGCTCGACGAGCTGGTGCGCACCGAGATGCCCGGCGGCCGGCAGGCGATCATCGCCCCGCTGCGCGGGCGCCGCCGGGTGATCGGCGTCGCGGTGCTGCTGCGCCGCGCCGACCGCCCCGCGTTCGAGGCCGACGACCTGCTGGTGACCGCCCAGTTGGCCACCCACACCGCGCTGGGCGTGGACAAGGCGCTGCTGTACGGCCGGGAGGCGTACATCGCGGACTCGCTGCAGCGCGCGATGCTGCCCGAGTCGCTCCCCCAGCCCACCGGCGTCCGGCTGACCAGCCGCTATCTGCCCGCCGCGCAGACCGCCCGGGTCGGCGGCGACTGGTACGACGCGATCCCGCTGCCCGGCAGCCGGGTCGCCCTGGTCGTCGGCGACGTCATGGGCCACTCCATGCAGTCCGCCGCGATCATGGGTCAGCTGCGCACCACCGTGCAGACCCTGGCGGGGCTGGACATGCCCCCGCAGGAGGTGCTGTACCACCTCGACGACCAGGCCCAGCGGCTCGGCAGCGACCGCATGGCGACGTGCGTGTACGCGGTCTACGACCCGATAGCGCACCGGCTGGTGATCGCCAACGCCGGGCATCCGCCGCCGGTGATGCTGCACGGCGACGGGCGCGCCGAGGTGCTGCGGGTGCCCGAGGGCGCCCCGATCGGCGTGGGCGGGGTGCCGTTCGAGGCCGTGGAGCTGCCCGCGCCCGCCGGGGCGACGCTGCTGCTCTACACCGACGGGCTGGTCGAGTCGCGGGCCCGCGATGTGTGGGCCGGGATCGAGCAGTTGCGCGAGAAGCTGCGCTCGGTGGGCTCGATCGTCTGCCCGCCGCCGCTGGAGCCGCTGTGCGACGAGGTGCTCGACATCGTCGGACCGGGCGACCGCGACGACGACATCGCGCTGCTGGCCGCCCGGTTCGACGGGATAGCGCCGAGCGATGTGGCGTACTGGTTCCTCGAGCCGCACCCGCAGACCGCGGGCCGCGGCCGGCGCCTGGTCCGCCGGGCGCTGCGGCGCTGGGGCCTGGAGGAGCTCTCCGAGGCGGTGGAGCTGCTGGTCAGCGAGGTGGTGACGAACGCCGTGCGGTACGCGGGGCGGCCCATCACGCTGCGGCTGCTGCGCACCGACGTGCTGCGCTGCGAGGTCGGCGACGACGCGCCGCAGCTGCCGAGGATGCGGCACGCCCAGCCGCAGGAGGAGAGCGGCCGCGGCCTGTTCCTGGTCAACCGGATGGCACAGCGCTGGGGAGCCACGCGGCTCAGCGCCGGCAAGGTGGTGTGGTTCGAGATGCAGCTGCCGCCCCGGCCGTAGCGTCCTTCCGGGTTGCCGATGTGCCGCGACACTGGCGCAATGGCCACAGGACGGACGCGGCCGCCGCGTAGCCTCCTCCCAGGACCGCAGCCCCGCGGCACGTGACCTGCTTCCGTGCCCGGGGCTGCATGTGCCTCGGCGCACAACGGATGTGTAGGGCAGAAGGGGTCGGGCAGGCGCTCTGATGTCCCCGGGGGACGCGCTTCGGACGCGCCACCGGGGTGGACGAGACCTCGAATGTCAGGAGGACCACCATGGGTGCCGAGGACAAGGCCAGGAACGCCGCCGAGAAGGCCAAGGGCAAGCTGAAGGAGGCGGTCGGCCGTACCTCCCGGGACCGCGACCTCGAGGCGGAAGGCCACGTCGACCAGGCCAAGGGCGACCTGAAGCAGGCGGGCGAGAAGGCCAAGGACGCCTTCCGCCAGGACTGAGCGCCCTCCCCTGCCCGGTGCTGCCGGGCCGCTCATGACCGGCCGCCATCCGGCGGCCACCAGGATCCCGGCGGCCGGACCACGTCGACCTCCCTCGCGGCGATGGCCCGGTCGCCGGGCTCTCGTTTTCAGTGGCTCAGCAAAGCCGCACCGGCAGTTCCCCCAGCGCCTCGCGCAGCGCGTCGGCGAACTCGCGGAACTCCCCCGCCCGGGCCGCCGTGGAGCGCATGACCAGCGCGATCCGCCGGGACGGCGCCGGGTCGCGGAAGAAGCCGGTGGCCAGCCGGTCGCTGCGGCCGGTCTCGACGCCCACCGCGGTGCGCGGCAGCAGCGTCACCCCCAGTCCGCCGGCCACCAGTTGCACCAGGGTGGACAGCCCGGTGGCGCTGGTGGCCATCGACGTGTCGCTCCTGCCGACCTCGCGGCAGACCTCCAGCGCCTGGTCGCGCAGGCAGTGGCCCTCGTCGAGGAGCAGCAGGTCCAGATCGCGCAGGGCCTCGCGGGGGATGTCCCGGTGCCCGGCCAGTGGGTGATCACACGGCGTGACGAGCACGAAGTCCTCGTCGAACAGCGGGATCTCCGTGACGTTCGGCACACCCAGCGGCACGGCGAGCAGCAGCAGCTCCAGCCGTCCGGACGCGAGCCCGTCCACCAGTGAGGCGGTCTGCTCCTCGTGCACCTGAAGATCCATCGCCGGGTACCGGTCGTGGACCAGCCGCAGCACGGCGGGGAGCAGATAGGGCGCGACGGTCGGAATCACGCCAAGCCGCAACGGGCCGGTGAAGGGCGCGCGGGCGGCCGCGGCCTCGTCCATCAGCGCCCCCATCGCGTCCAGGACGGCCCTGGCCCGCACCGCGAGTCTCTCCCCGGCCGGGGTCAACAGGACGCGCCGGGTGGTACGTTCCACCAGACGCACGCCGACCACGTCCTCCAGCGCCGCGACCGCGCCGGACAGCGCCGGCTGGCTGGTGCCCACCGCTGCGGCGGCGTCGCGGAAGTGAAGATATTCGGCCACGGCCGAGAAGGCCCGCAGCTGCGCCAGCGTGGGCTGGCGGCGGCGGGCCTGCTGGTGCGGGCGGGCCGGACGGGACCGGTGCGGGTTACTGATAGGGAACTCCGATCGCGATCAGTCAGTGCGGCTATTTCACTGATCAATGCACTCTATGGCACCGTGGATCACGTCCAACCCACGGGAAACACGGCAAAGCCGGACTTCCCACCCTGACGGAGGAGCGTACGTGCTCACTGTTGGTGACAAGTTCCCCGAGTACGACCTGACCGCCTGTGTCGACCTCGACGCCGACAAGGCCTTCGCCCAGATCAACCAGAAGACCTACGAGGGCAAGTGGCGGGTCGTCTTCTTCTGGCCGAAGGACTTCACTTTCGTCTGCCCGACGGAGATCGCCGCGTTCGGCAAGCTGAACGAGGAGTTCGAGGACCGCGACGCCCAGATCCTCGGTGTCTCCGGTGACTCGGAGTTCGTGCACCACGCGTGGCGCAAGGACCACAAGGACCTGCGCGACCTGCCGTTCCCGATGCTCGCCGACCCCAAGCACGAGCTGATGCGCGCGTGCGGCGTCGAGGGCGAGGACGGCTTCGCGCAGCGCGCCGTCTTCATCGTCGACCCCAACAACGAGATCCAGTTCACCATGGTGACCGCCGGCTCCGTCGGCCGTAACCCCAAGGAGGTCCTGCGGGTGCTCGACGCCCTGCAGACCGATGAGCTGTGCCCGTGCAACTGGAGCAAGGGCGACGAGACCCTGGACCCGGTCAAGCTGCTCGCCGGCGAGTGATCGACGTGGCTCTCGACGAACTGAAGTCCGCCCTTCCGGACTACGCCAAGGACCTGAAGCTGAACCTCGGTTCGGTGATCGGCAACTCCGAGCTTCCGCAGCAGCTGCTGTGGGGCACGGTCTTCGCGTGCGCGATCGCCTCCCGCAGCCCCATCGTGCTGCGGGAGATCGAGCCGGAGGCGAAGACCAACCTGAGCCCCGAGGCGTACACCGCCGCCAAGGCGGCGGCCGCCATCATGGCGATGAACAACGTGTACTACCGCACCCGGCACCTGCTGTCGGACCCGGAGTACGCGACGATGCGCGCGGGCCTGCGGATGAACATCATCGGCCGGCCGGGCGTGGAGAAGGCCGACTTCGAGCTGTGGTGCCTCGCGGTCTCCGCGATCAACGGCTGCGGAGCGTGCCTGGACTCGCACGAGCAGGTGGTGCGCCAGGCCGGGACCGACCGTGAGACGGTCCAGGAGGTCTTCAAGATCGCCGCTGTGGTGCAGGCGGTCGGCGCGACCCTGGAGGCGGAGGCGGCCCTGGCCTGACGGCGGGCTGCCCGGTTCGGTGCGGCGGGGTACGGGAGCGACTCCCGTGCCCCGCTTCGCCGTTGCCGGCCGGACCGTCCTGGCGCCCCGGTCAGTCCTCGGATCCGGCCGCCGCCTCCACGCCGTCCGTCCGGCCGGAGTCAACCGGGTCGTCCTCCGGCTCGACGGGGTGCGGCACACCCGCGGTGAGCACCTGCCGCAGCGCCGCCTCCCGGGAGTGGGCGTGCAGATAGCCGACGACCGTGTTGGCCACCGCCACCAGCGGGACGGCCACGACCGCTCCCCCGACCCCGGCGATCAGCCCGCCCGCGGCGACCGACAGCACCACCGCCAGCGGGTGGACCCGCACCGCGCGGCCCAGGATGAACGGCTGCAGCACATGGCCCTCGATCTGCTGCACCGCCAGCACCACGATCAGCACCATCAGCATGGCGAACGGCCCCTGGGTCACCAGCGCCACGATCATCGCCAGCGCCCCGGAGGCCACCGCGCCCACCAGCGGGACGAACGCCCCCAGGAAGATGATCACCGCGAGGGGCACCGCCATCGGGACATTGATGACATACAGCCCGATGCCGATGCACACCGCGTCGATGAACGCCACGATGACCGTGCCGCGCACATAGAGCGTCAGGGTGCGCCAGGCGCGCGGACCGGCGCCCGCCATGCCCTCGCGCGCCGCCGCCGGGAAGAGCTTCAGCGCCCACCGCCACACGTTCCGCCCGTCGTAGAGCAGGAACAGCGTGGAGAACATGGCGAGAAACACCCCGGTGAGTGCCTCGAAAATGACGGTGACGCCCTGCAGGCCGACCGAGGTGATCTGGTCGACGTTGGTGCCGATCGCGTTGTTGAGGTTTCCGACGATCTGGTTGATCTGGGAGTTCGTCACGTGCAGCGGGCTGGTCAGCAGCCACTGCTTGAGCTGCACGATGCCGTCCTGGAGGCGGGTGGAGAGGGTGTCGATGTTCTCCGTGACCTGCCAGACCACGAACCAGCCGACCAGGCCGATGACCACGAAACCACCGATGAAGGTGACGGCGGTGGCCAGTCCCCGGGGCAGGCCGAGCCGCTTGAGCCGGGAGACGGTCGGCTGGAGCAGCGCGGTGATCAGCACGGCGGCGGTGAAGGCCAGGATGACGAGCTGGACGGCGCTGATGGCGCGCATCAGGACGTACAGGGCGGCGGCCAGGACCAGGAACCGCCAGCCGGCCTCGGCGGCGACCCGCACGCCCCACGGCACGGCCTCGGCCGGCGCGGAACGGGCGGCGCCCACCGCGGGCGGGTGGGGCGGCGGCGCGGGAACGTGGACGGGTCTCGGCAGTTCGGCCGACACGTCCGGTTCCGGCTCGGCCTCCCGGGCGGCCGCCGCCCGGCGCTCGTCGAGGCGCCCCGCGAGCCTGCTCATGCTCGCGGCGATGCGGGCGCCCCATCGGCGCGTCTGCGACATGTCCCTCCCCGTCCTGGTGGGTCCCCGGTGGATTCCCTGGCGGATCCCTGGTGGTCTTCTGGGAAGGACGACGTTACCGCCACCAGGGGTTGCTCCGGGCACCCGTCCGGCCGGTGCGCGGCAACGGCGGGGCCCCCGGCGCGTGTCGCGGCCGGGGGCCCGGAAGCTTCGGCGGCGGGTGGGCGGTGCCCGCCGGGTGCCTCAGTACCAGCCGTTGGCCTCCCAGAACGACTGGGCGCCGCACGGGCTGCCGTAGCGGTCGTTCATGTACCCCAGGCCCCACTTGATCTGGGTGGCCGGGTTGGTCTGCCAGTCGGCGCCCACCGAGGCCATCTTGGAGCCGGGCAGCGCCTGGACGAGGCCGTACGCGCCGGTGGAGGGGTTGACCGCCTTGTAGTTCCAGCCGCTCTCGTGCGAGACGATCCACGAGAAGCACTGGTACTGGGTGGTGTTGCCGATGATGGCCTGCGCCATCGCCTGGATGCCCGAGACGGAGTAGTCGGTGCTCGCCAGGAGCTTGGCGCGCGCGGCGGCGCGGCTGGCGGCCAGTTGGGCGTCGTGCTCGGCCTTGGCCTTGGCGTCGGCGGCGGCCTTCTTCGCCGCGGCGTCGGCGGCGGCCTGCTTGCGCGCGGCCTCGGCGGCGGCCTGCTTGGCGGCGGCGTCCGCGGCGGCCTGCTGCGACTGCACCTGCTCGGTGAGCGAGGCGACCTGGGCGTCGGCCTGGTGGCCGGCGGTGAAAGAGTCCAGCGCCATCGCGTCCGCAACGGGCTGAGCGGCGGCGGTCGGCTCGCTGCCTGAGGCCACGCCGACGACAGCGCCCACGGTGGTGACCGCGGTGGCTGACGCGACGGCGATTCCCCGGACGGAGATCCGGCTCACACGGTGTCCTTCCAGCATCGCCCGCGTGGTGACCGCGCGGACGCAATCGTGCCCCTGACACGGACCTCCATGATCCGGGCCAACGGCCCGGCCGGTCACGGGAGGTACTGGCCCGGTGCGATCCCCCTCAGGGGTCCGCGTGGTGCTGGGCGGCTCACGGCAGGGCGTTGTTCAGTTCTGTGGTTCCACACCACCAGCGGTGCGGGAGTGCCATGAGCGGGGCCTGACAGCCTCACACCCTGCCGGACAAGGACGCGCGAAATCAATTCCCCGTTGCGTGGCAAACGTCACAGGGCGTTTGATCCGGCCGGTTTGTGGAAAACCCGGCGGCCGATCGAGTGACACGGCTAGGCTGCTGCGCCCTTTTCGGGGCGCAGCAGCCCGTTGGTCACAAAGCGAGCCGATCCGGTTACGCCTGGACGTCCTCCAGCATCTCCGTGACCAGTGCGGCGATCGGAGAGCGCTCGGAGCGCGTCAGGGTCACGTGTGCGAAGAGCGGATGCCCCTTGAGCTTCTCCACTACCGCGACCACACCGTCGTACCGTCCGACCCTCAGATTGTCGCGCTGCGCGACATCGTGGGTCAGGACAACCCGGGAACCGGCCCCGATCCTGGACAGAACGGTCAACAGCACGTTCCGTTCCAGGGACTGCGCCTCGTCGACGATGACGAACGCGTCGTGCAGCGAGCGGCCCCGGATGTGGGTGAGCGGCAGCACCTCGAGCATGCCGCGCTCCACGACCTCCTCGATGACGTCCGCCGAGGTCACCGCGGAGAGGGTGTCGAAGACCGCCTGCGCCCAGGGGCTCATCTTCTCCGACTCGTTGCCCGGCAGATAGCCGAGTTCCTGGCCGCCGACCGCGTACAACGGCCGGAAGACCATCACCTTGCGGTGCTGCCGGCGTTCCAGCACGGCCTCCAGGCCCGCGCACAGCGCCAGCGCCGACTTGCCCGTGCCGGCCCGGCCGCCCAGCGAGACGATCCCGACCTCCGGGTCGAGCAGCAGGTCCAGGGCGATGCGCTGTTCGGCGCTGCGCCCGCGCAGCCCGAACGCCTCGCGGTCGCCGCGCACCAGCCGCACCCTGCCGTCCTCGGTCACCCGCCCCAGCGCCCTGCCGCGCTCGGACTGGAGCACAAGGCCGGTGTGCACCGGCAACTCCTCGGCACCGTCCAGGCCGACCGTCTCGTCGGCGAAGAGCGTGTCGATCTCCTCGGCTGTGGCGGTCAGCTCCTCCATCCCCGTCCAGCCGGAGGTTATGGCGAGTTCCGCTCGGTACTCCTCGGCGAGCAGGCCCACCGAGGACGCCTTGATCCGCAGCGGCAGGTCCTTGGAGACGACGGTGACGTCGTAGCCCTCGGCCTGCAGGTTGCGGGCGACCGCCAGGATGCGGGAGTCGTTGTCGCCGAACCGCGCGCCGGCCGCCGCCTGGGGCAGCATGCCGGCCGGGAGGATGCTCGGGTCCGAGTGGTTCAACTCGACCCGCAGGGTGCCGCCGAGCTCCCCGATCGGGATGGGCGCGTCCAGACGTCCGTACCTGATCCGGTACTCGTCGAGCAGACGCAGCGCCTGACGGGCGAAATAGCCCAGTTCGGGGTGGTGGCGCTTGGACTCCAGCTCCGTCACGACGACGACGGGCAGTACCACTTCGTGCTCGTCGAACCGAGTGATGGCGTTGGGGTCGGCCAGCAGCACGCTGGTGTCGAGGACATAGGTGCGCCGGTCGTGCTCCCGGCGGCTCTTGCTGGTCACCACGGGTGGACGAACCCCCTCGGGGAGAGGTCGGGTGCGACGACGCCACAGGGCATCGCATGCGTCGCGCGGTAGTGGACCGGGCCGGACCCGAGGGCCGGACCGCGGCCCTCCGCCGTGACGGGTTCGATGCCATCGGATGACAGCACGTCCGTGAGCAAGGGGCCTCCCGGGCGGGCGACCCGGTGTCACCCGCTTGCCGATCGGCACCCGTGGCCCGGATGCCGGTCTGAGGGCTCTATTCCCTCGAAGGAGGTCGGCTATGCGACGGCATATGACGGGTGGCCGGGGGAAGCACCCATCCGGGTGATGTTCCGGAGCGGAACTCAGTTGCCGTAACGGCGGTGCCGGGCGGCGTAGTCCCGCAGGGCACGCAGGAAGTCGACCTTGCGGAAGGCGGGCCAGAAGACCTCGCAGAAGTAGTACTCCGAATGGGCGCTCTGCCACAGCATGAAACCGGACAGGCGCTGCTCGCCCGAGGTGCGGATGATCAGGTCGGGGTCGGGCTGGCCGCGGGTGTAGAGGTGCTCGGCGATGTGGTCGATGTCCAGGACCTCCGCGATGTCCTCCACGGAGGTGCCGCGCGAGGCGTGGTCGAGGAGCAACGAGCGCACCGCGTCGGCGATTTCCTGCCGGCCGCCGTAGCCGACCGCGACGTTCACCAGCAGCCCGCCCACGCCGACGGTGGCCTGCTCGGCCTCCTTCAGCACGGTCTGGGTGTGGGAGGGCAGCATGTCCATGGTGCCCACGTGGTGGACCCGCCAGCGACCGGTTTCCGCCAGACCGGTGACGGCGCCCTCGATGATGCTCAGCAGCGGGACGAGTTCCTCGGCCGGGCGGTTGAGGTTGTCGGTGGACAGCAGCCACAGGGTCACGACCTCGACCCCGGTCTCCTCGCACCAGCCGAGCATCTCGGCGATCTTGTCGGCGCCGGCGCGGTGGCCCTGCTCGGTGGTGCCCCCGGCGGCGCGTGCCCAGCGCCGGTTCCCGTCCAGGATGACGCCGATGTGCTTCGGGACCTGCGCGCGCTCCAGGCGGGACTCCACCCGTCGTTCGTAGAGTCCATAGACCAGGTCGCGCAGGTTCATCCTGTGTTCCAGCCCCTCTGAGCTAACGGCACCCCGTCGTCACGATAACCCGGTCTGTTCGAACCGCACGACCCGGGTGGCGAACGGCCCGGCGCCTACGGGGTGTTGGGGAACCGGACGGTGTGCGGGCGGGTCCGGCGGGCCGCGCCCGGCGGC
>JBEHXI010000243.1:0-11082 GCA_048498775.1 Actinomycetota bacterium | reverse complement strand
GCCGGGGGCGAGGGTGCCGTCCATGATCGCCTCGGTGAGCTGGGCGGCGATCACGATGGCGGCCGGTTCCCGCTTGACCGGTCTCAGCCTTCTCGGTTCCGCCATGGGAGTCGTCGTCCTTCGTCGGGGTCGGCCCGCCCGGTTGACCTGGGGGCCAACAGTGTAAGCGGCGCACGCGCGGCCGGGCGGCGGGTGGCGGCTGCGGGCGGCGCGCCGGGGCGCGGCCACGGGAAGGGAGGTCAGGTGCCCAGCGGGCGCTCCCGGTGGGCGTCGGTCTCCCGGCCGTCCCAGACGTAGTAGTCGGTCTGGTCGAGGCCGATGAAGCCGAGCAGCCGGGAGGTGAACTCCTCGTACATCTGCCCCACGGTCTCCGGCACGTTGTAGTAGGTGGGGATCATCGGGTAGACGACGGCGCCGGCCTCCGTCACCTGGGTCATGTTGCGCAGGTGGATGAGGTTGAAGGGCGTCTCACGCACGCACAGCACCAGCGGTCGGCGCTCCTTGAGGCACACGTCCGCAGCCCGCTCGACGAGGGTGTTCGCCTGGCCCTGCGCGATCCTGCCGACCACCCCGAGGGCGCACGGCACGACCAGCATGCCCCAGGAGGGGTAGCTCCCCGAGGACGGTGGCGCGGCGATGTCCTCCTCCGGGTCCCAGAACGACACCGTGGACGGGGCCGCGGCGCCCAGCAGGCGCTCCACCGGGTCGTCGCCCGGCGAGCCGCCGAACTCGTGGGCGATCAGCTTGCGCCCGGCGGAGGAGACCAGCAGGTCCACGTGCGCCACGCGCTCGTCCCGCACCAGGGCCGACAGCACATAGCGCGCCATCCTCGTGCCGCCCGCTCCGGTCACGGCCATCGTGATCCGTCGCTGCTCCGCCATGCGTCCTCCTGCGACTGTGCGCGCCGTAAGGGGTGAGGGCGGGCCCGTGCGGGTGGGGCGGGCCCCTACACCGTGGCACCCGGGAATTCCAGGCAACCGGGGTACCCTCTCGCGCTCCGCCCGAAACGCCGGATTGGCCCCGCTCTGCCCTTTGGTGGCGTCCAGAGCGGTGACCGGACGCCCGCCACCCGGTGGCCTGTGCCCGGTGAAACCAAGAAGCCGGAAGTGCCGACGAGCCTCCCCGGGCCTCCTTTGGCAAAGGGATCACCAAAGCTTCACAGGGAGTACAACTCTCCTTGTCGGCCAGGGATCTTGAGGGTGAGTCAGCAAGACTCGCCGAAACCTTCGCCGGGACCGCGAGCACCTCGCCTCCCGGCGCATCTCCAGCGGAGAATCCATGCGTATTCGCGCAACCGCGGCCATCGCTGCCGTCTCGGGCGCTCTCGCACTCACCGGTGCCGTCATACCGGCCGCCCAGGCCGCCGGCACCCTCCCGGCCCACCAGGGCTGGCTGATCGCCCGGCAGGCGCAGGCCGCGCACCCGGCGGTCACCCCCTTCGCCGCCGGCACCGCCGATTCCGGGCAGCCGTACACCCTCGGCGTGACGTTCTCGGACGTGAAGGTCGACTACGGCAGGGCCGCCGTGGCCGTGGGCACCACCAACGTCGCCCACGTCCCGTACAGCTTCACCCTCACCGCGACCAACGTCGACGTCTCGGCCCGGGACTTCTTCACGGGTATCGACCTGTACCGCGGCTCGCCCTCGGCCCCGACCGCCGACCTGTACGGCGATCAGCCGGCCTCCTGCGCCGTGACGTCCTCCACCTCGTCCTCCAACGAGGTCGTGGAGGTCGAGAACTGCACCGGAACGGTGGACATCTACCCGAAGTCCGACCTGACCAACGCCGACGCCGGTGCCGGCTGGCACACGGTGGCCTGGGCGGTCGCCTACAACGGGCAGGACCCCACGGCCCCGCAGGACCTGAGCAAGATCGGCGTGGCGGACCGGACCGGCCTCGCCGCCCCCGCCGTGCAGCGGTACTCCACGCTGTCGGCGAAGGCATCGGCCACGTCGGTCACCAAGGGCCGAACGATCACCATCACCGGCTCCCTGACCCGCGCGAACTGGGACACCCACCGGTACGCCGGCTTCACCGGAATGCCGGTCAAGCTCCAGTTCCGCAAGAAGGGCAGCAGCACCTACACCACGCTGAAGACCGTCACCACCGACAGCCACGGCAACGTGAAGACCACCTGGAAGGCGTCCGCCGACGGGTACTGGCGCTACTCCTTCGCAGGGAGCGCCACCACTCCCGCGGCGTCCGCGACCGGGGTCTACGTCCACGTGAAGTGACCCGGGCCGGTGCGGCTCCCCGGACACCGGGGCGCCGCACCGGTCACTCCAGTCCCAGCAGGGCGCGTATTCGGGCGTACTTGGCGGCCAGCCTCTCCCGCGTCGCGGTGTCGAGCACCGCGAGCCGCGCCGGGTCCGCGTTGTGCGCCAGGTCCGCCTCCTTCACCAGCAGCGCTCCCGGCACGGCGAGGATGCGGGCCGCGTACTCCCGCGGATCCTCCCCGGGCAGCCTGCTCACGGCCAGCACGATGTCCTTGACGGCCCGGGGCAGGGCGGCCGCCGCCAGCCACTCCCGCGACAGCCGGCCATCCTCCACGGCGTCGTGCAGCCAGGCCGCGGCGATCTGCTCCCGCGACCCGCCGCGCGCCGCCACGCCGGACGCCACCGCGGCCAGATGCTCGGCGTACGGGCGGCCCGCCTTGTCCGTCTGCCCGGCGTGCGCCCGGCGGGCCAGCGCCTCCACCTCGGCCGTGTCCAGCTCCGCCGCACTGTGCACCGCCTCCTTTCCGGACGCGGCCGCCCGGTCCGGCGGCGCCGTGGGAACCGCTCCGTCCGGGAGTGCCATGGGGGATGCCTCGTCCGGCGGTGCCGTGAGCAGCGGGACGAGCAGGTCCGCCGAGGGTATGCCGGCGGGCAGATCGCTGACCTGCCCGTCCCCGACCTCGATCACCCGCCAGACGCCGTCGGCCCGCCGCGCGAGGTCGGTGGTGACGAACCGGCAGCCCAGCGCCCCGACCAGCGGCCGGATCTCCTCCAGCGCCGGTCGTGGCCGCCTGCCCGGGGTGTCGGGATGGGCCGTGGTCAGCAGCGGCTCGCCGTCCAGCCACCACACCCGGGCCTCCCCGGCGGCCCGGTCGATGTCCTCGAAGGCGCGGAGCACGACACCCCCGGTGAGCGACTCCTCCTGGAGTTCGACGAAGCGCGAGACGACCCGGTGCACGGCCGCGGTGTCGGCGAGATCGGGCACGTAGCAGGCCTGGTCCCACTCGTGTTTGCGGGACTTGACGAAGTCCTTGACGATCCCGGGGCCGGCCGGAAGGGCGGCCGCGGTCTTGGCGAGGACCGCGGCCGCCGGTGCCCGGAACGGTTCGCAGGCGATCCACGCGCTCGCAGGGGTGGCGTTCGCGAACACGCCGTACCAGCCGGGGAGCTCATGGGCGGTGCGGTACGCCGCCGGGCCGGTGGCGAGCGTGGCACCGCGCTCCGCCAGCGCCCGTCCGAGCCCGGCGTAGGCCGCCGCGGGAATCATCCACCCGCGGTACCAGACCGTGCCCAGTCCGTGCGGCACCCGGCGCACCGCCTCGGCCACCCGGCCGGCGAGCAGGGCGTCGTGGTCGAGCAGCGCCACCGTGGCACCCGCCTCGCGGGCCGCGGCGGCCTCCGGGGCGACGTACGGATCACAACGGCCCGGGCGCAACGGGTCGCCGCACAACAGCAGGGAACTGGTCACCGGCCCACCGTAGAACAGCCTTGCGGGAGCCCGCTCCGGCCTGTGGACAAGTTATCCACAGGCCCGACGGCGGTTCGGTGGATTCCCCTACACTGAGCGCTCGCGCACGAACCGATTCGCGTTCGTGGGCGCGGAATTCATTCATGTTCAGGGGGACACATGGATGCGCAGTGGCCGGCTCAGCCGCCTGGTCTTCCGCCGCGGGTGCCGGCGCAGCCGATCCCGGAGGACGCCGCGGGGCCGTTCGGCGCGGGCACGGCCCGATCCGTCGCACCGCACGTTCCCGGAGGGTTCTCCGGCAGCGAGGCGACGCGGTTGTTGTGCGCCGGGACATACCTCGATCCGGTCTTCCGGCGCCGGGTCATCGAGGAACTGGTCGAGCACGAGGAGCGGCCGGTTCCGCCCTCGCTCGGCATCGATGTCGTCCCCGTGCTGTCCCACGCGCTGCGTGCCCGCCGGCACGACGTACTGACCGCGCTGCTGCTGCTGGCGGTCTGGGTGACGTTCTTCGCCCTGGGCTTCTCCGGAGTGCGCGACCACGCGGACACCCTCAGCACCCTCACCGAGTACGGCGAGACGCCCTCGCCCGGGCAGTTCGCGGGGCTGCTGTTCGTCTCCTGGGCGCAGTGGTACGCGTGGGTGTGCGTGGCGCTGTGGGGGGCGCGGGCGGTGCGCGGACGCACCGCGGCGGCGCGCGCCGAGGACCGCGCGGCCGGCATCCGGCCCAGCGAGCTGCGCCGTTGGACGGGGACGGCGCTGACGTACAGCGCGCGTCTGCTGGCCACCGGCTACTGGTTCGCGGCCTGCTGGGCGGTGCTGCACGGCTCGGACCCCGGCCCCGTGCTCTTCCCGCTGCTGCTGGCCGCCGTGACCGCCGCGCCCCGGATGTGGGCGGCCACCGTGTTCCGCACCGAACTGCACCGCGACACCTTCGCCGGGCGGCCCCGGGCCACGCTGCCGGACACCCCGCGCTACCAGCGCATCGGCCGCCTCATCGACCGCGAGCAGTACTCCGCGCTCACCATCTACGACCCGTTCCGCCCCTTCGTCGGCGCCGGCCTGGCCTACGAACCCTGGTCGTTCGCGCTGGAGCTCAGGCCCAGGAAGACCACGCCGGGCGGGGAGGAGACCGCCGCCCCGGCCGCCGGCCCGCTCACCAGCCGACAGATCCTCGACCTCGTCCGCCCGCAGCTGGAACGGCTCAAGCAGTCCTCGGCCGCCAGCCGCGACCGCCTCCGGGACCTCGAACTGCAGGAGTGCGTCTATCTGCCCACCGGCGTCCGGCGCGATCAGCTGGACAGCGAGTACGCGCCCGAGGCGGTCGCCCGGCACCTCGCGGAGGCGGTGGACGAGGGCGCCGAGGCCCGGCGGCTGTTCCTGCGGATCCGGGTGGGCGCCTGGAACGAACAGGTCGTCACCACGCTGCTGGTACGCGTGCACACCCAGGGCGGCATGCTGGTGCTGGAGGTCGCGCCGCATGTCCTGACGCCGATACGGCCGGAGTTCAAGCTGGCCGACGTGATCGCGGCCCGCGCGGGCGCCGACGTACCGCGGCAGGTGCTGCGGATCCTGGTCACCTCGCCGGCCGCCAACGTCGAGGCCGGCGTCAGTGCCCTGCGCGCCCTCGTCTCGGTCTGCCGGGTCGCGCTGTCCGACCCGCGGCAGGCGTACCCGGACGCCCCGAACGCCTCGGTGCGCGAGCTGGGCAGCACCCCCGTCGTCCACCTCTTCCAGGAGATGGACGTCAGCCGCTACGTGAAGACCGTCCAGGACCGCATCATCAACGGCGTGCGGGCGGCACTGCGCTCCCAGGGCTACGCGACCGACGAGTTCGAGCAGCAGGTCGTCAACGTCAGCGGCAACGGGGTCTTCATCGGCGGCTCGATGAGCGGCGGCGCGATAGCGACGGGCTCGGGAGCCAAGGCACAGCACGGGGAGGCCACCAAGTGAACGGGGACGGGCGGATGACGGACGGACGCGACGAGAACGACTCCCGCGACACCGCGGGCGGCGGGGTGTCCATCGGCGGCTCGATGACCGGGGGCGCGATAGCGACGGGCGCGGATTCCACCGCCCGCGACACCAGCCGCACGGCGGGCGGTGTCCCGGTCGCCGACCTGCCGGCTCCCACCGCCCCCGTCGGGCCGGCCACCCCGGGCGGGGTGTCCATCGGCGGGCACCTCACCGGCGGCGCCCTGGCGACCGGCGCGGGCAGCGAGGCGGTGTACGACGCCACGCACATCGACGCGGCGCACCGGCAGTTGCTGGAGGGCATCGCCGAGCTGCGGCAGCACCTGACGCTGCTGGCCCGCAACGCCGACGTCGATGCCGCGGACGGCGAACTCGCCGGGGTGCAGGACGAGATCACCCGCACCGGGCATGCCGAGCCGGGCCGGCTGCGGCGGCTGAGGGAGCGGCTGACCGACACCAACACGGCTCTCGCGGCACTCGCCTCGGCGGCCGCCGTGGCCCAGGCGATCCAGGGACTGGTCGGCTGAGATGGGCGATCGGTCAGGACAACCGCGCTGGGATCCGGACCTGCAGCGCTGGGTGACGGACGGGGCGTCGCAGCCGCCCCCGGTGCCTCCGGCACCGCCGGTTCCCCCGGCCCCGGCCCCGGTGCCGCCCGCCCCGGCCCACGGGCCCGGGGAGCCGCCGCGCCACGACGACGGTCCGCTCGGGAACGTCCCGCGCCACGACAGCGGCCCGCCGGGGGAGCCGCCGACTCCGGCCCGCGGGCCCGGGGAGCCGGAGTCCTACGCCGGCGGTGAGCCCGGACAGCCGGAGCCTTACGCCGGCGGTGAGCCCGGACAGCCGCCGTTCCACACCGGCGGCCCGCCCGGCGCACCGCCGTTCCATCAGGGCTGGGCGCCGGGGCAGCCGCCGCGGTACGAGAGCCAGGAGCCCGCCGAGCCGCCGTCCGGCCCGCGCCTCTCCACGGCGGTGTGGGCGTCGGTGGCGGTGATCGTGTGCTGTCTCCTCGCGGTCGGCGGCTGGGTGCTGTTCGGCCGCGGTGACGGAGGCACCCCGCAGGCGACCGGCTCCTCCCCGGCCGCGGTCTCCCCGCCGGTGAGCAGCGCCATGCCGTCAACGGACACGGCGTCCCCGGGCGGCCCGCCCGCCGGATACCACCGCCTCGAGGACGACCTCGGCTTCACCGCCGACATACCCGACGGCTGGACGCGCCGGGTCACGCCGGACACCACGGACGGCGGCGGCCAGGTCTTCTTCACCGCGGACAACGACCAGCACCTGCTCCAGGTGGGCGTGGTGAAGAACCCGGCCGGCACGCCCTACAGCACCTTCAGCGACATGGAGAAGCAACTGGAGCAGCGTCCCGGCTACCAGCTGTACCGGCTGACCCGGCTGGACGGTGACCCCGGCGGTCCGGTGGAGATCGAGTTCGCCTACGACAGCACGACCCTCGGGCGGCGGCACGTCATCGACCGGGGCTTCGTCGGCCCGGACGGCACCTTCTACGCCGTGCTGGTGGCCGGCCCGGACAGTGAGTGGCCGGCGCCGCTCGACACCTTCCGGACGGTGGTCGGCTCGTTCTGCGCCACCGGTTACTGCCAGTCGGCCGGGCCCGGCGACGCCCCCACCGACGCCCCCACCGACACCCCCACCGGCACGCCCGCCGACGCTCTCACGGGCTCCGCCACCGCCACGCCGATGTTCTGAGGCAGACGAGGCACCGGCCGACAGCCTGGCGGCAGTCCGGCGCGGTAGGTCGGCGGCAGTCCAGCGCGGCAGTCCGGCGCAGTAGCCCGGCGGCAGCCCAACGCGGTAGTCCAGCGGCGGTCCGGCGCTCTCGCCGTCCGGATTTCGACACCTGAACGGGGCGGTGGCCCAATCACCGCCCCGTAATGGCTGGACAGCTCCCTGTCGCCAACTCCTCTAATCAAGAAGGCAGTTGCGCCGCGATGTATTGACAGCTCTTGAACGCGCTTCTAGCTTCAACTCCCTGAGAGCGCTCTCGGCTTCGTTCGACCGCCGGGCCCGAGCCGCGGCCCGGCGGATGCCCTCCCCTGACGAGGTGTCACACGCATGGGAACGAGAGCTGTCCACACCCCCCGGCGGGCCGCCCCGCCGGACACCGGGCGCCGCCGGCGCCGCCCCGCCGCGCTGCTGCTCGCCCTGGCCATGCCGCTGGCCGCGCTGCTCGGCCTGTCCGCGGCCTCCGGATCCGCCTCCGCCGACGTGCCGGGTGCGCCGTCCGGCTGGACCACCGTCTTCAGCGACGACTTCACCGGCGCCGCCGGCAGCGGTCTGAACACCGCCAACTGGCTCTACGACACCGGCACCGGCTACGCCGGCGGTGCCGGGAACTGGGGCACCGGCGAGGTGGAGTCGATGAGCGCGTCCACCAGCAACGTCTACCAGGACGGCAGCGGGCACCTGGTGATCAAGCCGGTCCGGGACGCGTCCGGCAACTGGACGTCGGGCCGGGTGGAGACCCAGCGCACCGACTTCGCCGCCCCGGCCGGCGGCGAGATGGAGCTGAGCGCCTCCATCGAGCAGCCCAACCCGTCCACCGGGCTGGGCTACTGGCCGGCCTTCTGGGCGCTGGGCGCCGACGCGCGTCCCGCCGCCGCCACCAACTGGCCCTCCATCGGCGAGCTGGACGTCATGGAGGACGTCAACGGCCTGAGCGAGCACTCCGCCACGCTGCACTGCGGCACCGATCCCGGAGGCCCCTGCAACGAGACCACCGGCATCGGCAGCGGCCTGCAGTCCTGCTCCGGGTGCCAGACCGGCTACCACACCTACTCGGTGATCGTGGACCGCACCAACACCTCCGCCGAGCAGCTCCGCTTCTACCTCGACGGCACCCAGACCTTCGCCATCAACGAGAGCCAGGTGGGCACCTCCGCCTGGCAGGCCGCCGTTGACCACGGCTTCTTCGCCATCTTCAACGTCGCGATGGGCGGCGCCTACCCGAACGCCATCTGCGGCTGCACCTCGCCCTCCGCGCAGACCACCTCCGGGGCGGGCATGAGCGTGGACTGGTTCGCCGTGTACGAGACCGGCGGCGGCAGCACCCCGACTCCCACTCCCACGCCGACCCCCACCGGCGCCTCCTGCACCACCACCGCCACCGCCGACATCTCCGCCGACTGCTACGCCACCTCCTCGCTCGGCGCCGCGTCGGTCACCGCCGCCACCGGGGACACCAACCCCACCGGAGTGGACGGCAACCAGGTCGCGCAGCTGTCCAACGGCGCCTCGCTGCGCTACGACAACGTGAACTTCGGATCCACCGGATCCACCCAGTTCGACGCCAGGGTGGCATCCGGCGCGGCGGCCGGGGTGAGCGGCCTGGTCCAGGTGGTGCTGGACAGCCCGGGCAACACGCCGATCGGCTCGTTCTCGGTCGCGAACACCGGCGGCTGGAGCAGCTGGCGGACCATCCCGGCGAACATCACCCGCACCACGGGCACCCACACCGTGTATCTGGAGTTCACCTCGGGCGCGGGCGGGCCGTTCACCAGCCTGCACTGGTTCACCTTCCCGGCCACCTGACCGGCGACCCGGCACCGCGACCGGGAGACCCCGCCGCCTGACCGGGAGACCCCGGCCCGGCCGCCGGGGCAGCGGTCAGGTGGACGCCCGCACCACGAGCCGGGTGCTGGTGATGATGGACGACAGGGGTCCGGCGGCCGGAGCGCCGCCGGGCCCCTCCGTCGCCAGCCGGCGCAGCAGCAGCCGCGCCATCAGCCGTCCCATGCCCTCGATGTCCTGGTGGACCGTGGTCAGCGGGGGATCGGTCCACTCGGCCACCGACTCCACATCGTCGAAACCGACCACCGCCACGTCCTGCGGCACCCGCCGCCCGTGCTCGCGCAGCACCCGCAGCGCGCCCGACGCCATCAGGTCGGAGGCGGCGAAGACCGCGTCCAGGTCGGGCCGCCGCTCCAGCAGGTCGGCCATCGCGCGCCCGCCGCCCTCCGGGCTGAAGTCCGCTTCGGCGACGAGCCCGGGGTCGGCCGCGTCGAAGAGCGCGTCGCGCCAGCCGTTCAGCCGGTCCAGGGCGGAGGTCTGGTCGAGCGGGCCGGTGATGGTGGCGATCCGGCGGCGGCCGCGGTCCAGCAGATGCTGCACGGCCAGCCGGGCACCGCCCCGGTTGTCGCTGTCCACGTAGAGCACGTCCGGGTCGGTCTCGCCGCCCGGCCAGCTGGGGCGGCCGCCGAAGACCGTGGGCAGGCCGGCCGCGCGGGTCATCGCGGGCAGCGGGTCGTCCCGGTGCAGCGAGAACAGCAGCGCGCCGTCCACGTGGCCGCCCGCCAGGTAGCGGCCCACCCGCTCGTAGTCATGGGTGTCGTCCACCAGCAGCAGCACCAGCTGGGAGTCCGCGGCGGACAGCTCTCTGCCGATGCCGCGCAGCTGGCGGGCGAAGAACGGGTCGGAGAACACCCGGCTCTCCGGCTCGGCGATCACCACGCCGACCGCGCCGGTGCGCCGGGTGACCAGGGTGCGCGCGGCCTGGTTGGGCACATAGCCCAGCTCGTCGACGGCCTGGTGCACCTTCGCCTGCAGTTCGGCCCGCACTCCGGCGCCGCCGTTGACGACCCGTGAGACGGTCGCCCGGGACACCCCGGCGCGTGCCGCCACGGCCTCCAGCGTCGGGCGCTCGGTCACCACTGCGCTCCCTGGCGGTCGGAATCGGTATGGGTGACGCACAGCGTACCCGGCATTCGATGAGAGCGCTCCCAGAAAAAATCCCGGAAAAAGCCCCGGAAAAGCCCCAGGGGCAGCTCCGGAAGCCCCTTCGGAGCCCCCGCCGCAAGCGCGTGTCGCGTCCGTCGCGACGGGTAGCCGACCCGGACGAAAGGGACAGGCGGACGGGTGCCGTCCCCGAGCGGACGGATGCCGTCCCCGAGCGGAAGGGGAGTGACCATGGCGGAGTACGAGGCGTCCCGGACCATCGCGGCACCGCCGGAGCTGGTCTTCGACGAGGCGTCCGACCTGCGGATGATGGACCGCTGGCTGCCTCACGAGGTGCATCTGGAGTCCGCGGACCCGCCGGACGTGACCGTCAGCCACGGCACGCACGCCGACCGGGAGCGCGCGGTGCTCCGTGCCCGGCGGGACCAGATGAGGATGGAGTGGGGCACCCGCGACACCGGGGAGTACGCGGGCTGGCTGCAGGTCGCCGGCCAGGGCACCGGCGCGAGCGAGGTCATCGTCCACCTGTCGTTCTTCGACCCCGGGCACGCCCCGCCCGGACCGCGGATCGAGGCCGCACTCGACGCCGGTCTGGAGCGGCTGGCCGACGCGGTCCGGCAGCACGGTTCCCCTGGCCAGGCGGGCTCCCAGGGCTGACGCCCCCGCCCCGGGCCCGCGGGGCGCGCGGTCCGGCGGCAGGCAAGGCCGGGCCGTCGGCCCCGCCCCGGGCG
>JBEHXI010000242.1:0-11097 GCA_048498775.1 Actinomycetota bacterium | reverse complement strand
GGCACCCCCGTCCTCGACATCAAGCCCTACCTGGCCGAGTTCGGCCCCCGCGGCGAGACCACCCAGCCCGAATGGGCCACCGCCATCATGCGCGACTACTACTGACCGGTGGGAAGCGCCCGGGGCCGTCTCACAGGGGCTGGAGGCCGAGAGCGACGCGGGTGAGTTCGGCCTTGTTGCCGATGCCGAACTTGGACCGCACCCGCTTGACGTAGGTGTCGACGGTGTGCGGGCTGATGCCGATGCGCCGGGCCACCTGTCTGTGGGTCATTCCCGAGGCGATGAACCGGAGCACCTGCTGCTCGCGCGGCGACAGCCCGGTCTCCGGCCGGTCGGCCGCGGGCAGCGGCGTGCGACGGTCCACGGCCTCGTACACCTGCCGGAGCACCTGGTCCGGCGTGGTGTCGGCCTGCACGACGACGACGTCCGGCGCGCTCCCGCCCCACTCGGTCCCGTCCGGCACGGTCCGCGCCAGGGCGCCCCCGACGAGCAGCACGTCGATCTCCGCCCGCGGCCCGGGGAAGGAGTCGGCCGAGGTGAACACGACCTCACAGGGGGACCGGGTGGTCAGCAGATGGGTGAGCCCCATCAGCACCAGGGGCCGGCCGTCACAGATCGCCGTTCGCATCCCGCGGGTGTCGCCGCGGAGCACCGCGGATCCCGGGCTTTCGAGAATGGTCGTCTCAATGCTCATCAGTGTCTTCCCCCGTAGATTTTGTTGACCCGTTCGATCGCCTCGGCCATCCGCTGCGGCGGTGCGGCGGTGAAGCAGAGCCGGGCCCGGTCGCCGCAGTGCGCTCCGAAGGCCCGGCCCGGGGCCAGGCCCACGCCGAGTTCGGCACACCGGTGGACGAACTGCTCGCCGTCCCCCCAGGCGCTCAGATCGAGAAACGTGTACAGGCCGCCGGACACCGCCGTGTGCGGCACCTCAAGCGTCGAATCGGCAAGCCACCAGGCCGCGGCGGCCAGGTCCCGGCGCCGGTCGAGCTCCTCGCGCGGCGTCCGGAGCGCCTCGTACGCGGCGAACTGTGCCGGAGTCGAGACGGAGCCGAGCAGGTACAGCGACCACTTGGTCAGCGGCTCCGCCAGCCCCGGCGGACAGATCAGGCAGCCGGCCCGCACCCCCGGCAGCGCGTATGTCGTGCCGCAACTGTGCACGGAGAGAGTCCGCTCCGCCGCCGCGCCGACGGACGCGATGTCGAGGAACCCCTCCCTGGTGAAGTCGTAGTCCTCGTAGGCGTTGTCGGAGATCAGCCACAGGTCGTACCGCTCGGCCAGGTCCGCGAGCGCACCGAGCCGGCGCCTGTCGAGCCGGTGACCGGTCGGGTTGTTGGGATGGTTGAAGTAGATCGCGCGGGTCCGGGCCGTCACCGCCCGCTCGACGGTCCCGGCGAAGTCGAATCCGGGGCCGGCGCCGAGCTCCAGGAAGACGGGCACCTCGCGGGGCAGTCCGCCGGCCGCCCGGACCAGACCGGCGGCATGCGGCCACTGCGGTGACAGCACCAGGACCTCGTCGCCGTCCCGCAGGACCGCGTGCAGGGCGATGGCGAGGGCATGGGTGGCACCACCGGTGACCAGGACCTGCTCGGGGTGCACGGTGCTCTGCCGCCGGGCGGTGCCGGCCTCGGCGAACGCCGCGCGCAGAGCGGGGACCCCGCCCGGAGGAGCGTGCTCGTGAGGAGCGAACCCGAACTCCTCACTCGTCCAGCTCCGGAGCGTGGCACGGGGTTCGAAGACCGTCCTGCCCTGGTGCAGCCGGATCGGATCCACGTGCCCGAAGTGGCGCAGCATCTTGTCGATCCGGCCGAGCGGGGAGACCGGGACTTCACCGAGGGCCCTGGCGAGTGACGGCATGGCGGGATGCTCCTGGGATGAGGTCGCCGGGAAACCGGACGAGCGGGTCTCACCAGTGGGTGTCGTCCGCGGAGGCGGGCGAACCCCAGTGGGTGTCCCCGGCGCCCATGTCGGCGGCGGCCGAGGCGGTGCCCCAGTGCGTGTCGCCGGGAGCCGAGGCGGTGGCCTGGGCCGGCGCGACCGCGGTCAGCACCGCGGCCGCCGCGGCGGCCAGTTGGAGCACCGAGCGGGTCACGATCCGGGTCTTCGTCATCGTTGTCTCCCTCAGGATCTACGCGTCACCGGGGTTGGGTTGGCCCCCGAGCCGGGAACAGTTCAACCCCTGCCCCTTTCGAACCCCCTTCCGTCGGCTCAGTGGGCGCCTCGTGCGGCGAAAGCCGATCAGAAGGAGACGAGAAGGAACGCCTGAGAGCCTCCGCGTGGACCTTCGCGGGCCGGCCCGCCGGATCTTCGCCGAGCAGCTCGCTCCCGGGCACCGACGCTCAGCCGCGCCTCAGCGCCAGAGCGTGGAGGATTCTGCGATGGATGCCGAAAGCGGCGCGTCATGATGCCATCCGGCCTTCGCGAACCGGAGGAACTTGGCATCGGACGCCACCGGGTTTGCCGTACGGTCTTCTGGGCGCTTGGAAGAAGCCGGGTTTTGCCTTGCCTGCCTCATTTCCGATCCGACGACGGAGCCCGAAGCACGGCCGTATTCAATTCCCGATCCGGAAGGAAGGAAAATCGTGATCGGCCACATTCCCACGGACCGTTTGCTGATGCAGGCGAGGGATCTCGCAGCGGCTGGTGGGCCCAGCGTCCCTCAGTCGGCACGGCATCTCACCGACCTGGCCGTCACAGGCCCCTCGGACGTCTACGAGTTGACCCGCGCGGCAGCCGGAGACGCGGGCGCCGTGCTGATGTCCAGCGGTGGCACGACCGGCCGCCCCAAGCTGACGTATGTCCCGCACGACATGTGCCTGAAGCGGCTGATGGATTTCTGGCGGCCGCTGGAGCCGGGCAGTGTGATGCTCAATCTCTTCAATGCCGGCCGCATGTGGGGCGGGCACTACTACATGCAGGCAATGGCCGGGAAGAGCCGCGCCACGGTCATTCCTTCCGGCCCGTATTCCCCGCAGGAAGTGGGCCAGTGGCTTCCCATGCTGAAGGACGTCGGGGTGAACACTCTCGCCGGTACCCCCACCGGTCTGGCCGACTTCGCCAGGGGCGTCATCGACGCCGGGCAGACCCTGCCGATACGCACCATCATATGGATGGCGGAGCCATGGACCGGCAACAAGCGCGAGGTGGTGCGGAAGGCCTTCTCCGAGGCCGCGTTGTGGGGTAACTACGGTTCCATAGAAACCTGGATCATCGCCGCCAATCATCCCGGGTGTGATGAGACGACGCTGCACCTGCTGCCCGATCAGGTCATGGAACCGGACGACGAGGGAGTCCTGCTGAGCCGGGTCGGCGACGGCTGGACCGTTCCCGTCATGCGGTATCGGCTGGGCGACCGGGTGGTTGCCGCCCCGTGCCCGTGCGGACGGCCCGACGGCCTGCGGGTACTGGGGAGGGCGGACGACTCCGTGACGCTGCGCAGCGCGCTGTTCAAGGTCAGCGAGCTGATCGACCTGGTCCACGGTGAACCCGGGGTGCTGGAGGCACAGCTGAGGCTTACCCGCAGCGATGACTCGCCGAAGGCAGCCAGCGCGCTGACCATGGAGTTCACCGGGACGGCCGACGCCGAGGTGGTACGCAAGCGCCTGCTCGACGAGTTCTATCACCTGGCGGCCGTGGCGCGGCAGTATCCCGACGCGTTGCAGGCGCGACGGGTCGGTCAGCTTGCTCGGAACGAGCGCACCAACAAGGTGCCCCCGATGGTGTGGCAGTAGCGGGAAACCCCGCGAGGCGATCCGCCGCCTCGCGGGGTTCCCGCCGTCGCAGCCCGCGACCTCCGGGAGGCGGGCCGGAGCTCCTCAGGGTGCCGGGCCGTCCCGGAGCCCCGGCCGCCCGCTGTGTCACTTCACCGCCTCGGTGAGCATCCCGGCGATCCCCTGCTGCCAGTCCGTCTCCGGGGCCGCGAAGCAGAAGGGCTGACCGGCGGTGAACAGCCAGCCGAAGGCCTGGGTCAGAAGGGACTCCCCGGCGTGTACCGGCAGCGCGTGGCGCAGGTGCGGCCAGAGTTCGGCGATGCTCGCCATCCGGGTGGACCCGTCCGCGGCGAGAAGGACCGCGAGGTGCTGGGGCAGCATTCCGGGGTACCGCCTCCCCAGGATCGCCAGCGCGGGTATGTCGGGCCGGTTCCGCTTCTCGTGGACGGTCAGCCGGATCGTTCCGGGCGGTGCTCCGGCCTCCCCGATGCGCCGGTCGGCCGCATGAACGGCGGCGTAGCGGCGCGCGGCCTGCCAGGAGGTCCGCAGGTAGAAGCCGATGGCCTCGTCCAGGAGCTGGGAGGTGCATCCGTGTCCGGCCAACTCGCTGAGCCAGGCCGGCCGCAGGGAGGGGTTGATCAGACAGGTGACCGCGGCCCGGGTGAGACGGGTGCCGGTCGTCGCGGCAGAGGCCCCGAGCCATCCCGAGACCTGCTGGGGGAGCCGCAAGCCGTGGATCAGCCGGTCCTTCGTCCCGAGGGCGTGAACGTGGTCCCAGTCGGTGTTCAGGGCCATCTGGTTCAGGTGCGCGCGGGCCGTGGCCGGATCGCAGGTGCGGATCTCGTCCCGGTAGGTCGCCTGCCATGCCGCGGGGTCGCGGCCCCGGTCGCTCTGCACGCGGACGTAGTCGCGGAAGCGCAGAGTTCCGCCGTAGCCGAGCAGATCGGCGATCTGCTGCCGCTCGGTGTCGTAGAGCGAGAGCTGCTCGGGGCGAGTGAGCAGCGCGTCCTGGAAGCGTCGGGCACCTGACAGGACGGTCAGCTCAACGCGGCGTCCGGTGAGCGCCTTCGCGGCCAGGGTGAACGCGGCCAGGCGGCCGATGGCCGACGCCTCGGCCAGGTCGGCGTGCGGGCCTGCGGTCTTCAGCCCTGCCACGTCGCGCTTGACCTGGCCCCACGCGATCTCGAAGCGCAGGGGTCCCCCGGCATCGAGTGCCTCCTGCGCGATCGACAGCAGGGCCGGCCTGTCGAGCCGCGCGACGTTCTTCACGATCGCGGGAGTGCTGAGCAGTCCGCCCAGCAGCCGGGCGGGGCTGCTCGCGTTCCCGGCGATCCCACGGGCCGCTGTCTCCAGCTCGCCGGCCAGGCGGGTGATCGACGCCTGCCAGCGGGGAACAACGACCTCTTCAAGGAGGTCTGCCTCGACCAGGTGGCCGCGCACGTCGGCAAAGGTGTAGGGAATCTCCATGCACACCGACCGCTGATCGGCTATCAACGCGGGCAGGCCGCTGTCGCTGATGATTCTCTCCATCCCGGCGCTCACCGCCCTTTCCCGCGCAGGGACGCGGCGAGGTGGCCGCAGGTGCTGAGGACGCTGACAGCCAGCAGCGGAAGCATCCATGCCGCCATCGGCCGCCAGCCCAGCGCGGAGACGAGGGGGCCGGCCACCAGCGAGCCGACCGCCGCCCCACCGAGCGTGAAGATTTCCCCTACGCCCTGGGCCGCAGCGCGCTCGCTCAGCCGGTAGGAGGAGGCGATCAGCGCCGACCCGGACACGTACATCAGGTTCCAGCCGATGCCGACCAGAGCGAGGGCGCTCATGAACGCGGTCACGGACAGGCTGCTCGTCGCGATCCCGGCCCCGGCGGTGCTGACCAGTCCACCGAGCAGCAGTGTCCCGGATGCCCCGAACCTTCGGGTGAGCGGACCGGCGACGAACGCCGTGGCGTACATGCCCACCATGTGCCACTGCATCACGTTCGCACCCTGGCCGATGGTGCGCCCGGCGTGGACGGCGGCGATCGGCGCAGCCGTCATGAGGAGCGTCATCACGAAGTTGCCGACGCCGGCGCCGAGCACACCGGTGACGAAGACCCACTGCCGCGCGATGACCGACAGGGGACGTCTTTCCAGCTCGGCTTCGCCGTCGCCGTCCGGTTGCGGGTGCTGTGCCGTCCTGCCGGGCTCACCGGCCCGCAGGAGGCCGAGTACGCCGGCCGAGACCAGGGCGAGCACCGTCACCAGGGCGTAGGCACCGGCGAACTCCACCGACAGGGTGTCCTTCACCGCGGTGGCCAGGAACGGGCCTACCACCGCCGCGATCACCCCTCCGGAGAGCACGGTGGAGATCGCGCGGCCCCGCTGCGGTGCCGGGAACAGGTCGGCCGCCGCGTAGCGGTAGTAGCCGGCGAACGCCTGGTAGACGCCGATCAGACCCACTCCGACGCAGAACAGGGCGAACTGCCGGGTGTACAGGGCGGTCACCGACGCCACGCCGCCGACGATCGCGGCCGCGGATCCGGTCAGGAACCCCGCCTTGCGGCCGTAGCGGCGCATGAACACCGACGCGGGGTAGGTCGCCGCCCAGGATCCGACGCTGATCAACGCGAAGGGCAGGGTGGCCAGCGCCGGGGTGGGGGCGAGCTTGTAACCGACCAGGCCGGTGAGGGTCAGATCGATGCTGATGCCGAAGTAGTAGAGCATCTGGGCCACGACCAGCACGGACATGGCCCGTCGCCGCCCGGGCCGCGACAGCTCACCCCCCGCGTCGCCACGGATCGCAGCCGTGGAGGCGGCTGGGGACGTTTGGGACACGATCACGCTCCTTCATCTCGGGTCGGTGCCACGCCGGCCGACGTTCACCCCTGGGCGGCACCCGGTCACAGCACCGGAGCTCAGTCCTCCAGCCGCGGGTTCTCATAGAAGAACGGGAAGGCATCCCCCGCGAGATGGACCGGGCGGGCTCCACTGCGGTGCAGGTCCCACTCGTAGCGCACCCGCCATGTGTCGCGGCCCTTGTGGAATGCCGCTCCGGCCCAGGGGAGGACCCTGCAGTGTTCGTCGACCAGGTTGATGCCCCACTGGCCGGGCTTGGGGTGGACCGTGGCGCGCAGCGCCTCCGGGTAGCAGGAGCGGAAGATGTCGAGTTCTTTGAGGGTGTACAGCAGCAGGGCGAACTCGAACGCCGACTCGTCCGCCCGCTTGGCGAGTTGGGAGCGGATACGGCGCAGGTCTTCCAGCAGATCGGCGTCATCGCCCGCCACCCCGATGAGGTTCTTGGTGGCGATCTGCACCAGGTCCTGGGTGATGTGGGTCGAGGTGTTCAGGTTCGACATGGAGTTTCTGATCAGTGACAGCCGGCGCAGATCGTCGGGATTCCGCCGCCACCACTGCTCCAACGTCGGCCGCAACGTGGCCGAGAGGTGGTCGAACTCGTCCCGCCGGGTGGCGATCAGATCGGGCATGTCCGTGTAGGAGATCCGGTCGCTGGCCCCCATGACCTTGATCATCTCCCGGGTGATCTGCGAGTACACGGCTGCCTCGTGCGCGCTGACCCCGCACAGCCGACGGTAGATCTCCCCGTCGGAGGCGATGACGAACTGCATGCCGGGCGGGTAGACCAGGCTGACGGCGTGACACAGCTCGTACAGGCGTCTCAGACACAGCAGTTCCGCCATGTCCGGTGAGCGGCGCGATGTCTTCGCGGGATTCGGGAGTTTGAACGGGAAGGACGGAAGGACGCACACGATCGGCTCACCCGCGTCGATCCGCGCGGTGATCGTGGGCCGGAAGATGTCCTTGTTCTCCTCGAACCGGGTCTGAGCAAGCGTCCCGGCCCGGTAGCGACGGTGCTTCATGATCGCGAACACCCTGTCGTACACCGTGCTTCCGGCACTGCCGAGGAGGTCGCTCTTGGCTCTCACGAACCTCTCGGCGTCCCTTACCGCGCTGTCCCGCTGGGCCTGGTAGTCGACACCGTCGATCACTCGGGGAGGTACCGGCTCTAAGTACTCTTCGCCTGCCTGGAACTCGGATCCCTTCGTCACCGCGGGACTTATGAAGATGAAGGAGGGGTCTATGTCCTCCACCGAAGGAATTCGGAGACCTGTTGCACCGGAAGCGAAAGGCATTGATGTGGACTCTCCGTTCTCGGGCCTGCTGATGCCGGGCACCAGGGAAGCTGCCGTCTCCCGGCTGTCAGGCAATATCAGGTGGGCTGGTTCGCAAGGGAACGTCTGAAGGTGTTGAACCGCGATCACAATCGTTCTGGAACTCTGCTCTGCCGGGCCGATTCATGCCTGCGCTGTGGACCTGCCGATTTCGGCGGCCCCCCGAGGGCGCGATGCCGCCGGAGCGGCGAGTAATCACCCGGGCGTCCCACCTCCCTTCCGGGACGGCCGGAGGCGGTCCTTTCGGGTCGGCTGACGACGGCCGCGCCGCGCGGGTCACCGTCCCGGTCCGCGGACGCCCTCGGCCCTGTCCCGGAGCGGGTCAACGCGGCCGACGTGCTGGTTTGCCGCAGTGGTGAGGCGTGTCATCGCCCATCGTGAGGTGCGGTCACCGCGCAGCCGTCAGCCGTCAGCCGTCAGCCGACCGCCGTCGAGGTGTGCCGAAGGCTTCTGAGCACACAGGCCGATACGCCGAGGATGTGTGATACACGTGACACGGCGGCCGGGAATTTTCGCTCTTCTCCGTGTGGCGCGAGCGCACCGAAGGCGTGCGGCGGCCCGCCGGCAGTAGCGGCCAGATGAGCTGCCGGCCGGTGAGTTGCGTGAAGCATCTCGGTTTGACTTCCCCCCGTTAAGCGCGTGTGGAGCACGGATTTGCGCGTGCGGCCGCGCCCCCCTTCATTGGTCGCCAAGAAGACTGTAGTGCGAAGGCTGTAGCGCCGGGTATCAAATCCACTTGCCTGTGCGATGCTTGTGTAGCACGATCACCTCACATGGACAGGATCGATCGACGAATCCTCCACGAGCTCCAAGTGGAGGGGCGGCTCCCCAACTCCGAGTTGGCCATGAGGGTGGGGCTCACGGCCACACCGTGTTTACGGCGCGTACGGCACTTAGAGCGCATTGGTGCGATACGCGGCTATCGGGCACTTCTGGACGGGAACTTCATAGGGTGCGGTTTCCAGTTGTTCGTCTCGGTCGTCATGAAGCGTGACGATAGAGAAACTATGTCCGAATTTGAATCCCGGGTGGCAGAGCTGCCCCAGATCCTCGAGGTGCATCGCCTCTTCGGCGAGCCGGACTACCTCCTGCGCGTCGCGGTCGAGGACATCTCCGCCTACGAGCGCTTCTATGCGGATACTCTCGCCGCACTCCCGGGCATCGCGCAGCTCACCTCACATCCGACCATGAAAGTGATCAAGCCCGACGCCGGGTACCCGACGGACGCCAGGTGAGTGCTCGCTGAGCCTCTTCAGCGGCCCACGTCCGAGGCCAGGCCCGAACGGGGGAGGCTCCCGGGCCGTCGAGTGAGATCCCACATGTGACGTGCTCGGCCCAGGAGCCTCGTCGGCCACCGGCCTGACGGGCTCGGTGTCGAAGAACTCCACGCCTGCGCCGCCGCCGGCTCCCACCGGCGCGTGCGGCGATGTCCCGGCTCGGCTCCGGACCGCGGCACGGGCTGAGCCGATGTCCATGCCGTCGAACTGCGGGGCGGCGAGCTCCGGGACGGTGCTCGGCATGCTCAGATGGACTCGGCAGCGGTCGCCAGGCCCAGTGTGATCAGCACGGCGCCGACCGTGCGTTCCAGCGCGCTGGTCACCCTGGGGCGCCTCAGCCAGGCGAGAGCGCGTGTGGCGAACGCCGACACGATGCTCAGCCAGCATCCCGCCACAACGGCGTCGATGGCACCGAAGAGCAGTGTCGTGCGGAGCGTGCCCGTCCCGTGCGGCAGGAACTGCGGCACGACCGCGACGAAGAAGATGCCGACCTTCGGGTTGAGCAGGCAACTGAACAGCCCCTGGCGGAAGGCGTCCAGCGAGCCGGGGGCGCCCTGTTCGGGCTCAGGGTGAAGCGCCGCCGCCGCGTTCTCGTCCCGAGCCGAACGCCGCTGCTCCCACAGCGCCTGGCAGCCGAGGAAGACCAGGTAGCCCGCGCCCGCGATGCGGACCAGCAGGAAGGCGGTGTCCCAGCGCTGCAGCACCGCGGCGAGCCCGAAGGCCACTGCCACGGCCCAGCCGAGGGAGCCGACCGCCGCGCCGAGAGCCGTCGATGTCCCCGAACGCCGTCCGCCCCGCAGGCAGTTGCGCAGCACCAGGACGGTGTCCGATCCCGGTGTCATGGTGATGAGCAGTGAGAGGAGTGTGAACCCCAACAGAGCGGACGTCACGCTGAACTCCTGTCGCGGAAACGGTGGATCGGTGGATCGGTGGATCGGTGCGGAGCCGCCGGCCATGGTAGCCAGCCGGGATCCGACGGCCGGGGCGGTCGGACATCCGGTGGCGGGGGCATCCCGGGCTCCCGGGCATGCCGTGCGGAAGGCCGAGGCTACTGACGGTGCGCGGAGCGGGCGCGAAACGGGCATGTCCATTCCGGACCGGTATGGCGACCGGAGTACTGCCGGGCCTCGGAGGCCTCACCGAACTCGGCGAGGTTGGGGTTTATGGAGTTCTGCAACCGCATTTCACGCTGCCGGATGCGGCGCTGTAACCCCTGGTACAGTCCGCTCTGCTTGAGTCGCTCGAACTGCTGGTGTGAATTGAAGGCGAGCGCCGGCCTGCTGAATCGTCGGCTGACGCGGGACGAGCGGGAATGGAGTCCGACGACGAAGAACGGGTGCCCCGCGACGCTGAACGCGAAAGAGAGGGACGCCGGGTCCGGGTCGGCCTGTGGTGCCCAGGGGTAACGTGCGGAATCGTATGCGTGGAGCGCCGAGAGCTGGCGCCAGAGCACGTCCTCGAACAGTTCCTCGGAGAGATCGCGAGGCCCCTCGAACACGGCGACGAAGGTGGCGAAGTTCTCGTTCTCCCGGATATGGCAGGTGACGAACTCCTCGATTTCCCTGTGCAGTTCCGGTGTCGTCCGATCATCGGCCAGCGGGCCGAACGTCCGGTGTCTCAGCAGCCCTCGGCGTACTGCCGCCTTGGCTGCGAGGCACGAGAACACGTCGCTTCTTATCCAGTCCTCCAGGGAGCTTTCGGCGGCCGTCTCGGCCGCTTGGCCACCATGACGTGTCAGTTCCGGCACGACAACTCCCGCTGCGTCGGTCAGCCCCATCCGAGATCCCGGGGTTCGGCGGAACAGGCCGCCGGTAACGAGTGGTGGATCGGAACATGTGCCGAGGACGTCACGGCGAGTGCCGAGACCACCATGGTCGCAATTCTGAAAGCAACGATCAGGCGCACTGCATCGCTCCTTGAATCCGCGGTCGAATCCGCGGTCGAA
>JBEHXI010000241.1:0-11157 GCA_048498775.1 Actinomycetota bacterium | reverse complement strand
AAAACCAGGGCCCCAACCTACCCGGCGCCGCTGAAAGCCGGATGAGTACCGCCGGGGTATGGGGCGTGAACTCCGGGTGTCATCCTCCGGAGCGACGGACCCGCCGGTGCTGACGTGCGCCGGAAAGGCGTCGAAAGGCATCGGAAGAGCGCTTCAAGGCACCGGAAGGGCGCCGGAAGAGCGTGCGGAGTCTACGGCTCCGGGGAGCGCAGCACCCGCAGGTGCCCGCGGCGGGCCACCTCGACCGGGTCGGCGTCGTGGCCGCCGTGCGCGGCGGGGCGCTCCTGGGGGCGGGCCGCCTCGCGGACCGCGTTGGCAAGCGCTTCGAGGTCGTCGCTGGTGGGGCGGGACGGGCCGGTGTCGACGGCGAGCCGGACGACCTCCCAGCCGCGGGGGGCGGTCAGCCGCGCGGAGTGCTCGGAGCACAGGTCGTAGCAGTGCGGCTCGGCGTAGGTGGCGAGCGGCCCGAGGACGGCCGTGGAGTCGGCGTAGACGTACGTCAGCGTCGCGACGGCGGGACGACCGCACGCGGTGCGCGAACAGCGACGTACAGGGCTCACGATGTTGGACGGTACCGCACTCTTGAGCGGGCCGCGACGACTCTCCAGGAGCTCACTCGCTCGTGTCGTCCCGGTTCGTCGCGATCGCCGGAAACCCCGCCGTACCGGCCGACCTGCGCGGGAGCCGGGCGGGCCGGTCGGCCGCGAAAGATTTCGGTCACAGATCATGACATTGAGCGCCAATCGTCGCTCCTCCTCCGCTCGAGAAGACGGAAGCAAGCAGTCCGGATTGCGCAGGGAATGTGCAATGGGTGACATCACGGGTGTTGTACCGGCGAGGCGTACGGCGGGCCCCCCGGCGGATACTCTTCCAGGTGATGGACACGCCCGTTCCGCCCTCGACCCCCGGCCGGTTCCCGCGCCGCCGTGACCGCCACGGACGCGGGATGCGCGGCCCGATCGCGCCGCCGCAGGTGCCGCTGTCGGTCAGCCGCTCCGAGGCGTTCGACGACCTCGTCCGGGACGCGGCGGACCGCCTGGAGCGGCGCTGGCCGCAGCTGGCCGAGGTGGAGTTCGCGGTGCAGGAGGTGCCGCCCGCGGTCACCGACGGCTCGGACGGGTTCCTGGGCGCCGACGCGGTGCCGCTGGGCCGGCTGGTCTCGGCCGGCCGGGGCGCGCCGCACCGGATCGTGGTCTACCGGCGCCCGGTGGAGATACGGGCCAAGAACCAGGAGGAGCGGGCCGTGCTGGTCCACGAGATCGTCGTGGAGCAGGTGGCCGAGCTGCTCGGGCTCTCCCCCGAGAACGTCGACCCGCGCTACGGCGAGGACTGAGCCGCCGGAGCGCGGGTCCCCCGGACCGGCGGCTCAGCGCTGGAGGACCGCCGGATCCTGGGCGGCGTCCGGCACGGCCACCGTGCCCCCGTCGTCCGGCATCCCCTGGAGGGTGAAGCTCGGCTCACCGTCCTGCGGCAGCGACAGCATCCGGGAGGCGTAGACCGGGCCGCCGGAGACCGGCTCGACGGTCACCGCGAAGGTGCCGCTGCCGGTGGAGGGCGGCGGCGGGGCCATGGCGACGGTGGTGCCCGCCTTGACCGTGACGGTCTTGGTCACCGGGGTGCCGCCGTCGGTGGAGGCCGAGGTGGTGATCTTCACCGTGGCGTCGGCGGTCGGCGCCGCCAGCGACAGGGTGGACGCCTTCATCCGGTTGTCGGCCACCGAGGCGCGCTGGCCGACCGGCCCGGTCGCCGGCACGAACGCGGTGTCCGCGCTCGGCGTCCTCCCCCGGGTGACCCGCAGGGCGGCGACGAACGGCGCCGGACTGGTGGGGTCGCTGGGCGTGAGCACCAGCGTGCCGGCCTGGCCCTGGGTGAGGTTCGGCAGGTCCACGGCGGTGGTCATGCCGCTCTTGAGGTGCACCGTCTCGTGCCCGGCCGGGGTGATCGGGCCGGACGGGGTCAGCAGCCGCACCTTGAGGTCCGCGTCGTTGCCGCCGGTCGCGTACGCCACCAGGTGGACGGTCTGCGCGTCGCCGGGGATGCCGGGCAGCACGGCGCTGCTCGCCGGGGCCGCCGAGGCCGTCAGCCAGTCGCTGCCGGCCTTGTCGTCCATGACCTGGACGGCGGCGCCGACCCGGCCGGACCGCACCGCGACATGCACGGTCACGTCGGGGTCCTGCTTGGCGGTCAGCGTGGACAGCAGCACCGGCATGCTGGAGCCGCCGGGCACCGTGATGCCCTCGCCGTCCGTGGTGGTGACCTGGCCGTTCGCGTCGAACAGCTCGATGTCGACGACGGCCGCGGTGTCGTCCGGGTTGGTCAGGTGCACGTAGTCCTGGCGGCCGGCGACCGCGGCGGCGCCGGGGAACCAGAAGTCGGCACCGGGCGCGCCGCACGAGGAGCCGAGCACGCCGCGGCCGGGGCCGGCGTCGATGGTGGTGGTCTGGGAGACCGTCCAGCCGGGGGCGAAGCGGCCGTCCGCGGTGCCCATCAGCGGCGGCGCGGCGCTCTTGTCGACCGTCGCGGTCACCGGCTTGCCGGGGTCGGTCAGCGGCACCACCGGCTTGCCGCCGGCGGCCGCGGTGGTGGTGCCGTTGGTCGTCCCGGGCATCAGCTGGGCGGTGCCGCCGCCGGTCGCCCCGGTGCCGGCCGGGGTGAACGCCGTGTAGGCGGTCGAGGCGTAGTCCGAACCGGTGGGCGCCGGGCACAGCAGCGTGGAGCGCTCGACGGGCTTGCGCTGGGCGGTGGCCATGGCGGCCGCGGGCGCGGCCGGTGCGGGGGCGAGGGCGCCGGCCACTCCGGTGGCGGCGGCCAGCGCGGCCACGACGCCGATCAGGGAGATGGTGGTGCGGTTCACTGGTGCTCGCTCCCGTCCCGGTGGTCCCCGGTGCCGTATCGGGGGTCCTCGTGCTGGTAGCCGTACGGGTCGGCGTACCCGGTGCCGTAGCCGTCCTGCTGCGGGTAGCCCCCCTGCTGGGGGTAGCCGTCCTGGTAGCCGTCGCCGTAGCCGCCGTCCTGCTGCGGATAGCCCTCGCCGTAGCCGTCCTGCTGCGGGTAGCCGGGATAGGCGGCGTAGTCGCCGTCGCCGTTCCCGCCCTGGTAGCGGTAGCTGTCCCAGGGGTTGTAGCCCTGCTGGGGGGCGGGCGCGTAGGGATCGCCCTCGGCCGGGCCCGCCGGGTGCGGCACGGCGGCGTAGGGGTCGCCCTCGGTGGCGTACGGGGCGGTCCCGGCACCCTCCGGCTCGTAGCCGTACGGGTCCTGGGGGCTGCCCCAGTCGTCCGCGGGCGCCTCGCCGGACAGTTCGGCGGCGTCTGCGGCCTCGGGAGTCTCGGTGGCCTCCGCCGCCTCCGCGGCCTCGGCCGCGGCGCGCAGCCGGCGGGCGCGGCGGCCCTCGCCGTCGACGGCCTGCGCCGGGATCGCGGCCGCGGCGGCCCCGCCCTCCTCGGGCAGGTCGTCGTCGAGGTCCTGGCGGCGGCCCGGCAGCGCGAGCACCACGGCGACCAGCCCGAGCAGCCCCTGGAGCCACAGCCACAGCACGTGCGTCATCGGCGCGTCGTAGGTGAGGTCCAACTGCCCGCCGTCGGCGGGCAGTTCGAAGCCCTGCGCCCAGCCGTCCACGGTCGTCGGGGTCAGCGGCCTGCCGTCCAGGGTGGCCTGCCAGCCGGGGGCGGCCGCGTCGGCGATCCGCAGGACGCGGCCGTCCGGGCCGCCGGGGATGGTGGTGTGCGCCTCCACCTTGCCCGCGGCGACGGAGACGGGCGCGCCCGAGGCGCCGCCGGTGCCCTTGGGGGCGGTGATGGTGATCCGGGCGACGTTGTCGCCGACCTGCCACAGCGCGGTGCCGTTGGACTGGCTGAGCCGGTTCAGGCCGGGGGTGGCGTCCAGGACGCGGCTCATCGCGGCGGGCGTGCCCGGCTGGAGCATGACGTAGCGGACCGCGTAGCGGCCGAGCTGGGCGGCCTGGTCGGCGCCGGAGCCGGCGACCAGGTTGGCGACGATGGAGTTCAGCGCGGTGTTCTCGCCCTCCTCGGCGAGGATCTCGGCGTCGCCCATCCGGGCGCCCGAGCCGCGGACCAGGAAGTACGAGACCTGGGCCGCGTCCCCGCCCAGGACGAGGGTGCGCGCCTGGTCGCGGGTGGAGCCCTCGGCGGCGACGAACGCGGGGACCTGCGTCGGGTCGTGCCGCCCGATCGGTCCCGTCGCGCCCCCGGCCATCCACTCCACCGCGGAGACCAGCGGTGCCGCGACGGCGGCGATCACGATCAGGCCGGCCACCGGCTGCCGCCAGCCGAAGCCGGACGCGGACAGCCGCTCCCGGGCGCCCTCGGCGCCGATGGCGGCGGCGGCCAGCAGGGCCAGGCCGTAGACCAGGGTGGCCGGACCGGCCCACGCCTGCGCGTTCTGGCCCGCGGCGGCCAGCAGGCCGACGAGGGCTGCGGCCCAGGCCGTCAGGACGGCCAGCCGCCGGTCCGCGCGCAGCAGCGCGGCCAGCGCGGCCAGCACGATGCCGACCAGCAGCCAGCCCGCCGACGCCTTGGGGCCGCCGGGGCTGAGCATCACCAGGTCGAGCGCGGAGGCGCTGCCGCCGCGGTAGAGCAGGCCCGCCTCCCGCAGGAAGAACGACGGGTGCGCGAAGAGCGTCAGCGACCAGGGCGCCAGCACGACGACCGGGGTGAGCAGCTCGGCCAGCAGCCGCAGCGCCTGCGGGACGACCAGCGAGCGCTGCCCGCGCACCACCCGCAGCACCAGGACGCCCACCCCGAGTGCGGCGGCGATCAGCCAGATCATCGGGGCGAAGGCCATGGTGACGATCAGCAGCAGCGCGTACGCCCAGGCGGCGCGCCAGCCGGGCCGCACCCCGCGGGCGATGGCCGCGTCGCTGAGCGTCAGGCCGCCGGCCGCGATGGCGGCGCGGGCCATCAGCGGCAGCAGCGCGGCCAGCACCGCGGTGCCCAGCCGGCCGCCGGCGAGGGCGCCGGTGGCCGCGGGCAGGAACGCGTAGGCGACCGACGCCCAGGCGCGCACCAGCCGCGACTCGACGAGCGGCCGGGAGGCGAAGTAGGCGCTGACGCCGGCCAGCGGCACCGAGCAGACCAGCATGACGGTCAGGGCCAGGCCGGTGCTGCCGAACAGCAGCGTGGAGAGCACGGCGACGAGCGCCAGGTACGGCGGCGCGGCCTGGGTGCTGCCGACGCCCACCGCGTGCCACGCGCCGGTGTACGCCCCCCACAGGTCGGAGGCGGAGGACGGCGCGGGCAGCAGCGCGCCGCCGGACAGCGAGCCGCTGCCGAGCAGGCCGCGGCAGGAGATCAGCGAGACCAGCAGCAGGACGACGAAGAGCATCGGGCCGGGCTTGCGGGCGATCCGCCGCAGCCGCGCGAACTGCTCGACCTCCATGAAGTCGGCGTCGTCGTCGCCGCCGGGACCCGACTCGACGGCGCCGCCGTGCCGGCCCGCGGAGGAGACGTCGGGCTCACTGCGGCCGGAGATGTTGCTGAAGAACTGCTCGAAGGTGGCGCGCACGGTGGCGCCCGGCGGCGGGAACAGCGGCCGCAGCTCGGACGGCGGCACGGCCGGCCGCCCCCTTCTGCGGCGGGCGCCGAGCAGCCGCCCGGGCCGCAGCAGCACACCGATCAGGCCGGAGATCTCGTCGAGCGCCTGGCCGGGCACCTTGCCGACCAGATAGCCCAGGGTGCGCAGCAGCGTGCCGAACAGCAGCCGCAGCACCACATACGGCAGGGTCAGGCCGCGGGTGTTGGCCAGCAGCGTGAAGACGGCGCCGGCCTTGTCGACGCGGTGCGGGTTGGCCGCGAAGCGCCCGGCGCAGTCGATGGGGCGGCGCTCCCGGGAGGCGGCCTCGGCGTGGCGCAGGACGGCCTCGGGGGCGACGAGGACGGAGTGGCCGGCGGCCTGGGCGCGCCAGCAGAAGTCGACGTCGTCGCGCATCAGCGGCAGGCGCCGGTCGAAGCCGCCGAGCTCCTCCCACACGTCGCGGCGCACCAGCATGCCCGCGGAGGAGACCGCGAGGACGGGGCGGACCTGGTCGTGCTGGCCCTGGTCCTGCTCGCGGCGCTCCAGGCCGGTCCAGCGGCGGCCGCTGCGGGCGATGGTGACCCCGACCTCCAGCAGTGCCCGGCGGTCGTACCAGCTGCGCAGCTTGGGGCCGATGACGGCGGCGGACGGCGAGGAGTCGGCGACCCGGAGCAGCTCGGCGAGGGCGTTCGGGGCGGGCTCGCAGTCGTCGTGCAGCAGCCACAGCCACTGCACGGGCTCGGCCTCGGGCTCCGGCTCGTCGTAGACGTCGTCGTTCCAGGTGCGGGTGACCGGGTCCCAGCCGCTGCGGCGCTGCAGGTAGGGCAGTTGCTCGGGCTGGAGGGGTGCGGCGGCGCGGACGGCCTCGGCGGCGGCGGTGCCGAAGCCGGTGCGGCGCGCCATGTGCAGCACGCGTTCGGTGCCGAGGGCGTCGGTCAGCAGCCGGGCGGTGTCGTCGGCGCTTCCGGTGTCGGCGGCGATGACGTCCTGGACCGGGCGGTCCTGGCCGAGCAGGCCGGACAGCGCGTCGGGCAGCCAGCGGGCGCCGTCGTGGGCCACCAGCACCGCGGTGACGATGTGCCGCGGGAACTCGGGCGGCCGCGCGGAGGCGAAGGCCGTCTCATGGGCGGGGACGAAGGCGGCCGGCTGAGCGGGCGCGTATCCCCCTTGTTGGCTGTGCACGGACATCGAGGTGCGGGCCCCGGTTCGCTGGACTGCGGTGGACGCTCGCGGCCGGTCGGGCCACGCTCGCGTCTCGGACGGCCACCCACACTAACGGCTCAACAGCGACCGCGGTCCGCGTCCCGGTGGGCGGGCACCGCCGCGACGGGCGCGCCGGTGCCGCCCTGGGCTGTTCTGCCGGCCTTTGCCCGGGTTCTGCGCCCGGCCGCGGCCGGGTGCTGCGCCCGGCCGCCCGCACCGGATCGGCCGGCCCGCACCGGATCGCCTAGATCGCGGCCTTCTTCAGCCTGCGGCGCTCACGCTCGGACAGACCGCCCCAGATGCCGAAGCGCTCGTCATGGGCGAGTGCGTACTCGAGGCACTCGGAGCGGACCTCGCACGCGAGGCAGACCTTCTTCGCCTCGCGGGTCGAACCGCCCTTCTCCGGGAAGAAGGACTCCGGATCGGTCTGCGCGCACAGAGCGCGCTCCTGCCACCCGAGCTCCTCTTCCGCCCCCTCGGCCAGCAGCAGCTGGAACTGCTCGGTCATGCGCGCCCCTCGTCCTCCGTCGTTCCCCGTGATGCTGTCGTTACCGCTTGAGGCTTAACGACACGAGTGAAATTACAAGTGTGCGTATCCGGACCAGTCAAGCCGAGATCTGCTATTGGGCCCCTTATTCACTCACCAGAACCAAGGGTGAGCAGAAAGTGTTCACATCATCCCAAACCATGACATGCAGCAGCCGCGGGCGAACCCGCTCCCGGCACCCATGACGTCAGACGCCGTACACCGCTCTGACGTTGCACTTCAGCACGGGAACGGGCCGGATCACAGTGAGATCACGAAAGTGTAACCACGTTTCCGTGCCCGGCTGTTGCGGCATGTATCCCGGCCCCTGGTGAGCAAACCTTTCTGCGGGACGTTCAACCGGATCAGGTGAAACAACACCGACAAAACCGGCGTGAAGTTGACAGATGCCCCACGGCTCCGATGTGCTTGGTCCCATGCCGCCCGTGACCCACGCGCCCCACCGGACTCGCCACCGCGAGTTCCGCCGCGCCGTGCCGGTCCACGGTGTCTCCTTCGGCCGCTGTCGCCGCTGCTGTCCCTGCTGTTGCCGCTGACCTGCCGCCGCTGACGCGCCTCCGGGCGCCCGGCCGGCCACGCGAAACCCGACGCAGCCCTCCCGCGCGGCCCCGCCGGCCGCCGCTCCTCCGCCCAAGGACCACCGTGCATCGCGCCCCCGCAGCCGCCCAGGCTCCCCAGCTCTCCGACATCTCCATCGCGGGCGACCCGCTCGCCCTCCCCCACCTGCTGCCGCCGGTGCGCCGGCACCCGGTCACCGTCGCCGAGTTCGCGGGCCTGGCCCGCCGCATCGCCGCCGACGACGGCCGCTGGCGGCCGCTGGTCCGCTACGACGCCACCACCCGCTGGTACGCCCGCCTGGAGACCGGCCCCGGCTACGAGGTCTGGCTGCTGAGCTGGATCCCCGGCCAGGGCACCGGCCCGCACGACCACGGCCGCTCCTCCGGCGTGCTGACGGTCCTTCAGGGCGCGCTCACCGAGCACGCGCCGGGCGCGGCCGCCCGCACCCTCGTCCCCGGCGACCAGCGCTTCTTCGCACCCGGTTATGTGCACGGCGTGGTCAACGACACGCTGGAGCCGGCCGTCAGCCTGCACGTCTACTTCCCGGGCCTGACCGAGATGACGCCGCACGCCCCCGGCGCCGCACCCGCACCGCACCGGACCTCCGCCGCCAGGGAACCCTCCGGCGGCTGAGAGACTGTCGGCATGCGCATCGTGGTTCTGGCCGGCGGTATCGGGGGCGCCCGTTTCCTGCGCGGTCTCAAGGCGGCGGCACCGGACGCCGACATCACCGTCATCGGCAACACCGGCGACGACATCCACCTGTTCGGCCTGAAGGTCTGCCCCGACCTCGACACCGTGATGTACACCCTCGGCGGCGGCATCCACGAGGAGCAGGGCTGGGGCCGGGCCGACGAGACGTTCACCGTGAAGGAGGAACTGGCCGCCTACGGTGTCGGGCCCGGCTGGTTCGGCCTGGGCGACCGGGACTTCGCCACCCACATCGTCCGCACCCAGATGATCGCCGCGGGCTATCCGCTCAGCGCCGTCACCGAGGCGCTGTGCGACCGCTGGCAGCCCGGCGTGCGGCTGCTCCCGATGACCGACGACCGCGTCGAGACCCATGTGGTGGTGGACCTGCCCGAGGAGGGCCGCAAGGCGGTGCACTTCCAGGAGTACTGGGTGCGCCTGCACGCGTCGGTCCCGGCGCAGGCGATCCTGCCGGTCGGCGCCGAGCAGGCCAAGCCGGCGCCCGGGGTGCTGGAGGCCATCGGCAGTGCCGAGGTGATCCTCTTCCCGCCGTCCAACCCGGTGGTCAGCATCGGCACCATCCTCGCCGTGCCGGGCATCCGGGAGGCGATCGCGGACGCCGGGGTGCCGGTGGTCGGCCTGTCGCCGATCGTCGGGGGCGCGCCGGTGCGCGGCATGGCGGACAAGGTGCTCGCCGCCGTCGGCGTGGAGTCCTCGGCGGCGGCCGTCGCCGAGCACTACGGCTCCGGGCTGCTGGACGGCTGGCTGGTCGACACCGCCGACGCCGGCGCCACCGGGCGCGTCGAGGCCGCCGGCATCCGCTGCCGGGCGGTGCCGCTGATGATGACGGACGTGCCCGCGGCCACCGCGATGGCGCGTGCGGCGCTGGAACTGGCCTCGGAGGTGTCGGGATGACCGCGGCACCCTCCTACCGGGTCTGGGGCCTGCCGGGCATACCGGAGGTCGCGCCGGGCGACGACCTGGCCAAGCTGATCGCCGACGCGGCGGCCGAGCCCGGGCTGCCCGCGCTGGAGGACGGCGACATCCTGCTGGTCACCTCGAAGATCGTCAGCAAGGCCGAGGGGCGGATCCTGCGGGCCGACGACCGCGAGGCGGCGATCGACGCCGAGACGGTACGGCTGGTGGCCCGCCGCGGCACGCTGCGCATCGTGGAGAACCGGCTGGGCATGGTGATGGCCGCCGCCGGGGTCGACGCCTCCAACACCCCGGCCGGGACGGTCCTGCTGCTGCCCGAGGACCCCGACGCCTCGGCCGCCCGGATCCGCGCCGGGCTGCGCGACGCGCTCGGGGTGGACGTCGCCGTCGTCGTCACCGACACCTTCGGGCGGCCCTGGCGCAAGGGCCTGACGGACGTGGCGATCGGCGCGGCGGGGCTGCGGGTCCTGGACGACCTGCGCGGCGGCCGGGACGCGCACGGCAACGAGCTGAACGCCACGGTGGTCGGCACCGCCGACGAACTGGCCGCCGCCGGGGACCTGGTGAAGGGCAAGGCGGCCGGGGTGCCGGTCGCCGTCGTGCGGGGGCTGGCGCACCTGGCCGTCGCGGAGGACGGCACCGGGGCCCGGGAGATCACCCGCTCGGCGGCCGACGACATGTTCCGGCTGGGGACCTCCGAGGCACTGCGGCAGGCGGTGACGCTGCGGCGCACCGTGCGGGAGTTCACCGACGAGCCGGTGGACGGCGGCGCGGTACGGCGGGCGGTCGCGGCCGCGATCACCGCTCCGGCGCCGCACCACACCACCCCCTGGCGCTTCGTGCTGCTGGAGTCCGAGGAGACCCGCACCCGACTGCTGGACGCGATGCGGGACGCCTGGGCGGCCGACCTGGTGGCGGACGGCTTCCCGCCGCCCAACGTGGAGCGGCGGCTGCGCCGCGGCGAGGTGCTGCGCCGGGCGCCGTATCTGGTGGTGCCGTGCCTGGTGGCGGACGGGGCGCACGCGTACCCGGACGCGCGGCGGGCGGCGGCCGAGCGGGAGATGTTCGTGGTGGCCGCGGGGGCGGCCGTGCAGAACTTCCTGGTGGCGCTGGCGGGCGAGCGGCTCGGCTCGGCGTGGGTGTCCTCGACGATGTTCTGCCGGGACGTGGTGCGCGAGGTTCTGGACCTGCCGGCCGACTGGGATCCGATGGGCGCGGTGGCGATCGGGCGCCCGGCGGCCGAACCGCGGGAGCGTCCCGAGCGGACCGCCGAGGCGTTCACCGTGGTGCGCTGACGTGCCGTCAGGAGCCTTAGAGCTCCTGGCGGAATGAGCGCTCGGCCCGCGACGCCTGGCACCGCACCTCGCTGCGTTGTCGGGATCGCCCGAGTACGCCCAGTACGAGGACGACCCTCCGCCTTGCGATGCACGACACCAGACGCCGCGGGCTGATCGACCGCCCATTCCGTCAGGGCCTCTTAGATCGACGCGATGTCGCGGGGGGCGAAGCGCGGGGCGCGGCGCGGTGGGCGGCGCCCGCTGAGCAGGATCAGCCGGGCGGCGCGGTGGCGCTGCCCGGCGTAGGGCTGGAGGAGTTCCAGCATCCGGGCGTCGTCGGTGCGCTGCGCGCCGGTGAGGGCGTAGCCGATGGTGTTCGGCAGGTGCAGGTCCCCGACGGTGACGGCGTCGGGGTCG
>JBEHXI010000240.1:0-11162 GCA_048498775.1 Actinomycetota bacterium | reverse complement strand
TCGGTGGTGGGCTCGGTGGTCGTCTCGGTGATCTCGTGGAAGCGGCGGTACCGCGCGTAGCGGTTGCGGAACCGGCCGTACAGGCCGCGGTAGGCGGCGCGGAACTCGTCCGGCGGCAACCGGGTGGCGGTCACGGCGTGCTGGCAGTCGAACAGGTCCCAGTCGGGCCGCCCGCCGGGGCCGCGTGCCACGACATGGTCGAAGGACCGCAGCAGTTCGGTGCCGGGCAGTGGCGTGAGCACGGTGAAGGACGGATAGCGGATCGTGTGGTGCTCCACGAAACGCGCCAGCCGTTCGAAATCGCGGCGGGTGTAGTCGGTGTTGACGATGAACTGCGCGAAGATCTCCACCCCCAGATCGCGGGCGAGGCCCAGGCCGTCCTCGATCTGGGCGAGCCGGGTCTTCTTGCGGAACTCCCCGAGGTCCTTCTCGGTGATCGCGTCGATTCCCACGAACAGCCGTTCCAGGCCGATATCACGCCAGGCGGCGACGGCCTCGCGATGGCGCAGCAGCGAGTCGATCCGGCAGTAGGCGAAGAAACGTTTGCGAATGCCCCGTTCGGCGATCACCCGGGCCAGTTCACGCATCCGGTGGCCGTTGATGAACGCCTCGTCGTCCACCAGGAAGACGAACTCCTCGCGGATGGTGGCGAGTTCGTCCGCCACCGCCTGCGGGGAGCGCACGTAGTAGCGGCCGCCCATCAACTGCCACAGCGAGCAGAAGCTGCACCGGAAGGGACAGCCGACCGTGGAGCGCAGCAGGGCCACCGGGCGCATCCAGTCGATGAAGTAGCGGCCCCGGTCGGCGGCGGTGACGGTGCGGTCGGGCAGCGGCAGCGCGTCCACGTCGAACGGCGCCTGCGGCCCGCCCAGCACGAAGCCGGTGCCGCCCGCTCGCGCCCACAGCCCGCCGATGCCGTCGGCGGGACGGCCGGACGCCAGGCGGTCGAGCAGCGCGGAGAAGGGCAGCACGCCCTCGCCGGAGACCACGAAGTCCACCGCGTCGTCGAAGAAGTCCTCCGGCAGGAACGTCGCGTGGTGGCCGCCGACCACCGTACGGCAGCCGGGCACCAGGTCCCTGGCCTGCCGGCAGACGGCGAGGGCGGCGCTGACGTGCATCGAGTAGGCCGTGACACCGACCAGTTCGGGCCGGAACGCGGACAGCTCCTCCGGCAGGCGGCCGGGATGGAGGCGCGCGTCGTGGACGCGTACCTCATGGCCCTTCGCGAGAGCCGCGGAGGCCAGGTACTCCAGGGCGAGCGGTTCCGAGATCGCCCCGAGATCCCCGCCCCATTCGGTCTCGGTGCGTCCCTGCGGCCATACCAGCAGGATGCGCATGGACGTGTTCCCCCCGTTGTCGTGCCGCGTGCTGTCCGGCGGGCCGTGGCCGCCCCGGCGCCGGCTGGTCGGGCCGGCGCGGGCGGCGGCCGGTCGGCGCCGCCTCACCGCTGTGCGATGCGTGCCGTGGCGGCCGCTACGCGGTGCGCGCCATGGTGGACGCCGAGGTGCAGCACGGCGAGCAGCAGCAGTAGTAGCTGTCCGCGGGCTGCGCCACGCCACCGCTGCCGCCCGGTGAACCGAGCGCCGCCTGCACCCGCTCCGGGGTGAAGACGTGCTGGATGGCGCTGACGTCCTTGAGCGTCAGGTGCAGCGGCGCGTGGTCGGCTCCCTCGACGGTGGCCGGGGACACGATGTGGCCGCCGTTCCCGGAGTGCTGGTAGGCGTCGATGGCTTCCTGTTCGGTGCTGCTTCCCCACAGGGCCAGCAACTCGCCCTTGGTGAGCTGTTTGACCTCGGAGGGAAGGTGCTCGATCTCCTCGGCGGTCGCCCCGACCTCGCGGGCCAGGTCGACAAGGGTCGTCTCGGCAGGCACATTGGGCATGGGATCCCCCTTTTCCCGTGAAATCCGCGGACCATGATCCTGCGGGCAGGAATAGAGGCTATCCACGGCCGTCGACGGCCGACAAGGTTGTCAGTGCAATTAAGATGATATGCCGAAAGCGTGAAACGGCCTGCGGAATGAGGGATTCTGGGGCCCGCGTTCGGAAAGTCCCGTGGCGAAACCGTTCTTCCGTGCAACCTAATCGTTTTTGCGGCGGACGGCCAACGTAGGTTATGCGCCGGTTTTCTTCGGCGGTGGCCGGCGCCCTCCCGAGGGGGAGACGGCGAAGGGCGCCGGCCCCCGGGAGTGCTCCCGGGAACCGGCGCCGCGGCCACTGCCGGAGGCCACCGGTCCGGCCGGGGGCCCGGACAATCACGTCGAACACCGGGTCCTCGCTCGTGGTCACGACCCCGGCCGGACCGGTGGACCGATCAGAAGTAGATGAACGGGATTCCGGCCGAGGTACCGCTCGCGGTGACCAGGGTGACCGGGGCGCTGCCCACCGTCCCGGCCGGAGTCGTGACCACGAGCGAGGACCCGGTGTTCGACGTGATCGTCCCGGGAACCCCGTTGAAGAGGACAGCGACGACGCCGCCGAGGTTGCTCCCGGCCATCGTGACGGACGTGCCACCGGCCACGGTGCCCGAACCCGGCGTGTTCGAGGTGACGATGGGCGCGGGCGGGGCGACGAAGTAGGTGAAGGTCGTCGTCGCCGAGCCGTTCGGGGTCGTGACGGTCACCGTGACGGGTCCGGCGGCCATCCCGGCCGGGGTGAGCCCGAAGACGTGGGTCGCGTCACTGCCGAGGATCGTCGCCGCGTTGGCGCCGAAGGTCACGCTCGTCGCGCCGGCCAGGTTGGTTCCGTTGATGACGAACGGGGTTCCGCCGGTGGTCGGCCCGGTGGTCGGGACGATCGAGGTGACCGTCGGAGGGGCGGGCGGCGCCACGTAGGTGTAGTTCAGCGCGTTGCTGGTGCCGTACGCGGTGGTGACGACCACCGGGACGGTACCCGCCGCGTGCGGCGGGGCCAGAACGATCAGGGGGCCCGCGTAGCCGCCGCCGCCACCGCCGCCCCAGTCACCGCCACCGGCTGCGACCTGCATCAGGTGGTGGTGGTGATCGCCACCGTCCCAGTCGTCGTCACCGCCGCCGTCCCACGGGCCCGGCCCCGGCCACGGCCCCGGCCACGGTCCCGGGTAGGGACCCGGGTAGGGCGGGGGCGCCGGCGGCTGGTAGACGATGGTCGCGGGTACCCCGCCGAAGGTGACACTGGTGACGCCGAACAGCCCTTGGCCGTAGATCAGCACGGTGTTGCCGCCGGAGGTCGGCCCCGAACTGGGCACCAGCGAGAACAGGATCGGAGGGGTGGGTGGCGGCGGAGGCGGCGGCGGGGGAGGCCAGCCTCCTCCCGCGGCGATCGCCTGCGTGGCCGGCGTCGGGTTGGGTGTCGTCATGGTTGGTCCTCCTGCGAATAGACCGTGGTGATGAGCCGGTGGCGGCCGTTGCCCGGGCAGCGCGGGGCCGCGTTGGGCCCGGGCCGTGGACGGGCCGGTGCCGCCGTGGTGGCTGGCGCCGGCCACGTGGCCGGGGCGGGCGGCCGTGACGGGAGCGGACGGGAGGGACGGGCTCTGACCGCACTGCCCGCCGCCGGGCGAGGCTGTGCCTCGCCGGCCGGCTCTCGGCAGGCACGGTCGTCGGGGTCATGGCCCCGGGGAGCCCACCGCGGCGCAGTGGTCCGCCCGCCGGAGCCCGTCCGCAGCGGGGAGGCCGTTCTGCGGATCAGGCGGAGGAAGGATGGGCCGACTGCTGAGCTCCCCGGGAAGGGATGGGCGGCCCACCGGTTCAGATGCTCCCAGTAACCCATGGCGGCGGGGGTGAATCAAGGGCGGTGACGGGGGCTCACTCGATCGGCGCAGCGCGCATGAGTGCAGGTCAGGAGGGTTGTGCCGGAGCGGGAAGACCTCCTGGCGCACCCCGTGGAACCGCCTGTGCCCGGCTCACGCCCCGGCGGTGAAATCCCGTGGCGGGATGCCCGGCGCACCCGGGAGGATGGCCGCCATGCCCCAGCGGACACACCTCGTCGAACAGCACACGATCCTGTCGGTGATCGCCGGATCGCGTGCGTTCGGGCTTGCCACCGCCGCGTCCGACACCGACCGGCGGGGCATCTACGTCGCGCCCACCGAGGACTTCTGGCGGCTGGAGAAGCCGCCCACCCATGTCGAGGGGCCGCTGCCCGAGCAGTTCAGCTGGGAGGTCGAACGGTTCTGCGGACTCGCGCTGGCCGGCAACCCCAACGTCCTGGAGGTACTGAACTCGCCGCTGGTGGAGCGCTGCACGCCGCTCGGGGCCGAACTGCGCGAGCTCGCCCCGGCGTTCCTGTCCCGCCGGGTGCACCGCACCTTCGGCCGCTACGCCGGATCCCAGCTGGCGAAGGCGCAACGGCGGGACGCGGAGACGGGGGAGCCGCGCTGGAAGCACGTGGCCCACCTGCTGCGTCTGCTGGCGAGCGGGGCGGCCATCCTGGAGACCGGGACGGTACGGGTGGACGCCGGGGAGCACCGTGACCGGCTCATGGCGGTGCGCCGCGGCGAGCTGTCCTGGGACGAGGTGGACCGCTGGCGCGACCGGCTGACCGCCCGGCTGGACTCCGCGCCGGCCGCCAGTCCGCTGCCCGAGCACCCCGACACCGCACGTGTGGAGGAGTGGCTGCTGTCGGTGCGCCGCCGCTCGCTCACGAGACCCGAGGAGGCCCGCCGATGAGCACCCCGTCCGCCGTGCCGCTCGCGCCGGGCGGCCTGCCCGGCCTGGCGCCGGTCCTCGCCGAGCACCCCTGTCCGCTGCTGTTCGCCACCGTCTCCGGCGCCCATCTGTACGGTTTCCCCTCCCGGGACTCGGACGTCGACGTGCGCGGCGTCCACCTGCTGCCGCTGCGCGAGGTCGTGGGGCTGCGGGAGCGCCGGGAGACCTGGGAGCGCACCTGGACGCCCGACGGGGTGGAGATCGACCTGGTCACGCACGACCTGGCGAAGTTCGTGCGGCTGCTGCTGCGCCCCAACGGGTACGTACTGGAGCAGTTGCTCTCCCCGCTCGTGGTGCGCTCCTCGCCGGAGCACGAGGCCCTGGCGGCGCTCGCCCCGCGGCTGGTGACCCGGTACCACGCCCGTCACTACCAGGGCTTCGCCGGCTCGCAGTGGCGGCTGTTCGAGAGGACCGGCGAGCTCAAGCCGCTGCTGTACACCTTCCGGACGCTGCTCACCGGGGTGCATCTGATGCGCACCGGGGAGGTGGTCGCGCATCTGCCGTCGCTGGCCGGGCAGCTCGCGGAGGCGCCGGCCTATCTGGGCGATCTGGTCGCGGCGAAGTCCGCCGCCGAGCACGGCGCGCTGGGCGGTGCGGCGGGGGCTCCGTCGCGGGAGCGGCTGACCGCGGACGTCACGGCGCTGCGCGCGGTGCTGGACGAGGCCGGGCGGTCCACCGCGCTTCCCGAACGGCCGCCGGCGCGCGCCGCGGCCGAGGACCTGGTGGTGGAGATCCGGCTGCGGGGGCGGTAGCACCGAGGACACGCTGCGGCCCGGCGGCGGAGGCAAGCTCTCCACCGCCGGGCCGCCGAGGGTCACTTCAGGCCGAGCCGGGCGCAGGCGCTTGCCAGGTCCGGGGTGCAGATCTGCGCGATCGTGTACAGGCCGCCGTCGATGACGGTCTGCCGGATGTTCTTGGTGTCCATGATGGTGGTGTCGATCAGCCGCGCCGGGATGCCGCGGTTGGTCGCGCTGTTGACCGAGGTGTCGGCGACGTCGAGGGTGGCGCCGGTCGCCTCGTCGATCGCCATCTGCGCGGCGGTCGCGGCCTCCACCGTGTACGGCTTGTAGACGGTGAACGCCTGGGTGCCGGCGATGATCCGCTGGGTGGCGTCGAGTGCGGCGTCCTGGCCGCTGACCGGGGGCACCGGGTAGACGTGGGCGCTCTGCAGGGCGCCGATGATCCCGCCCGCCATCCCGTCGTTGGCCGAGTACACCGCGGAGATGCCGGAGGTGCCGAGGTGGGCCAGGGCGCCCTCCATCTCCTTGGCGGCCTCGGAGGGCAGCCACCCGGTGGTGTCGTACTCGTCGGCGATGGTGACCTTGCCGTCCAGGACGCTGTGCGCGCCGGCCTTGAACTGGGCGGCGTTGGGGTCCGCCTTGTCGCCGTTGATCATCACGATCTTGCTGGACGTGGAGGCCTTGTCGCCCAGCGCCGCCAGCAGCCCCTCGGCCTGCTCCCGCCCGACCTGGGCGTTGTCGAACGAGGTGTAGGCGTCGATCGGCCCCTGCGCCAGGCGGTCGTACGCCACGATCTTGACGCCCCTGGCGTGCGCCGCGCGGACCGCGGGCTCGATGGCCTTGTAGTCGACCGCGTCGAGGATGATGACCTTCACACCGGCGTTGACCAGCGTGGCGACCTGCTGCTGCTGGGTGCTCTGGCTGCCGGCGGCGTTCTGGTACAGGACCGAGCATCTAGGGCACAGGTTCTTGATCTTCTTCTCGATGATGGGGCGGTCGACCGAGGAGTAGCGGGCGGTCTGGGTGTCCGGAAGTGCCAGTCCGACGGTGAAGCCCTGCTGGACGCTCGGCCCGTCACTCGCGGCACTCGGCTTGGTGACGACGGTTTTCCCGCAGCCCACCAAGAGCATCGATGCGGCCGCCGTCACGGTGACGGCTCGGCGCCAAGCGGTGTTCACGTAAGACCCTCCTTGAACTGGCCGCGGGGTCGTGTCCGCGGTGGCGTGAGTCAACCTCCGTGACTGACGACCGTCAAGAAGTAAAGAGCTAAAGAGATGGCAACGGCAGACTACCCTCGCGCGGGCCTCCTTCGGCGGGGTGCCGCCTTAAGGGCGTGAATCGTTCCCGGTTTCGCCTGGCGGGCCGTCGGCCATCGAATGCGTTACCGGAAGTCTTCGCAGGCTGTGGGGGTGTTGTGAAGCTCCGGGGGCGGGACGGGGTGGCCTGGCGTGGCGGGGTGGGGCGGTGGTTTTCGGTCCGGCGGGACCCTCGGTGGCGCGGCGGGAGCCCCGCGATTGTAAATGATCTTCACAGTCTGAAGCGGTGCGGCGAGGCGGTCGGCGATAACGGTAAGGTTGCGAAGTGAAAGGACCGGAGATAATCACGATGCGGTATCGGTTTTCCGGTCCGATGCCTTTCCGGGGGGCGGCGTTGCCGGGAGCGGTGCCGAACTCCTTCGGGAATGCCCCCGGTTGATATGGCGACCGGGTATGCGGGCGTCATATGTAGGGCACCCGGCGGTGGATGCCGTGGACCCGGGGCGCCGGCCGGTGGAACGGACGCCACCGGGACGGCTCTCGCGTCACACGCGCCAGTCCCGCTCCCGCCGTCTGCGGCGCAGCAGCCAGGCACCGCTGCCCAGGGCCGCCAGCCCGCCGGCCACGATGGCCGCCGTGGTCAGGGCGCCCGCGGGCCGGGCCGGGGCCACGTCGCCGGAGATGGGTGCCGCCACGAGGCTGACCGGTGTCGGACCGGCCTGCGCGACGGCGCCCGGGCGAGCAGGTGAGGCGGCGGCTGCCTCCGGCCGCGCTCCGGAGGCGGACGCGGCGCCGTTCCCGGCCGGGGTCCCGGCGTAGCCCTGCCGGGACCTGATGGTGAGGAACGAGTACAGGCGCTGGTGGGAGGTCAGGCCGGTCAGGGAGAAGAGGTAGCGGCCGGGACGCAGCCGGGCCGGGAGCCGGATCCTGCCCCGCGCGACGCCGAGCCGGTCGGCCCGGACGACGCGCCTCAGGCGCTGGCCCGGTCCGGAGTCGGCCTCGTCCGCCGGGGGCCGCGTCTCCTCCTCCGTGCGCCCCACATGCCCGGCAGGCTCCGGGTGCTCCGGGTGCTCCGGGTATTCCGGGTCCTCCGTACGCACCGGGTCCTCCGTACGCACCGGGCGCTCCGGGCGCACCGGATGCACCGGACGATCTGTGTCCCGCGGCGGCGCGTACCCGGCCCCCGTCAGCGCGGCCAGGACCCGCTCCCCGGGCAGGTAGCCCATCCCCAGGAAGAACAGCGGGGCGCCCGCGGCCGGAACGTCGGTGCTCAGGAAGAGGGAGCCCGATGGCGCGGGAGAGGGCTGGGCGCCCGCGACCGGAGCCGCGGCCGCGGCCACGGCGGACGGGACGGCAAGGAGGGCGGCGAGGGAGGCTGCCACCGTGATCCGCCGGATCGACGCTACGGCCATCATGCCCAGGCTCCTTCGGCTGCGTACGGCGCCCGTCCGCCGCGGCGGTCCGGGCCGGCACGCGGGGCTCGGGGTTGTCGGACGCAGGGATACATACGTCCCGCGGCGGCGCCGATAACGCCCGCGCCGGCAGAACCCTCAGGATGGGCGAGCGGCCCGAACCCGGAGCCGAGGCCCGTCAGCGCCCCGGCGCGCCGGCGGGCGGCGTGTCCAGGACGGTGAAGCGCAGGCCCGCGGCGGTCAGCCGGTCGATGAGCGCCGGGCCCATCGCGACGGCGGTGGTCACCTGGCCCGCCGTGTGCGGCAGCTCGTCGAAGGCCAGGCACAGGGCCGACTCGGCGAGCATCGTGGCCGTCTCGGTGTACCCCGGGTCGCCTCCCGACACCTCGGTGACCACCCGTTCGCCGCCGCCGCGGCCCTCGAACCGCACGGTGAACCAGCCACGGGCGCGCTGCTCGGCGCTCGGGCCCCGCCCCGGCGCCCACAGCCGGCTCAGCGCGGCGCGCAGCGGCGGCAGTTGGGCGGCGGCCACCAGGGCGACGGTGCCCAGCGCACCGGCCACGGCGACGGGCAGGTGCCGGACCGCGGCATGGTGGGTGTAGCGGAAGTCCGGCCCGTAGCCCGGAAGGGCGGCAGCAGAACGGGCCACCACCTGCGGGTCGATGGTGGGCAGCGGCAGCGCCCAGGCCCGGGCCGTGCGGGAGCGGTGCGGTGCTCCGGGCGTGGCGCGGATCCGCCGCCCGGCCGGCGCCGGTTCGGCCGCCCGCCGCCGCGCGGCCGCCCGCGCCATGGCCACCGGGCGGGAGAAGGCGGTGAGCGCCGACGCGAGCGTGCCGCCGGACAGCACGCCCTGGGCGCGGACGAACCCCCGCACCCGGACCGGCACTCCGTCACCGGGCAGCTGCCGCACGGTGAACAGCACGCCCAGGTCGTGCGGGATGGAGTCGAAGCCGCAGCAGTGCACCAGGCGGGCGCCGGTGGCGACGGCCCGCTCGTGGTGGCGCAGGTACATCAGGTCCACGAACTCCGGCTCGCCGGTGAGGTCCGCGTAGTCGGTGCCCTCCTCGGCGCACGCCGCCACCAGGGGCTCCCCGTAGCGCAGATAGGGGCCGACGGTGGAGACCACCACCCGGGTGCGGGACGCCAGGTCGCGCAGCGCGGCCCGGTCGGCGCTGTCGGCGACCAGCACCGGCAGGCCGGCCAGGGCCGGGTCGAGGACGGCCAGCCGGTCGCGCAACGCCTCCAGCTTGGCGCGGTTCCGGCCGGCCAGCGCCCAGCGGCACCCGGCCGGGGCGTGCCGGGCCAGGTACTCGGCGGTGAGCGCGCCGGTGAAGCCGGTGGCGCCGAACAGGACGATGTCGTACGGGCGCGGAGAGCTCACACTGGTCCCTACTGGTCAGTAGTTCCTGGGCGCGGCCACGTTAGGGAGCGGCCCGCGACATGTCAACGACCGCTCGCCTCGCAGGTCCTGGCCCCACCGGACGGCCCGCCGCGAAATGATGAGCACACCGTCGCGGGGGGTGCGGGCCGGTCCGCGTCCGGCGGTCGAGGAGCACAGGGGGTTGCGGGGATGGCGGACGTGGTGGTGGCCGGGGCGGGGCCGGCCGGGCTGATGACGGCCGCCGAACTGGCGCTGGCCGGGGCACGCGTCGTCGTGCTGGAGAAACGCCCCCGGCGCAGCCCGTACAGCAGGGCGCACGGCCTGCACACCCGCACCCTCGAGGTGCTCGACCAGCGCGGGCTGCTCGGGGAGTTCCTGCCCGGCGGCCGGCTGCTGCCGACCGGTCACTTCGCCGCGCTGGACGTGCCGCTGGACTTCTCCGTCCTGCCGAGCCGCTATCCGTGCACCCTGGGCTTCCCGCAGTTCCGCACCGAGGAGTTGCTGGAGCGCCGGGCGCTCGCGCTGGGCGTGGAGATCCGCCGGGGCCACGAGGTGACCGGGCTGCGGCAGGACGACGACGGGGTGACCACCGTGGTCCGGGGCCCGGACGGCGACCACCCGCTGCGCTCGCGCTGGGTGGTGGGCTGCGACGGCGGCCGCAGCGCCGTGCGGGAGCTGGCGGGGATCCCGTTCACCGGGCAGGACTCCCGGGTCACCGCGCTGTTCGGGGACGTCGAACTGGACCGCAGACCCGCGCCGGACGCGATGCGGCGCAACGACGAGCGCGGACTGCTGTTCATGGCTCCCTGGTCGGAGCGGCTGACCCGGGTCGTCGTCATCGACGCGCACACCGCGGCCGTCCCGCCGGACGCCCCGGCCACCGTCGAGGAGCTGCGCGCCGCGGTCCTGCGGGTGTGCGGGGACGATTTCGGGATGCACAGCCCGCTGTGGGTCAGCCGGGTCGGTGACGCGTCCCGGCAGGCCGAGCGGTACCGGGCGGGCCGGGTCCTGCTGGCCGGGGACGCCGCGCACATCCACTTTCCGGCCGGCGGGCAGGGCCTCAACATCGGTCTGCAGGACGCGTTCAACCTCGGCTGGAAGCTCGCCGCCCACCTCGCCGGACGGGCGCCCGCCCATCTGCTGGACACCTACGAGAGCGAGCGCCTGCCCGTCGCCCGCGCCCTGCTGACCAGCACCCGGGCGCAGAGCTTCCTGATGACCGAGTTCTCCGCGCCCGCCACGGCACTGAAGGAGACCTTCCGCGACCTGCTGACGGTGCCGGAGGTCAACCGCCGCTACGCCGAGGCGGTCAGCGGGCTGTCCGTCGCCTATCCGCCGCCGTCCGGCGACGGGACGGTGCCGCACCCGCTGGCCGGGTGCCGGGTGCCGGACCTGTCGCTGACCCTCCCGGGCCGCCCCGTCGAGCGGCTCTACCAGCTGCTGCACGGCGGGACCTTCGTGCTGCTCGACCTGACCGAGGACGGACGGGCGGCCCGCGCGGCCCGCCCGTGGCACGGCTGGGTCGACGCCGTCCGGCCCGCCGTCGCCGATCCGGACGACGCGCTCGGCGGCGCGCGGGCGGTGCTGGTCCGCCCGGACGGCCATGTCGCGTGGGCGGCCGTGGCGCCCGGCGCGGCGGACACCGCGGCGGCCCTGGAATCCTGGTGCGGCGCGCCGGCCGGCTGAGTAC
>JBEHXI010000239.1:0-11165 GCA_048498775.1 Actinomycetota bacterium | reverse complement strand
CCCCGGCCCCGGCCCCGTCAACGTACGGCATGTCAGCACCAGCGGCACCGGCCCCGGCACGACGGCGTCCCTCGACGGCGCCCACAGCGGGCCCGGCACCGCCGCGCCGGGGGAGCAGGCCGGCCCGGCGCAGGTCCGGCCGCCGTCCGAAGCGCTCCCGCCGCTGACCCGGGTCAACTTCACGTCCGGCGCCGAGTCGCTCAGCGCCGGCCAGCGCCGGCGGATGAAGGACCTCGTGGGCCGGGTGGCGGAGGCGGGCGCGCGCCACGCCCTCGCCGGGCTGCCCGAGCCGCGCGTGGTGGTGACCGGGTACGACGACGAGGGCCGCGCGTCCGGCTCCGGCGCAGCCGGACGGCGTGCCGCCGCGGTCGCCGGCCTCTTCCGCACCGGACTGCAACGCCCGGGTGCCGAGGGCCTGTTCACCGTCGAGTCGGCCACCCGCGCGCCGGGAGCGGACCCGGGGCCGGGCGAGCCGAGGCAGGTGACCGTCGCCTTCGAACTGCCGCCGGGAACGGCCGCGGCCCTCCGGCTGGACGCGCTGCGCCGCACCGACCCGGCACTGGGCGAGGGCCCCTTCGACCCGGTGCCGCTGGCCCGCAAGATCCTGCACCTGGATCCCGCGGACCCGGTGGACGCGGCGCGCCGCGAGGAGCTGTACACGCTGGTGGACGAGGCGACGACGGCCGGGCGGGACGGCAGCCTGGCGGCGCTGGGCGCCTTCCACCTCGCCCGGCGCGGCGACCTGCTGTCGGAGCGGACGCTGATCCTCGCCCCCAACGGCGCGGTGGTCGGACGCAGCCTCACCGGCCGGACGGCCCCGCCGGGCGTGGCCAGGGCGGACATGACCGGCAACGACAAGGCCTACCTCCTGGAGGCGGGAGGCGGGAAGGACCACCTCACGGCGGCCTGGCCGGACGGCTCGACCCGCCGGATACCGCAGGACGAGCTCACCGAACTCCTCGCCATGGACGAGGAGTTGGCCAAGCGCGGTGCGCAGGCCCCGATCATGCTGGTGGTGCCCAGGGCCGGAGACGGCGGTCTGGAGATGCCGCGCTCCCTCGCGCGCCGCATCGGGCGACCGGTGCTGGCGCACAGCGGCGATCCGCGGCTGGTCCTCGACGACACGACGCGGCGGTACCGCGTCGTGCCGGTGGACGAGCGTGCCCAGGGCGTGCCGGTCGGCAAGTGGATCGTCAGTCAGCCGGGCGACCTGGGGCCGGATGGTGCGCACGCGCCCGGCGGGGACGAGGCCATCGAACTCGCCGACGGCTTCCGGCTGCCGGACCGGGACGTCCAGAGCGTCACCCTGACCGATCCGCGGACCAACCGGCCGATCGGGCGCGCGGTGTTCACCCGCGCCGACCTGGTGGACCGCGAGGCGGAACTCAGGGACGTGCAGAACATGCGGTTCCTGCACCTGGACCCGGTCACCAAGCAGCCGCTCACCGCGGTGGGGGACGCGCCCTGGGCGGGCCGCGACGCCTACCACCTCGTGCTGCACGGCCTGCCGGGGTTCTTCTTCCCGGTGGACGCCAGGTCCGGCCAGTCGCATCCGGCCACCGGCGATCAGGTCGGCGGCTACCTCAAGCGCAGGCCGAGCCTGGCCGGGCGTCCGGCCGAGGACCCGATCGTGATCGAGGCGTGCTGGAGCGACGCGGCGTCGGACGGCCCGCCGCTCGCCCTGCACGACGGCGCGGACGCGCCCGTCGTGGCCGATCCGCTCAGGAACGTCTCGCCGGCGCAGCGGGTGGCCAACCGCACCGGCCGCACGGTGATCCCGTTCAGCCGGGTGCACGGCTTCGCCAAGCGTGCCGGCCAGGACGTCTTCGACCAGTACGTCCTCGCCACGGCCCGCGGCGAACTGGGGTCGGTGCGCGAGCTGCGGCCGGAGCCCGGGCCCGGGGAACTGGACCGCCTGACCATGGTGGCGAGGGCGTTCCCCGGCTCGGAGCCGCCCGCCGGGGTGGTTGCGGAACGCGGCCCGACGCTGCTCCTGGTGCGGGCGCTGCGCTCGGTGTTCGGCCACGAGGTCGAAAACGACCGGGAGGACCCCGGCGGCGAGTACCAGAACCTGCTGCGCGGCATCGGTGCCCTGGACGGGATGCGACGCGCCGACCGCAGGCTCGCCGAGACCGGACCGTTCAGTCTCGACCTGCTGGACTACGTGCTGCGCGCCCACCTGGAGCAGGCCGGAACCCCGAAGCCGCGCCCGGCCGGCTTCGCGGACACCGCCGAACTGCGCGACGGCGTCCGCCGCCTGCTGGGCGCGGCGCGGGACCGCCTGGCGAACGCCTCAGGCCCCGTAGCCCTGCACGACTTCGTCCCGCTGACCTACCTCGACCACGCCACGGCCACCTTCCCGCGGATCACTCCGCAGGTTCTGGCGTCCATCGGGCTGCAGGCCCTGCCCGCCCCGGGCGAGCAGATGCGGGCGCGGCTGTTCTGGGCGATGGCGAAGACCATGCAGGCCATCCAGAGCCATCCGCAGCCGGACGCGCTGGTCGCCAGGGTGCTGCACCTGCCGGGGCCGGTGCCGCCGGCGGCCCGGCAGACGGCGCTGTGGCTGATGACGTCGGCGGCGCTGCGGGGCCGTGACGTGTTCGACCCCGTCGAGATGGCCGCCTTCCACCTCCAGCGGCAGGGCCTGCTCTCCCCGTCCACCGCGATCGTCTCGCCCGCCGGTGCCGTGGTGGGCCGCAACCTCACCGGGCGTCCGTTGCAGGGCCCGCTGGCCACGGACGTCTACCGGGTCTCGCCGGACGGCACGGCCGCGGGCGGCGAGGAACGCGCCGCCCGGTGGGGCGCGGGGCCGGCCGCGGACCCGTACGTCCTGATGGTCGACGGCGACCGGGACCACATCGAGATCCCCTGGCCCGGCGGCACTCCGCTGCGGGTGCCCCACGAGGAGATCGTCGCGCTGCTGCGGAGCGATCAGGCGTTGCTGGCCCGCCCGTTGCCGGCGCCCGTCGTGGTGGCCGACGCGCGGGGCGGCTCGACCGGTGCCGCACTGCGCGGGCCGCTGGCCGCCCGGGAGGGCACCGCCAGGACCACGCTGACCTCCGCGCACCCGGTCACGGTGGCGCACGACAGCGCGGCGGGGCGCAACGTCCTCCTGCTGACCGTCGACCCGGCCCGGTCGGGCGCCGCGGATGACTGGACCCGCACCGAGCCCCCGGCGCTGACGAGCGCCCGGCCGCCCGCCGCGACCGTCAGCCAGGCTCCGACCGACGCGCCACCCACCGCGGCGGAGCCCGCCGATACGGACGGCGACCGGGCCCTCGTCGTCCGCGGCAACGCCCGTTCGGTGGTCCACCTGAACGCCGGTTCCCCGACGCTCCAGGCACCGGCGACGGCCCCGCAGGCACCCGCGTCCGTGCCCGTGCCCGCGCCCCCGGCCGCCGGTCAGCAGGCCGCCGCACCCGCCGCGGCGGCTCCGGCGGCGTTCCCGGCCCTCCACGAGCCGCGGTTCCCGGAGTTCTTCTCCGGGCCGTCGCGGACCCGGTACCTGGAGCTGTCGGACGAGTACGGGCGTGCGGCGGCCCGGGCGCTGGCGGCCGACCCGCTGGTCCGTGCCCAGGCGCAGGCGGGCCTGGCGAAACTGGTGGCGGACGTCCGGACAGCGCCCGGCGGGGCGACCGACGGCTTCCTGAAGCTGCTGCACGGCCGCACCTCGCTGGCGGGCTTCGACGTGGCCGCGGCCGAGCGGCGCCTGCTGGACCGGGGCAACCCCCCGCCGTTCGACGAGCTGATGGGCGCGTTCGCCCGGGCGGTGCCGCACTACGCGTGGACCGCCGGGCTGCCCGGACCGCGGGGTGTGCGCCCGCGTCCCGGGGCCTGGGACGACGAGATGCGGCGGCGCGGGTACCAGGGCTCCCGTGACCTGACGGCCCATCAGCAGCAGCAGGCCCGGGACATCGAGCAGATGCTGCGCGTCTACCGGCACCTGCGGGTGCCGGACGACGACGTGTTCCTGTTCCGCGACGCGGTGGCCGGGTGGCACCTCTCCCGCCAGGACGCCCTGCCCTGGGAGTGGTTCCTGGATGTCGCGCACTCCGCGGGTGTCTGGGACCGGGCGGTGGAGCCCGATCCGTGGCTGACCGACCTGTCCCGGGTGCACGGCTGGATCAACGGCGACCTGGACCCGAGGGGACGCCTGCCGCACGGTGGACTGGCGGGCGACGCGGCGGTACGGGAGACCCTGGAGCAGACGCCGCACGCGCTGCTGTACGGCCGGCGGACCCTGCCGATGCTCGACGACGCGGTCACCGGAGTGGGGGACTGGGCCGCCCCCGAGTTCGTCCTCGCCCGGGGGCTGAGCCAGCTGTCGGGCACCGGCCCCATGGCGACGCTGTGGCAGCAGCGCCGTGCGGCGCTGCGGGAGTTGCTGCGCGACCCCATCACCCTGGACGTGCTGGAACAGGTGACCCCCGCGCACTCCATGGCGCTGACGCTGGCCTCCGGACCCGACGCGCGGTTCTTCGAGCCGCGGGTGCTCGGGTACGGCCCGCAGGCGCTGGACCGGCTGCGGGAGCTGGTCATCGCCGCCGGCCGCCAGGCCGACCCCGAGGACCGGGCGTCCTGGCCGCTGCTGATGCTGCGCGACCCCGACATCCAGGACGTCATCGGGCGGTCCGCGCCCGCGGCCGAGGTGGCGGCGGCGGTCGCCGGTTTCGCCGGACGGGCCGACGACCGGCTGCTGGACGAGGTGCGCGGTCACGCCGCGATGGCCGCCGAGGCACTGGAGCTGCTGCCGACCAGGCTGGCCGGCGACCGCTCGGCCTTCTACACCACGCTGGCGCCTGGCCCGCTGTTCGGCGGCCCGAAGCCGTACGCGGCCCAGGGGGACATGCCGCTCGCCGCCTTCCACCCCGGCACCTCCGACCGCGCGGTGGCGCTGAGGGAGCTGGACGCCCAGCTGAGGACCGCGCAGCCGGGCACCTGGCATCCGGTGGTCTTCGAGGTGCTGCGGCCGTTGTCGGCCCGGGAGACCCCGCTCCACTCGCTGACGCCGGCCCGGCGCGGTGTGGTGTCCCCCGAGCCGGTCACGCTGCGGAAGAGGGGACACGGTTACGCCCGGGACGGGAAGACCGGCCTGTGGTACTCGTACGTCGCCGCCGTCGAGGTTCCGCGGCCGACGTCGAGGATCCCCTGGGACAACCCCGTCCTGGCACGGCCGATGATCGCGCCCACCGGCGCGTGGTTCGGCTTCTCCAGCCACACCCTCCGCGACTACGCCGTCCGGGCGCGGGCCTACGCGAACTTCCCGTACGTCAAGCACCACCGGGTCGAGAACACGGCGGACAAGACCGTCGGCCCGTCCCGGCCCTGGCCGCTGCCCCAGGGGGTGGACCCGGGCACCGGCAAACCCCGCTTCGTCGTCAGCGCCGCCCATGGATCGCCGCACGCGGTGGCCGTGGTGGGCCGCTACGGCCACCGGCTCATCAGCGGCCCGCAGAGCGGAGTGGAGTCGGTCCGGCGGCTGATCGAGGCGGGGGTGGCGGACTCCACGCCGCTGCTGCAGTGGTCGTGTTCGGTGGGAGCCGAGCGCCCCGGGCTGCCGTCGCTGGCGCAGCAGGCGATCGCCGAGCACCCACCGCAGCGGGAGTCGTACGCGGGGAACACCTCGGTCGGCGTCTACGGATGGTCCCCCGACCACGTGCTGCTCGGCCCCGGCTGGGGGGCGTCCGGCCCGGCGTTCCTGAGGGTGGTGCCGGACGACGTGAAGGCGGCGGGCCCGGCGCCCTCGGCGGAGCCCTACTTCGCCGGCCAGGCGGCGCGCTACCCGGCGGGCGGACCTGAGTGGTTCGCGAGCGCGGACGTCTACGACGAGGCCCTGGGCGAGCGGCTGTCCCAGGACCCGGCCGCGCTCGCGATCATGCGCCGGGTCGTCAGGGCGCTGGCCGACACCGGCCGCTACGAGGTGGGCCTCGACCCCCTCCGGCCGGAGGCGACCCTCGACGAGCTGGCCCGCGTGGTGCTCGACGCCGCGCACGACGCCTACCCCGCCCTCGCCACGCTGCGGGGCGTCAGCGACAACACGCGCGGCCACCTGGCCTACGGCCGCGGCATCCTGGTGCACCGGGACCCGCTGCCGGGCACCCGCGCGATGTACCTGCTCTACCGGGATCTCGGCCTGCCCGCCGAGCGGTTCGCGCCGTTCGTGCGGGCGGTGTTCGGCTGGGGCCTGTCCCGGCGGTACCCTCTCGCCTCCCTCCTGACGGACCTTCACTTCTCCCGGACGAGCGCCAACCAGGCGGCCCTGACCGCGGCGCTGGCCGGCAACGGCGTGCACCTGTACGGCCTGGCCGACACCGTCTTCGCGCCCCGCGACGGACTTCCGCCCGGCGACCTCGCCGAGCGCCTTCGCCCGCCGCACTGGCGGATGCACACCCAGGGCATGGCGTGGCTCGCCGACGAGCCGGACGGCGTCGAGGTGCCGCACGGCCTGACGGAGGCGGTCCGGCTGCTCTCCGCCGCCGGGGAGGCGCCCGCCGTCCCGGCCGGCGCCGAACAGCGACTGGGCGCGGACAGCTGGGCGGCCCGGCACACCGCGGCCCGCGACTGGTCCGGTGACGGACGGCAACTGCCGGCGGACCGCCTCGACCCCGCCCACGTCATCGGGCTGTACCTGCTCAGCCACCCGGACAGCGGCACGTTCCTGGAGGCGGGTGCCGATGAACTCCCCTTCACCGAGGGCGTGGCACGGCTGGAACCGCTGGTGCGGGCGGAGGTCGAGCGGGCCGTGGACGCGGCCCGGAACGGCGGCCCGGTCCGGCTCCCGCTGCTGCTGCGCCACCCGGTGCTGCGGGGCCTGGGCGAGCGACTCGCCGCCACCGCGCCGGACAGCCCCGAATTCGGTGCGCTGCGGCAGGAGATGCTGGACAAGGCCCCCGAGCTCGCCGCCTATCTGCGCTTCCAGATCCCGGTGCACCTGGGCCTGGCCATCGAGGGCCTGGCCAAGCTGCCCGCCGTCAAGGGGCCGGTGTACTACCCGGTGGAGGCCCCCGTCCCGGGAGCCGGCGCCGGCCTGCTGAAGCTGAGCGTCCCGGAACTCCAGCAGGTCGAGCCGGACGAGGCCCTGGCACTGGCGAAGCTCGCGTCGGACCCGGCACGCCGGATCGTCGTGGAGATACCGCAGTCCACCGCCCGCGAATTCACCGCCCTGGCACACGACCCAAGCCGGCGCCAGGTCCGCTACCCGCAGGCGGTCGACCTGTTCGTCACCTCCCGCGAGGTGCGCACCGACGGCGACGGCAACACCTACGAACTGCTGCGCGCCGTCGAGCGGGCGCAGGCCGATCCGGACAGGGCACTGGCCGCGGTGCGAGCCGTCATCACCCCCGCCGAGGCCTCGATCGCCCCGCTGCCGGGCGCCAACACCCTCCCGCGGTCCTCCCCGCCGAGCCCGGCGCAGGAGCCCGCCACCCGGCCCTCCGGCGTCACCGCACCGATGCCCGACGTGCTGTACGGCGACGACCGGGCCCGCTGGGACGAGGTGGCCCGCCGCTTCGAGAAGGCCGTCGGCCAGGTGCTGGCCGCCCACCCGCACTGGCGGATCGCCGCGCAGACCGCGCTCGAGCAGCTGGTGCGGAAGCTGCACACCAAGCCCTCGTACTGGCGGCACTTCTTCGCCCCGGCGGACCCGGCGACGTTCGACTACCTCGGCGCGCTGCGGGCGCTGCGGGACCGCGACAACCCCCCGCCGCTGGCCGACGTGATGGAGGCCTTCGCGCTGGCCGCGCCCGTCTACGCCCGGGACCGCGGACTGACGGCGCCGCCCGCCACCGCCGGTCTCGACGCGAGGCTGGCCGGACTGGGCCACCCCGTCGGCCCGGCCGCGGAGCGCGTCCGGGAGGCCGAGACGCTCCTGCGGGTCCACCACGACCTGGGCGCTCCCGCCGAGACCTGGGTCGGATTCCGCAACGCGGTGCTCGGCTGGATGCTGCCGCAGGACGGGGCACCGGGTCTGGCGCAGCTGCTGGGCGCGGCCCAGCGGTCCGGGGCGTTCGAGAAGGACGGCGCGCGGATGCTGGAGCCGGACCTGCGCACCGCCTCCTCGGTGGAGGCCGACGCGTCCCAGCTGTACGGCCTGGTGCCGTTCCTGCTCGACCCGCTCAAGCAGCTCGAAGGGGGCCCGCTCGCCGGCGACGAGCAGCTCACCGAGGCACTGGAGCGGCTGCCGCACGAGGTCGGGTACGCCGAGTGGGCGGCCGCCCTGGTGGCCCCGGAGAACACCGGTGGCCGCACCGTCCCGGACTTCTACGACGACGTGACGGACGGCATGGACGGCGCCGCCGCGGCCGACCGCACCCTCACCGAACGCCGGGACGCCTTCCGCCGGTGGACGCGCACCCACCGGCGCCGCTCTCCCGACCTGCCGGCCGGCTACCGCACGGCGCTGTTCCTGCTCGGCGGCCCCGACGCCGAGCTGATGGACGAGCGGATCCTGGCGGGCGGCGAGCCGGGCCGCGCCGCGCTCCGCGAGCGGATCCACACCCGGCTCACCGGCCTCGGCCAGGGCGCGGACGCTTCCTCGCTGCCGCTGGTGGTGCGGCGGGATCCGGCGGTGCGGCGGCTGATCGAGCATCCCGGGGAGCGGACCGGCGCGCGGCTGCGCGAGGTCGCCGCCGCGCTGGCGACCGACCGGCTGATCGCCGAGCTGGGTGTGCACGCGGAGATGGCGGTCCGGGCCGCGACGCTGCTGCCGGAGGCCGAGGGCTCCGTCTACGGGGGTGACTTCGCGCCCGGCCCGCTGCACGGCGCGCACCCGTACGCGGCCGAGGGACACACCGTCAGCCGTCCCCGGCTGTCCCAGGCCTGGGCGGACAGGCAGAGCGCCGTGGAGCGGCTGGCCGAGGAGGCGTCCCGGTACCCGGCCCGCCATCCGGTGCTGTACCAGGTGGTCGACCCGGACGGGGCGCACGAGTTCGCGCCCTTCGCGGGCTCGCCCGGGGACCAGGTGGTCTTCCCGCACGGCGGCGACTTCACGGTCGTCGGCCGCCCGACGATCGTCCGCGACCTGGCGACCGGCCTGGAGTACCGGCACGTCGTCCTGGTGCAGAACGAGCGGCCCGCGGACCGGCCGTGGAACCGGAAGGTCATCACCCGGGAGATCACGTCGCCCGGCGGGGTCGTCTTCGGCGAGGCCAGCTTCTCCGGCCCGGACTGGCGGATCCGCTCGCGCCGCTACCCGCACCTGCTGGACGTCACGGACACCGCCGTCCGCGACACCCCGGGCTCCTCGGCGAGCCGGCCGGACCGCCTGCCCCTCCCGCCGGGCCTGCGCGGCGACGGCAAGCCCGCACGGTTCGTCTGGGGTTCGCACGGCGGAGTCGGCGCGCTGAGCGTGCTGACGCCCGAGGGCCCCAAGGACGTCAGCGGGGCGCTGGTCGGACGCCGGGCCGCCCGGCGGTTCCGGGAACTCGGCCTGGGCCGGGGCACCGGGCAGCTGGTGTTCTCCTGCTCGGCGGGCCGGGGCACCAAGGGCGTGGTGCCCGTCGCCCAGCAGGTGGCCGACGCGCACGCGCCGGGCGTCGACACCGTCGCGGGCACCTCCCCGGTCGTGACGGGGGGACCCAAGGCAACGGGCGGCCGCCCGGAGTTCTTCCTGCGGGGCGAGCACGACGGCCCGGCGCCCCAATGGCTGACGTACCGTCAGAACCTCGCGCCGGATACCGGTGCGGCGGCGGCCACGGCCCGGCTGCCCTACGCGGGCCAGGCGCCGCGCTACCGCGGCCTGTACGGTCCCGCCTGGGAGGACGCCGCCGCGGCGCACGAGAGCGCCATCGGCCGGGCCTTCGCGCGGGATCCCGAGGTGCGGTCCGCGGTACGCCGGTTCGCCGATGCGCTGGCCGGCTCCGGCAGGTACCAGCTCACCGTGCCCGCCGGCCCCGTCCCGGTGCCGGACCTGATGGCCGCGATCGACCGGGCGGTCCGCCGGGTCCACGCGCGCTCGTCGGTGACCCTGGCGGAGGACGACGCCGAGCGGGAGCGGTTCCTCACCACCCGCGGCATGCTCGTGACCCCCGGTTCGCTGCGGAGCATGGAGCCGCTGTTCGCGGGCCGGCGGGCCGTCGCGCTGCCCGGGGGGCACCGCCCGCTGCTCAAGGCGGTGATCGGCTGGCGGCTGTCCACCGGTGACCGCACGCTCGTCGACGTCCTCGGCGACTACCTGGACGGCGACATCGCCCAGGACGACCAGGGCCTGGACATCGACCGCCTCAAGGACGCCATGCTCGGCGACGCGGCGGACGTCTACGGCTGGCTGCACTCCGTCCTGAAGCCGTTCACCGGGGACCCGCGGGACCTGACCGCCCGGTACGGCGCCGACTGGCTGCCGCCGCACCACCGGCTGTACGTCTCCGGGATCGCCCCGCGGACCGCCGTCACCGGCACGGCCGCGCCCGGCGAGGCGCCGGACCGCCTCCTGCCCGCGCACCTCGCCGCGCTCTCCCTGGCGGCCCACGGCCCGGACCGGCGGTTGCTGAACCCGGCGTTCGCCGGGGAGCCGGCGGCGGGGGCGGGGGACCCGCTGGCCGCGGAGATCGGCGACATCGTCGAGGAGGCCCTGGCGGACGGTTCGCCGGACTTCCCGCACCAGCTGATGGCCGACCCGCGCTTCGCGGAGCTCGCCGGGCGGGCCGTCTCGGCCGGCGGAGCACAACGGCAGGCGGCCGGGCGGCAGTTGGCGGACCATGCCCGGAGCCTGGCGGACCGGCTCCGCGCGAACCTGCCCGTGCACCTGGGGATCCTGGCGGAAGGACTGGCGCTGCTGCCGCCCGTCGACGAACCGGTGTACCTGGCGTACTGGGCGGGCGGGCCCCTGTACGACGCCCCGAGCGGCGAACTGCACGCGACGGTCGTCGCGCCGTACCAGGAGGCGTGGCCTGACGAGGCGTCAGCTCTGGAGCACCTGGGCGCGGCGGAGCCCGACCTGGGCCGGCACCGGGTGGTGGTCAGGGTCGCCCGCTCGTCGGCCCGCGAGGTGCCGTCCGGCGAGCCGGGGGAGCCCCGGCTGCTGTACCCGTGGCGGACGGACACCGTCGTCACCGTCCGCGGCGTGCGGCACGACGAGGCCGGTGAGCCCTACGAGTTCCACGAGGCCGCCGAGCTGGACGAACCGTACGACCCGGCCGACCGGTCCGGTTCCGAGTCCGACGCCGTCT
>JBEHXI010000238.1:0-11177 GCA_048498775.1 Actinomycetota bacterium | reverse complement strand
GCCTGCCTCGCGCCTGACTAGCCTGCCCTGCCTGTCTCGTCCGGCCGCCCCGCCTGGCCCGTCTGCCCCGGGTGGGCGTGGTTCACACCCTCCGCGGTGAGCGCGGCCGGCGGCTCGTCGTCCATCTCGAACGCCATCGGGAACGGCGCGTGCCCGGCCAGCCGGAACCACCGCACCGCCCGCTGCCTGCGCAGGGCCCGCGCCGCGCGCACCGCGTCGTTGTGGAACCGCCGGGCCATCGGGGTCCGGCGCACCGCAGCGGTCAGCTCGTCCAGCGCCTGCGGCCCGCCGGGCGCCTCGCGGACCGCCTCGATCGCGTCCTGCTCGGCGAAGACCGCCCGCAGCGCATGGCTGAGCTCGCTCTCGGCCACCTCGCGCTGCTCCTCCTCGGCCTGCCGGGCGGCGTGCGCCGTCTGGTAGAGCAGGATCGACGCGGCCGGATCGAGCACGCCCGAGGTGGCCAGTTCCTGCGCCACCGACGCGCGGCGCAGCAACTGGGCGTCCAGCGCCGCGCGGGCGGCGTCGATGCGGGCGTGCAGCCGGTCCAGCCGGCCGGCGGTCCAGCTCAGGTACACGCCGAGCAGGACCGCGACGACCGCGATCCAGATGAGAGTCATGGTCACGGGCGGCAAGGCTACCGGCGCGCCGCGGGACGCCGGCGCGGACCGGTCAGTCGCGGGCCAGGCCCAGGCGGGCCCGCAGCCCGGTGCGCTCGTCGGGGGCGACCGAGGCCGCGCCGTCGGTGACCATCTCGTACACCGAGAGGATCTCCGCGCCCACCGTGGACCAGTCGAACCGGCGCACATGCCGGCAGCCGGTCTCGCGCAGCTCCGCGCGGCGCCGCGGATCGTCCAGCAGCCGCACCGCCGCGTCGGCCAGCGCCGCGGAGTCCTCGACCCCGAACAGCTCCCCCGCCTCGCCGCCGTCGAGGACCTGGCGGAACGCGTCCAGGTCGCTGGCCAGCACCGGAGCGCCCGCCGACATCGCCTCGACGAGGATGATCCCGAAGCTCTCGCCGCCGGTGTTGGGCGCGACGTACACGTCCACGCTGCGCAGCAGGCGCGCCTTGTCCTCGTCGCTGACCATGCCGAGGAACTCGACCCGCTCGCGCAGCTCGGGCGGCAGGCCGGCGGCGGCCTCCTCCTCGTCGCCGCGCCCGGCGACCAGCAGGCGGGCGGCGGGGTGGCGGCGCACGATCTCCGGCAGCGCGCCCATCAGCGTCGGCAGACCCTTGCGCGGCTCGTCGATCCGCCCGATGAACCCGATGGTGGAGCCCTGCCACTCCGGCCTGGGCTCGGCGCGGGCGAAGAAGCCGACGTCCACGCCGTTGGGGATGACCACCGCGTCGCCGCCCAGGTGCTCCACCAGCGTGCGCCGGGCGTACTCGCTCACCGCGATCCGCGCGCTGATCTTCTCCAGCGCCGGCTGGAGGATGGGGTACGCGGCGATCATGGCGCGCGAGCGGGGGTTGGAGGTGTGGAAGGTGGCCACGATCGGTCCCGAGGCCGCCCAGCAGGCCAGCAGCGCCAGCGACGGCGAGGCCGGCTCGTGGATGTGCAGCACGTCGAAGGCGCCGTCGTGCAGCCAGCGCCGCACCCGTGCCGCCGACAGGAAGCCGAAGTTCAGCCGGGCCACCGAGCCGTTGTAGGGCACCGGCACCGCGCGGCCGGCGGAGACCACGTACTCCGGCAGCGGGGTGTCGTCGTCGGCGGGCGCCAGCACCGAGACCTCGTGGCCGAGGCCGATCAGGTGCCCGGCCAGGTCGCGGATGTGGAACTGGACGCCGCCGGGGACGTCCCAGGAGTACGGGCAGACGATCCCGATCCTCACCGGTTCTCCGTTCCGGCGGCCGCGGGGCGGTCCGCCTGGAGGTCGGCGAGCCACAGCCGCTGGAGCATGTGCCAGTCGTGGGGGTGCTCGGCGATGCCGGCGGCGAAGACGTCGGCCAGCGCCTGGGTCATCGCGGCCGCCTGCTCGGTGCGGGTGCCCGTCTCGGGGACCTCGATCGCCGGATGCACCAGGGCCTGCATGACCGGCTGATCGTCGTACCAGAGGGTCACCGGCAGCAGGACCGCGCCGGTCTGCACCGCCAGCATGGCGGGGCCGGCGGGCATCCGGGCCTTCTCCCCGAAGAAGTCCACCTCGACGCCGGAGGCGGACAGGTCGCGGTCGGCGACCAGGGCGACCAGGCCGCCGCCGCGCAGCCGCCGGGCCAGCGTCCCGAACGCGGCGCCGCCGGTGTGCGGCAGCACCTCCATGCCCAGGCCCTCGCGGTAGGCGACGAACCGGTCGTACAGCGTCTCCGGCTTGAGCCGCTCGGCGACGGTGGTGAAGGGCACCCCGAGCTCGGTGGTCACCCACGCGCCGGCCAGGTCCCAGTTGGCCATGTGCGGCAGCGCCAGGACGACGCCCCGGCCCGCGGCCAGGCCCTCCCGCAGCAGGTGCACGTCCTTGACCTCGATGCCGGCGCGGATGCGGTCGCGGTCCCAGGCGGGCAGCCGGAAGGACTCCATCCAGTACCGCAGGTAGGAGCGCATGCCCGCGCGGCTCAGCTCGGCCAGCCGCTCCGGGCCGGCGCCGGGCACCACCCGGGCCAGGTTGGCCTCCAGGCGCAGCACGCCCTTGCCGCGGCGGCGCCAGGCGGTGTCGGCGATCCTCCGGCCCAGCCGCCGGGCGGCCGGTTCCGGCAGCCGCTTGACCGCCGCCCACCCCGCCCCGTACAGGGCGTCCGTCAGCCGTTCCCTCATGCCACCCCTCGCTGTCCGGCGGCCGCGTCCGCCTCGGCGGCCTCCCGGCGCACCGTCACGATGCGCTGCACGATCGTCACCAGGCTGCCGACCGCCACCAGCCACAGCGCGATCGGCAGCAGCACCTCGATGTAGGGCACCCCGAACGCGTGCAGCCCGGACAGCCCGCAGGCCACCAGGGTCAGCACCAGGCGCTCGGCGCGCTCCACCAGGCCGTTGACCTTCACCGGCAGGCCGATCGCCTCGCCGCGCGCCTTGGTGTACGACACGATCTGGCCACTGGCCAGGCAGAAGATCGTCACCGCGGTCAGCACCGTGTCGTGCCCGCCGCCCGCGTACCACAGCGCCAGGCCGCCGAAGACGGCCGCGTCCGCGACCCGGTCGAGCGTGGAGTCCAGGAAGGCCCCCCAGCGGCTGCTGCGGCCGAGCTGGCGCGCCATGTTGCCGTCGACCAGGTCGGAGAAGACGAACAGCGTGATGACGACCGTGCCCCAGAAGAAGGCGCCCCGGGGATAGAAGGCCAGCGCCCCCGCCACCACGCCCCCCGTCCCGATCAGCGTCACCGTGTCGGGGCTGACGCCCCGGCGCAGGAGCAGTGCGGCGAACGGTGTGAGAACACGCGTGAAGAACGCACGCGCGTACGTGTTCAGCATGGCCTTCCCGGAGGTCGCTAGAGCCGGGCGGCCACCGCGGCCCCCGGCGGCCCCATCGTAGTCACGCGCCACCGCCCCCATGCGCCAGGACCCGGACGCCCGCGCCCCGCGGGGGGCGGCTGAACGACGTATGGACGCAGCGTGACGGGCGTGGGAAGGTCGAAGTACCGCGGGCGTTGCCGGAGCCGCTCGAGGGGGTCCCGTGGCCTTGGCAGTGGTGCCTGCAGGTAACAGCCCTGCCCCACCAAGGGCAGTCACCGCGCAGTGACCGGGAGGCAACACATGGGCGACAGGCTTGGCACACACAACGGAGCCGCCGGAGGCGCACCGGCGGCCGACCGGCCCGAGGATCTGCGGAACGTGGTGCTGGTCGGCCACTCGGGCTCGGGCAAGACGACGCTGGTCGAGGCGCTGGCCATGACCGCGGGCGCGCTGAACCGGTGCGGCCGGGTCGAGGACGGCACCTCGCTGTCCGACTACGACGAGATCGAGCACCGGCAGCAGCGCTCCGTGCAGCTGTCCCTGGTGCCGCTCCAGTGGGACGGCATCAAGGTCAATCTTCTGGACACCCCCGGGTACGCCGACTTCGTCGGGGAGCTGCGGGCCGGTCTGCGGGCGGCGGACGCGGCCCTGTTCGTCGTCTCGGCCGCCGACGGCGTGGACGGCACGACCCGGATGCTGTGGGAGGAGTGCGCGGCCGTCGGCATGCCGCGCGCCGTGGTGGTCACCCACCTGGAGAACCCCCGTTCCGACTTCGAGCAGATGGTCGAGGTCTGCCAGGAGGCCTTCGGCGGGGACGACCCGGACGCGGTGCTCCCGCTGTACCTGCCGCTGCGCGCCGAGGCGGGCGCGGACGGGCACGAGCCGGTCTGCGGCCTGATCGGGCTGCTCACCCAGCGGGTGTTCGACTACTCCTCCGGGGAGCGCGCCGAGCGCGGCCCGGACGAGCGGCATCTGCCGCTGATCGAGCAGGCCCGCAACCGGCTGATCGAGGGGATCATCGCCGAGAGCGAGGACGAGACCCTCATGGACCGCTACCTGGCGGGCGAGGACCTGGACTTCAAGAGCCTCATCGCGGACCTGGAACGGGCCGTCGCCCGGGGCACCTTCCACCCGGTGCTCGCCGCCGCTCCCCCGGCCGAGGGCGCCCGCCACGGACTGGGCACCTGGGAGGTGCTGGAGCTGATCCACGGCGGCTTCCCCAGCCCTGTGGAGCGGGAGGCGCCCGCCGTGACGACCCCGCAGGGCCGGCCGTGCCCGGCGCTGACCTGCGATCCGGACGGTCCGCTGGCCGCCGAGGTGGTCAGGACGTCGTCCGACCCGTACGTCGGCCGGCTCAGCCTGGTCCGCGTCTTCTCCGGGACGCTGCGGCCCGACGAGACCGTGCACGTCTCCGGGCACGGTCTGGAGGAGCGCGGCCACGAGGACCACGACCTCGACGAGCGGATCGGGGCGCTGTCCACCCCGTTCGGCAAGCAGCAGCGCCCGGCGGCGCGCGGCATGGCGGGCGACCTGGTGTGCGTGGCGAAGCTGGGCCGCGCGGAGACCGGCGACACGCTCTCCGCCAAGGACGACCCGCTGCTGATGGAGCCGTGGTCGATGCCCGACCCGCTGCTGCCGGTGGCGATCCGGGCGCACAGCAAGGCGGACGAGGACAAGCTCTCGCAGGGGCTGGCGCGGCTGGTCGCCGAGGATCCGACCATGCGGCTGGAGCAGAACCAGGACACCCACCAGGTCGTGCTGTGGTGCCTGGGCGAGGCGCACGTCGACGTCGTGCTGGAGCGGCTGCGCTCCCGGTACGGGGTCCAGGTGGACGCGGTACCGCACAAGGTGTCGCTGCGCGAGACGTTCGGCGGGAAGGCCGCCGGGCGCGGACGGCACGTCAAACAGTCCGGCGGGCACGGGCAGTTCGCCATCTGCGAGATCGAGGTGGAGCCGCTGCCGGTCGGCTCGGGCATCGAGTTCGTCGACAAGGTGGTCGGCGGCGCGGTGCCGCGCCAGTTCATCCCCTCGGTGGAGAAGGGGGTGCGCGCCCAGGCGGCCAGGGGGGTCGCCGCCGGGTATCCGGTGGTCGACATCCGGGTCACGCTGCTGGACGGCAAGGCGCACTCGGTGGACTCCTCGGACGCCGCGTTCCAGACGGCGGGCGCGCTGGCGCTGCGCGAGGCGGCCGCCGGGGCCCGTATCCACCTGCTGGAACCGGTCGCCGAGGTGCAGGTGCTGGTCTCCGACGACTACGTGGGCCCGGTGATGAGCGACCTGGCCGGACGGCGCGGCCGGGTGCTGGGCACCGAGCCGGCCACCCCGGGGCGGACGCTGGTCCGCGCGGAGGTCCCCGAGATCGAGATCGGGCGTTACGCGGTCGACCTGCGGTCCCTGTCGCACGGCACCGGGCGGTTCAGCCGCTCCTACGCCCGGCACGAGCCGATGCCCCCGCAGCTGGCCGCCAAGCTGCGGGAGGAGGAGGCGGCCTCGTCATGACGCCCGCGGGTGGCGGGCGGGCTCCCCGGCCCGTCCGCCACCGCCCCCGGGTCCGCGGCGGCACGCTCCCCCCAACGGGCATGGCGTGCGCCCCCCTTGCTCTCCGGCCACCGGCGCGCGCCCCCGGCACCACCCCCAAAACCCCTTTCGCCGCGCCCTGTTCACCCCCTTTGATTGAGTCGGTGCACTGACGGCAGCGGTCACCGTACGTATACGCTGGAGATGCCTAGATCGGATGGTGTGCCGATCCGGTCCGCGGATTCGAGATGGGGGCGCCCGTGTCTGCACTTGAGAAGAGCTTCTCCGGCGTGGAGTTCGACTTCGGGCCGGGTGCGCAGGTCCCGCTCATCGGCGGGAACGCCGCCAGCGCCCCGTCGCAGCAGCTCGCCGCCGCCGCCTACCGGGACGGGCCCATCGAGCCCCTGGTGGCGCTGGAGGGCGGCGCCGGTATGAAGCCCCCCAAACTCTCGCTGTTCGAGCCGAACTTCGGCGAGGCGTTCGCCCGCGCCGTCGAGCTGCGGCTGCTCGGCGGGGGCCGCAAGGAGGTCGTGCAGTCCTTCGGCACCGACCCGCTGGCCGTCGTCCAGCACTGCCTGGCCGCCAACCGGATCCGGCAGCAGCGCGACATCCGCCTCACCGTGGTGATGGCGGTCTGCGGGCTGCTCTTCCTGCCCGGCGTGCTGGTCTGGCTCGCCGCCTTCCAGCTGCGCCGGACCCTGGCCGCCCTGCCGGGCCGGGCCGGATCGTTCGGCGGCCTGGTCATGGGCGTGGCGGTGGTCTTCGCGGGCCTGATGTTCTGGCGGCCCCCGCTGTCCGGGTTCTGGGCGGAGTACCTGCGCGTGGTGATGCTGGTGCCGGTCGGCGGCTGGTACATCGCCAAGCGGATCTGCGAGCGCACCGCCGTGGACCTGCGGGACCGGTGGGGCGGCCTGGTCGGCGGGGGCGGCGTCAACATCCCGGACTTCGCCGCGGAGAACCCCGGCGAGCCCAGCGCCGAGCAGGTGCGCGAGTCGCTGCGCAAGCTGGCCCAGGAGCAGGACAGCAACGTGCTGTTCTACGCGGGCTCCAAGGGCATCCTCGGCATGGGCTCCCGGTGGGGCAGCTGGTCGATGGCCGAGGAGCTGGTGCCGGTGGGCCAGGACATCCACCCGTTCCGGGCCTACGACGTCGCCAAGGCCATCGGCGACCGGCTGCGCCAGCTGGACCGCGGCCCGCTGCACACCGGCGGCCTGCCCACCCCGTCGGTCCGGCACTGGGTGGTGATCCCGATCGGCGAGGGCGCCGACAGCATCAGCCGCCCCACCGGCACCGAGGTGGAGGGCGCCACCGTCAAGGACTTCGAGATCCAGCGGATCTGCAACGAGCAGCAGTTCGGCAGCGGCAACCGGCACTACCTGGGCGTCCAGTTCGTGCAGTGGGACGGCCAGCTGGTCATCACCTTCCTGATCACTGTGACGGTGCTGCACTACACGCTGCGGATAGAGGTGACCGGCCACGCCCTGGGGCCGGTGAACGGCCTGTTCTCCGCCAAGCCGGCCGCCCGGACGAAGACGGTCGCCAAGACCTTCCGCTTCTGGGAGACCAGGACGGTCAACCTGCCGCTGATCGAGCCCTCCGAGGTGGTCCGGCAGGCGGTCCGCGCGCCGCTCACCTGGTTCCCGCCGGTCCTGGACTTCCTGGGCGGCCATCTGAACCTGCCCGAGCCGTTCGGGCTGCGGCACGTGTGGGCCGGCAAGCCCTGGAGCAACCGCTTCATGGCGGACGACGCGCTGCGCACCGCCACGCCGGTGCTGCGGGCGGTCCACTCCGCCGCGCTGGCGGTGCTCAAGGAGAACGGCGTGGACATCGAGCGCTTCGCCAGCCGCTCGTCGGCGCTCAGCGGCGGCGTCCAGGAGGTCGCCCCGAAGAAGGCCGACGTCTACGACGCCTGAGGACGCCTGAACGGCCCCCTGGCACGGCAGGGCCCCGCGGCCGGTGCGGTCGCGGGGCCCTGTCGTGCCGGCCGGATAGGGCCTAGTCGGCGGGCCAGTGCGCGGCGAGCATCGCGCGGGTGTCGGCGAGCAGCTGCGGCAGCACCTTGGTGTGGGCGACGACCGGCATGAAGTTGGTGTCGCCGCCCCAGCGCGGCACCACGTGCTGGTGCAGGTGCGCGGCGATCCCGGCGCCCGCGGTGGAGCCCTGGTTCATGCCGATGTTGAAACCGTGCGCGCCGGACGCCGCGCGCAGCGCCCGCATCGCCCGCTTGGTCAGCTCGGCGAGCTCCGCGGTCTCCGCCTCGTCCAGGTCCGTGTAGTCGGCGACGTGGCGGTAGGGGACGACCATCAGGTGGCCGCCGTTGTACGGGTAGAGGTTGAGCACGGCGTAGACGCGCTCCCCGCGGGCGACGATCAGCCCGTCCTCGTCGGACTTGGCCGGAATCGAGCAGAAGGGGCAGCCGTCGTCGGCCCCCGAGCCGCTCGGCTTGTTCTCCCCCTGGATGTACGCCATGCGGTGCGGGGTCCACAGGCGCTGGAACGCGTCGGGCGTCCCCACTCCGATCTGCTGCTCCGGCTCACTCGTCATGCGGGCCAGCATATTCGCCCGCGGCCGCCGACCACGTGCCAAGGGACGGACCCGCGCAGGTCCGCCCCTTGGACAGTCGGATGATCACACCTGGACGCGGCGCTCCACGGCGTCGGCGATCTCGCGGAGGGCCTCCTGGCGCGGGATGCCGTTCTTCTGGGAGCCGTCGCGGTAGCGGAAGCTCACGGCACCGTTCGCCACATCCTCGTCACCGGCGATGACCATGAACGGGACCTTCTGCTTCTGCGCGTTCCTGATCTTCTTCTGCATGCGGTCCGAGGAGGAGTCCACCTCGAAGCGCAGGCCCATGGCCTTCGCCTCGGCCGCGAACTCCTCCAGGTACGGCACGTGCGCGTCGCCGATCGGGATGCCGACGGCCTGCACGGGGGCCAGCCAGGCCGGGAAGGCGCCCGCGTAGTGCTCAAGCAGCACGGCGAAGAAGCGCTCGATCGAGCCGAACAGGGCACGGTGGATCATCACCGGGCGCTGCCGGGAGCCGTCGGCGGCGGTGTACTCCAGCTCGAAGCGCTTCGGCTGCTGGAAGTCGACCTGGATCGTCGACATCTGCCAGGTCCGGCCGATCGCGTCCTTGGCCTGGACGGAGATCTTCGGGCCGTAGTAGGCCGCGCCGCCCGGATCCATGACCAGCTCCAGGCCCTGCTTCTCGGCGGCCTGCCGCAGCACCTCGGTGGCCTCGGCCCACTCCGCCGGCTCGCCGATGAACTTGTCGGAGTCGTCGCGGGTGGACAGCTCCAGGTAGAAGTCGCTCAGGCCGTAGTCGCGGAGCAGGTTCAGCACGAAGGTGAGCAGGCTGTCGAGCTCCTCGGGCATCTGCTCCTTGGTGCAGTAGATGTGCGAGTCGTCCTGGGTGAAGCCGCGGGCCCGGGTCAGGCCGTGGACGACGCCGGACTTCTCGTAGCGGTACACCGTGCCGAACTCGAACAGCCGCAGCGGCAGCTCACGGTAGGACCGCCCGCGCGCCATGTAGATCAGGTTGTGCATCGGGCAGTTCATCGCCTTGAGGCGGTAGTCCTGCCCCTCGAACTGCAGGGGCGGGAACATCGCCTCGGCGTAGTTCGGCAGGTGCCCGGAGACCTCGAAGAGCCGTTCCTTGGTGATGTGCGGGGTGTAGACGAACTCGTAGCCCGACTCCTCGTGGCGGCGCCGCGAGTACTGCTCCATCTCCTTGCGGACGATGCCGCCCTTGGGGTGGAAGACCGCCAGGCCGGAGCCCAGGATCTCCGGGATGGAGAACAGGTCCAGCTCCGCGCCGAGCTTGCGGTGGTCGCGCTTCTCGGCCTCCGCCAGGAAGTCCAGGTACGCCTTCAGCTCGTCCCTCGACGGCCAGGCGGTGCCGTAGATCCGCTGGAGCTGCGGGTTCTTCTCGCTGCCCCGCCAGTACGCGGCGGCGCTGCGCATCAGCTTGAACGCCGGGATGTTCCGGGTGGTCGGCAGGTGCGGACCGCGGCAGAGGTCCTTCCAGCACAGCTCGCCGGTCTTGGCGTCGAGGTTGTCGTAGATGGTCAGCTGGCCCGCGCCGACCTCGGCGGAGGCGCCCTCGGCGGCGTCCGCGGCCGAGCCCTTGAGCCCGATCAGCTCCAGCTTGTACGGCTCGGCGGCGAGCTCCTCGCGGGCGGCCTCGTCGCTGACCGGCCGGCGCGAGAAGCGCTGGCCGCGCTTGATGATCTCCTGCATCTTCTTCTCGATGCTCTTGAGGTCATCGGGGTGGAACGGCCGGTCGACGTCGAAGTCGTAGTAGAAGCCGTCCTTGATCGGCGGGCCGATGCCCAGCTTCGCCTCGGGGAAGATCTCCTGCACGGCCTGGGCCATGACGTGGGCGGTGGAGTGGCGCAGGATGGCCAGCCCGTCCTCGCTGTCGATGGCGACCGGCTCGACCTCGTCGCCGTCCGCGACCTGGTGGGCGAGGTCCCTCAACTGACCGCCGACCCGGGCGGCGACGACGGCGCGATCACCGTCGAAGAGGTCCCCGGCGGTCGTCCCGGTCGTGACCACCCGCTCCTCCGGCTGGGCGGATTCGCGTTTGATGATCACACGGACGTCTGACACCGGTCTCTCCTGACTGAAGTACCAAAGCAGGCAGGCAGCACATGCTGCACTCCGGTGAATCGTACCGAGCCGCGCGGACCGCGGGCGAAACCATAAACCAAGGAGTGAACCGGCCGCCTGCGCGAAGGGCTCCCCGGGCCCGGCGAGGGGCTTCCACGGCCGGTCCCGCTCGGCGTCGGCCCTCCACCGCGGCGCCCCCGGCCGGGCGCCGCGCGGCGGGACCCGCGGGGCCGGTGATCTCCGCGGGCGTCAGCGGCCCGGTGCGCGGCTCCGCCCGCAGGGCGGGCAGCTCGCCGGGCGAGGACTCCACGGGCTCCGGGCGGCCGGACCGGGGCGACGTGGGCCCCTCCTCGGTGCCGCGCACCGCCCGGGCCGGGGAGTGCGGCGGCTCGCGGGCAGACGCCGGAGCCCCGCGGCCGCGCCGAAGGCCCGCAGGCCGCCGGTGCTCAACGGTGTGCCGGGGGCTCGCGGCAGCGTGGTGGTGACCGGGCGCTCCTCGGGCGCCGGGGCGTACGCGACGATCCGGCCGGCGCCCCCGGCCTGGCCGGTCGGGACGCGACCGGGACGCGGCCGCCGGGCGGGGGCCACCTGGTGGGCGCACATGAGCCGCACCCTGATCCGCACCGTGAGCGCCCGCTTCCCGTTTCCCACCTTTGTTCGAACGGCC
>JBEHXI010000237.1:0-11264 GCA_048498775.1 Actinomycetota bacterium | reverse complement strand
ACCGGGCCCCGACGAACGGGAGACACCACGCACGACACCACGCAGAAGAACCACGCAGGAGAAGGAGAGACGCCGTTGAGTTCGGCCCCCGGAGCAGACGCCGCACCCGGATCGAACCCCGCCACCCCCACCCCCGCAGCGACGGCCAGGCGCCACACCTTCAGCTCCCTGAAGGTCCGCAACTACCGGCTCTTCGCGACCGGTGCCCTGGTGTCCAACATCGGCACCTGGATGTCCCGCATCGCCCAGGACTGGCTGGTGCTCAGCATCACCGGGTCCTCCGCGGCCGTCGGCATCACCACCGCGCTGCAGTTCCTGCCGATGCTGCTGTTCGGCCTGTACGGCGGCGTGATCGCCGACCGCTACGCCAAGCGCCCGCTGCTGATGATCACCCAGGCCTCGATGGGCCTGCTCGGGCTGGCCCTGGCCGCCCTCACCCTCAGCGGCCATGTGCAGGTCTGGCACGTCTACGCCATCGCCTTCCTGCTCGGCGTGGTGACCGTCGTCGACAACCCGACCCGCCAGTCCTTCGTCGTGGAGATGGTCGGGCCCCGGGACGTCCGCAACGCCGTCAGCCTGAACTCCGCCAACTTCCAGACCGCCCGGCTGGTCGGCCCGGCCGTCGCCGGTGTGCTGATCACCGCGGTCGGCAGCGGATGGGCCTTCCTGATCAACGGGCTGTCCTTCGGCGCGCCGCTGATCGGGCTGCTGCTGATGCGCCCGGACGAGCTCCACCAGGTGGAGCGCACCCCGCGCGGCAAGGGCCAGCTGCGGGAGGGCCTGCGCTACGTCGCCGGGCAGCCGGAGCTGATCTGGCCCATCGTGCTGGTCGGCTTCATCGGCACCTTCGGCTTCAACTTCCCGATCTGGCTGTCGGCCTACGCGCACGGCGTCTTCCACGCCGGGGCGGGGACCTACGGCCTGTTCAACACGGCGATGGCGGTCGGTTCGCTGGGCGGCGCCCTGCTGGCGGCGCGCCGCGCCACCACCCGGATGCGGCTGCTGGTCGGGGCCGCGCTGCTCTTCGGCCTGCTGGAGGCGGCGGCCGCGCTCGCCCCGTCGTTCTGGCCGTTCGTCGCGCTGCTGCTGCTCATCGGGGTCTTCGGGATCACCGTGAACACCACGGCGAACTCCTCGGTGCAGCTGGCCACCGCGCCGGCCATGCGCGGCCGGGTGATGAGCCTGTTCATGATGGTCTTCGTCGGCGGTACGCCGCTGGGCGGGCCGCTGGTCGGCTGGATCACCGACGCCTTCGGCCCGCGGATCGGCTTCCTCACCGGCGGCCTGGTCTCCGCGCTGTCCGCGCTCGGGGTGGGCCTGATGCTGGCGCGGGCCGGCGGGCTGCGGCTCAGGGTCTGCATGCGGCGCGGCCACCGCCGGGTGGAGCTGGTCCGGCGCGAGCAGGCGCCTGCCAAAGACCAGGTGGCGGTAGCGGCCTGACGGCCCGCGGGCGGGAGCGCCGCGACGGAGGGAGACTGGCCGGCATGAGACTGTTCGTCGCGGTGCTGCCGCCCCAGGCGGAGCTCGACCGGCTGACGGCCTGGAGCGAGCACCACCTGGCCGGCGTGCCCCACCCTGAGGAACTGCGCTGGACGGAACCGGACGGCCGCCACCTGACGCTGGCCTTCCTCGGCGAGGTCGGCGAGGAGTTGCTGCCCGAGCTGGGCGAGCGCCTGGCCCGGGCGGCCCGGCGGCAGGGCCCGCTGACCCTGCGGCTGTCCGGCGGCGGCCGGTTCGGCGACCGGGCCCTGTGGATCGGTGTGATCGGCGACACCGACGGCATGGCCCGGCTGGCCGCCGCGGTGGCCGCCGCCGCCGACCGCACCGGCATCGAGGTGGACCGCGACCGCCCCTACCACGCCCACCTCACCCTCGCCCGCGGCCGCCGGGGCGCCCGGCTGCGGCCCTGGGCGGAACAGCTCGCCGGCTTCGAGGGACACGACTGGACGGCCCACGAGATCGCCCTGATGCGCAGCCATCCCCCCATCCCCGGCACACCCGGCTCCCGGTACCGCTACGAGGCACTGCGGACCTGGCGTCTGGAGGGGTGAGGCGCGCGGGTTACGCTCGACGCGTGGATCCCAAGACCCGTAGCCGAGTGATGACCGCCGCCCTCGTCCTGCTGCTGGCCGTGGTGGCCGTGGCGGCCGCGGTCCAGCACTAGGCTCCCCACCGCGGCCGCCCGCGCGCTACAGGCTTCGGCTCACCAGGCGAACGCCTCCGGAGACGGGCCCACGCCGGGGAAGATCCCGTCCAGCGCGGTCAGGAACTCCTCCGACAGCTCCAGCTCCACCGCGCGCAGGGCCGAGGCCAGTTGCTCCGCGGTGCGCGGGCCGGTGATCGGGCCGGTGACGCCCGGCCGGGTCAGCAGCCAGGCCAGCGCCACCTCGCCCGGCTCGTGCCCGTACTTCTCGCACAGGTCCTCGTAGGACTGGATCTGCTCGCGCCGGGTGGAGTTCTTCAGCGCGTCGGCCGAGCGGCCGGTGGTGGAGCGCTTGCCGGACGCCTCCCGCTCCTTGCGCAGCGCGCCGCCGAGCAGTCCGCCGTGCAGCGGCGACCAGGGGATCACGCCCAGGCCGTAGGACTCGGCCGCCGGTATGACCTCCATCTCGGCGCGCCGCTCGATCAGGTTGTACAGGCACTGCTCGCTGACCAGGCCGACCATGCCGCGGCGGGCGGCCGCCTCGTTCGCCCTGGCGATGTGCCAGCCGGCGAAGTTGCTCGACCCGGCGTAGAGGATCTTTCCCTGCTGGACGAGGACGTCGACGGCCTGCCAGATCTCCTCCCACGGCGTCCTGCGGTCGACGTGGTGGAACTGGTACAGGTCGATGTGGTCGGTGCCCAGCCGCTTCAGGCTGGCCTCGGCGGCGCGGCGGATGTTGAGGGCGGACAGCCGGCCCTCGTTGGGCCACTCGCCCATGTCCCCGTAGACCTTGGTGGCCAGCACGGTCTTCTCGCGGCGGCCGCCGCCCTTGGCGAACCACGAACCGATGATCTCCTCGGTGCGGCCCTTGTTCTCGCCCCATCCGTAGACGTTGGCGGTGTCGAAGAAGTTCAGGCCCGCGTCGAGCGCGGCGTCCATGATGGCGTGGCTGTCGGACTCCTCGGTGACCGGGCCGAAGTTCATCGTGCCCAGCACGAGTCGCGAGACCTTCAGGCCGGTACGTCCCAGCTGCGTGTACTCCATGCCGCCCAGCCAAGCAGGTTGGAGTGCGCTTCAGGCAAGGGCACAACCGCGCATACGAACGCCGAAGGGCGGGCCCCCGCAAGGGCCCGCCCTCCCAACTGCCGTACGGCGACGGTGCTAGAGACGCTCGATGACGTAGTCGACGCAGGCGGTCAGCGCCTCGACGTCGGCCGGGTCGACGGCCGGGAACATCGCCACGCGGAGCTGGTTGCGGCCCAGCTTGCGGTACGGCTCGGTGTCCACGATGCCGTTGGCGCGCAGCACCTTGGCGATCGCGGCGGCGTCGATGGAGTCGGCGAAGTCGATGGTGCCGACGACCTGCGAGCGCTTGGCCGGGTCGGAGACGAACGGGGTGGCGTGCTCGGACTTGTCGGCCCAGGTGTACAGGCGCGAGGAGGAGTCCGCGGTGCGCGCGACGGCCCAGTCCAGGCCGCCCTGCCCGTTGATCCACTTCAGCTGCTGGTCGAGCAGGAAGAGCGTGGCCAGCGCCGGGGTGTTGTAGGTCTGGTTCTTCGCCGAGTTGTCGATGGCGGTCGGCAGGTCGAAGAAGGCCGGGATGTGGCGGCCGGAGCCGGCGATCTCGGCGGCCCGCTCCAGGGCGGCCGGGGAGAACACCGCGAGCCACAGCCCGCCGTCGGCCGCGAAGGACTTCTGCGGCGCGAAGTAGTAGACGTCGGTCTCGGAGACGTCCACGGGCAGGCCGCCCGCGCCGGAGGTCGCGTCGACCAGGACGAGCGCGTCGTCGTCGGCGCCCGCCACCCGCCGGATCGGCATGGCCACACCGGTCGAGGTCTCGTTGTGGGTGAAGGCGTAGACGTCCACGCCCGCCTCGGCGACCGGCTCCGGGTGGGTGCCCGGGTCGGAGGAGATGACGGTGGGGTCGGCCAGCCACGGCGCCAGGTCGGCGGCCTTGGCGAACTTCGAGGAGAACTCGCCGAAGGACAGGTGCTGCGACTTCGCGCGGATCAGGCCGTGCGTCGCGATGTCCCAGAAGGCGGTGGAGCCGCCGTTGCCCAGGACGACCTGGTAGCCCTCGGGGAGCGAGAACAGCTCGGCGATGCCCTCGCGGACGGAGCCCACGAGGTTCTTGACCGGCGCCTGGCGGTGGGAGGTGCCCAGCAGGGAGGTACCGGTGGCCGCCAGGGCGTCCAGAGCCTCCTTGCGCACCTTGGACGGGCCCGAGCCGAACCGACCGTCGGCGGGCTTGATGTCAGCGGGAATCTGGATCTCAGCCACGTCGGAAGCGTAATCCGTGACCGGCGGGTTTCTGAGCCCGGTCCACCGGATGAGACGCGATCTCCCTCGTGATCTCCCCCGTGCGGGTGGGGCAGTCTGGGGGCATGACTGTTGAACGGGCCCTACGTGAGGCGGTACGCGGTCAGGTTTCCTTCACCCCGGCCGACCGCGCGCTGGTGACGATGGACGCTTCCAACTACCGGCGGACACCGCTGGGTGTGGTGGCGCCCCGCGACGAGGAGGACGTGGCGGCGGCGCTGGCCGTCTGCCGCGAGCACGGCGTCCCGGTGGTGCCGCGCGGCGGCGGCACCTCGATCGCCGGGCAGGCCACGGGCCTCGGCGTCGTGCTGGACTTCACACGGTTCATGGACCGTATCGAGGAGATCGACCCGGAGCACGGGACCGCCGTCGTCCAGCCCGGCGTGGTCCTGGACCGGCTGCGGGCCGCGGCCGCCCCGCACGGCCTGACGTTCGGCCCCGACCCGTCCACCCACAGCCGCTGCACCCTCGGCGGCATGATCGGCAACAACGCGTGCGGCTCCCACTCGGTGGCCTGGGGCACGACGGCCGACAACGTCCACGCCCTGGACGTCCTCACCTACGGCGGGGAGCGGCTGCGGCTCGGCGGCCCCGGTCAGCGCGTCCCCGACCGGCTGAGCACCGGCCTGGACGAGCTGGTCACCGGCCACCTGGCGCTGCTGCGCACCGGCTTCCCGGCGCTGCCCCGCCGCATCTCCGGCTACGCGCTCGACGCCCTGCTGCCCGAGGCGGGCCGCGACCTGGCCCGCGCCTTCACCGGCAGCGAGGGCACCCTGGGGGTGCTCACCCGGGCCACCGTGCGCCTGGTCCCGGCGCCCGCCGCCCGCGTGCTGGCGATCCTCGGCTACCCGGACGAGAGCGCGGCCGCCGACGCCGCGCCCACGCTGCTGCCGCTGCGGCCGCTGACCGTCGAGGGCATGGCCACCGACGTGGCCGGTGAGGCGGCCGTGCGGGTGCTGCCGCGCGGCGGCGCCTGGCTGTTCGTCGAGGTCGGCGGGGACAGCCCGGCCGAGGCCCGGGCGCGCGCCGACGAGCTGTGCCGGGCCGCCGCGGCCGGCACCGTGGACACCGCCGTCGTCACCGACCCGGCCGGGCAGCGGGCCCTGTGGCGGGTGCGCGAGGACGCCTCCGGCACCGCGACCCGCATGCCGGACGGTGCCGAGGCGTGGCCGGGCTGGGAGGACTGCGCGGTGCCGCCCGAGCGCCTGGGCGCGTATCTGCGGGACTTCCGGGCGCTGCTGGCGGCGCACGGGCTGCGCGGCGCGCCCTACGGCCACTTCGGGGACGGCTGCATCCACGTCCGGATCGACTTCGACCTGCTCACCAAGGACGGCGTGGCGCGTTTCCGGCGCTTCTCCGAGGAGCAGGCCGAGCTGGTCGTCGCGCACGGCGGCTCGCTGTCCGGCGAGCACGGCGACGGGCTGGCCCGCGCCGAACTGCTGCCCAGGATGTACGGGGCCGAACTCGTCGGCCTCTTCGGGCGGTTCAAGGACCTGTGGGACCCGGCGGGCGGGCTGAACCCCGGGGTGCTCGCCCGCCCCGACCCGCTCGACGCGAACCTGCGCTTCGCGGTCCTGCCGCGCCGGCCCGTGGACGTGGAGTTCGGCTACCCGCACGACGGCGGGGACTTCTCGGCCGCGGTGCGCCGCTGCGTGGGCGTCGCCAAGTGCCGTTCCACCGAGACCGGCGCGGGCGTGATGTGCCCGTCGTACCGGGCGACCGGCGAGGAGCGGCACTCCACCCGGGGGCGCGCCCGGCTGCTGCACGAGATGCTGGCCGGCGAGGTCGTCGAGGGCGGCTGGCGGGCCCCTGAGGTGCGCGAGGCGCTGGACCTGTGCCTGTCGTGCAAGGGATGCCGGTCCGACTGCCCGGTCGGGGTGGACATGGCCACCTACAAGGCGGAGTTCCTGCACCACCACTACCGCGGGCGGCTGCGGCCCGCCGACCACTACTCGATGGGCTGGCTGCCGGTCGCGCTGCGCGCCGCCGCCCCGCTCGCGCCGCTGGTCAACGCGGCCGCCCGGGTGCCCGCGCTGGCGTCCGCCGCCAAGCGCCTGGGCGGCGTCGCGGCCGAGCGGGACCTGCCGCGGCTCGCCGCCGAACCGTTCACCCGCTGGTGGCGCCGGTACGCCCGGAGCCTGCCGCGCGGCGGCACCGGGCAGGCCGTGGTGCTCTTCCCGGACACCTTCACCAACCACCTCCACCCGTCCGCCGGGCGGGCCGCGGTGCGGGTGCTGCGGGCCGCCGGCCTGCGGGTCGTCGTCCCGCCGGCGCCGGTGTGCTGCGGGCTGACCTGGGTCTCCACCGGGCAGCTCGACCGGGCCCGGGCGGTGATGCGGCGCACCGCGGACGTCCTGGCGCCCGCGCTCGATGCCGGGCTGCCGGTCGTCGGCCTGGAGCCGAGCTGCACCGCCGCGCTCCGCACCGACCTGCCGGAGCTGCTCGGCACCAAGGACGCGACCCGGCTCGCGGGGGCGGTGCGCACCTTCGCCGGGGCGCTGGAGGAGTACGCGCCCGACTGGACGCCGCCGCGGCTGGACCGCCCGGTCGCCGGCCAGACCCACTGCCACCAGCACGCCGTCCTCGGTGACGCGGCGGAGCGGCGGCTGCGTGAACGGGCCGGCCTGACCGGCGCCCTGGCCGGGGGCTGCTGCGGCCTGGCCGGCAACTTCGGCTTCCAGCGCGGCCACTTCGCGGTCTCGTCGGCGTGCGCGGAGGAGCAACTGCTGCCCGCGGTGCGCAGCGCGCCGGACGACGCCGTCCTGCTGGCCGACGGGTTCTCCTGCCGCACGCAGATCGAGCAGCTCGGCGGGCGGCGGGCCCGGCACCTGGCGGAGGTGCTGGCCGAGGGGCTGTGAGACGGCCTGAGGGGCGACGGCCTGAGGGACGGCCTGAGGGATGACGGCCTGTGGGACGGTCTGTGAGACGGCCTGCCGGACGTCTTGTGGGACGGGACGCCTGGTGAGACGTCCGGCGAGACGGCGGCGGCCCGCTGCCCCGGGGTGGGGGCGGCGGGCCGTCGCCGATGTGGAACGCGCGGGATCGTGGGTGATCAGGGGGTGATCAGTGGGCGATCTCCGAGTAGCCCTCGACCTGGTCCAGGCCGCGCGGGCCGGGGCCGATGTAGCGGGCCGAGGGGCGCACCAGGCGGCCGGTGCGCTTCTGCTCCAGGATGTGCGCCGACCAGCCCGCGGTACGGGCGCAGGTGAACATCGAGGTGAACATGTGCGCCGGGACCTCGGCGAAGTCCAGCACGATGGCCGCCCAGAACTCCACGTTGGTGGCGAGCACCCGGTCGGGGCGGCGGTTGTGCAGCTCCTCCAGCGCGGCCTTCTCCAGCGCCTCGGCGACCTCGAAGCGCGGCGCGCCGAGCTCCTTGGCGGTGCGGCGCAGCACCCGGGCGCGCGGGTCCTCGGCCCGGTAGACGCGGTGGCCGAAGCCCATCAGCCGCTCGCCCTTGTCCAGGGTCTGGCGGACGTAGGCGCCCGCGTCACCGGTGCGCTCGATCTCCTCGATCATGTGCAGCACGCGGGAGGGGGCGCCGCCGTGCAGCGGACCGGACATCGCTCCGACCGCGCCGGACAGCGCGGCGGCCACGTCCGCGCCGGTGGAGGCGATGACCCGGGCGGTGAAGGTGGAGGCGTTCATGCCGTGCTCGGCGGCCGAGGTCCAGTACGCGTCGACAGCCTTGACGTGCTTGGGGTCCGGCTCGCCACGCCAGCGGATCATGAACCGCTCGACGATGGTCTGCGCCTTGTCGATCTCCGACTGCGGCACCATCGGCAGGCCCTGACCGCGCGCCGACTGGGCCACGTAGGACAGCGCCATGACCGCGGCCCGCGCGAGGTCGTCGCGTGCCTGCTCGGCGTCGATGTCCAGCAGCGGTTTCAGGCCCCACACCGGGGCGAGCATCGCCAGCGCCGACTGCACGTCCACCCGGATGTCACCGGAGTGGACCGGGATCGGGAACGGCTCGGCGGGGGGCAGTCCGGGGTTGAAGCGGCCGTCCACCAGCAGGCCCCAGACGTTGCCGAACGACACGTGACCGACCAGGTCCTCGATGTCGACGCCGCGGTATCGCAGCGAGCCGCCTTCCTTGTCGGGTTCGGCGATCTCCGTCTCGAACGCGATGACTCCTTCGAGTCCGGGGACGAAATCGGACATCAGGCGGCTCCTCAAGATGTGGTCGACGAGAGGCTTGTGTGGCGGCTGTGTCGCCGTAGCTCTGGACAATCCCGGTCATGCCCGGTATGGGTATGGGTCACCCAACGTCGATGCCGGGGGTAGGCGCCGGGGCAGCACGATATCTCTTGATGTCGAGAGGCCACAGCTGTCCAACGCGCAATTGTGCTGCCACTGAGTGCCGCCGGGAAGGGTGACGTCCGGCACACCGTGCCGTGCTGCAAGATGTGCGGGTGCCTCGCCGTGAAGCTGACCCCGAAACCCCTGCCCGTGTCGGCCACCCCGACCCCGCCGAGATGCGGGCCCACTACCAGGCGCGCGGACTGGCCGAGGAGGATCTGGCGGACGATCCGTACGAGCAGTTCGCCCGCTGGTTCGCCGACGCGGCGCGCAGCGGGATGACCGAGCCGAACGCCATGGTCGTGGCCACCGCGGACGCCACCGGGCACCCGAGCGCGCGCACCGTGCTGCTGAAGGGCTACGACCGCCGCGGTTTCGTCTTCTACACCAACTACGAGTCCCACAAGGGCCGCGATCTGGAGGTCAATCCGCAGGCGTCGCTGCTCTTCCCGTGGCACCCGATCGCCCGGCAGGTCATCGTCTGCGGACCGGTGGCCCGGGTCGGCAGGGACGAGACCGTCGCGTACTTCCGCAGCCGGCCGCACGGCTCCCAGCTGGGCGCCTGGGCGAGCGAGCAGTCCCGGCCGGTCGGTTCGCGGGAGGAGCTGGAGCGCCGGTACGCGGAGCTGGCCGCCCGCTACCCGGAGAGCGAGTCGGTGCCGGCGCCGCCGCACTGGGGCGGCTACCGGGTGGCGGCGGAGCGGGTGGAGTTCTGGCAGGGGCGCGAGAACCGGCTGCACGACCGGCTGGTTTTCACCCGTGCGGGGGAAGGGTGGCGCGTCGAACGGCTCTGCCCCTGACGAGGGACAGTGGCACTCGGTGCCACCGGGCGGGCCGGCCGAGGTGAGCGCGGAAGCGATTCTGCGCACCCTTGAACGGTACTGCGGAACGGCCGGACGGCTCCCACCGGCGACCCGGGAGCCGGACCCGAAGACGGGCCGGGAGCCGGATCAGGGGAGGGGCCGGACACGCAGACGACCCGTGGGCTGCTGCCTGGGAGCTCTCTCGCGAGGCTCACCAGGACCGGCCGGACGAGTCCGGTAGCCCACGGGTCGGGTGACTGCGTTGGATTAGGCCCGCCACACGGCGAGCAAGGTGCGCGGCGTCAGCCCGCAGTCACCTCACGCGTCCGATAAGCACTCATTCTTCGGACCACCTCCTTTCCGTGTACTGGCAACCATAAGGACCCTTCCGGCCAGGAACAAGGGATTTTTGCGAAGGCGGTGTGGGGTGCGTCACAGCGCGCTTGAATGGGTGGTGTGCCCTCCGACGCTGACGCGAAGCCGCTGAGCGGTGGTGACGAGCAGCTCCTCGCCGCTCTCCTCGACAGCATGGACGCCGCCCTGTGCGCCTTCGACCAGGACGGCGTGGTCACCCACTGGAACGCCGAGGCCACCCGGCTGCTCGGCTGGTCCGCCGAGGACGCGGTGGGCCGCCGCGGGCTGGCGGGCTGGGCGGTGCGCGCCGCCGACGCCGACGAGCTGATGGGCCGGCTGCTCGGCGCCATGAGCGGACCCGGCCGCCATGTCCACGAGTTCGCGCTGCTGACCAAGGACGGCCACCGGGTGCTGGTGCGCGCGCAGACCGCCGCCGTGCACGCGCCGGACGGCCGCCCGGTCGGCGTCTACTGCGCCTTCTCCGAGGTGCACGCCCAGATCGACCTGGAGCGGTCCATCGCGCTCAGCGACGCGCTGTTCCAGGACGCCGGCTGGGGCGTCGTCCTGATCGACGCCGACCTGCGGCCCGCCGTCGTCAACGGCGCCGCGGCCCGGGCGCTGCGCTCCGACCGCGAGGCGCTGCTCGGCCGCCCGCTGGCCGAGGTGCTGGGCGAGGGCGTCGCGGAGCTGGAGAGCGTGGTGCAGCGGGTGCTCGCCGAGGAGGCGCCGCCCACCACCGTCGACCTGTGGGTGGGGCTGCGCCGGGACGGCGAGTGCGGGCGCTTCTGCTGGCGCAGCGGTTTCGTGCGCCTCGGCTCGCCGCTGGGCGAGGAGCCGGTGCCGCTCGGCGTGGGCTGGATGTTCCACGACATCACCGCGGAGAAGACGGCCGAGCAGCGCGCCGCGCAGCTGCGGTTCCGGGTCACCCAGCTGCGCCGCGCCGGGCAGGCCGCCGCCGAGTGCGAGGACCCGGCCGAGGCGGCGGCCGGCTACCTGGACTACGTGCTCGCCGGCTACGCCGACCAGGCGCTGATCGACGTGGTGGGCGCGGGCGGGACGCTGGTGCGGTCGGCGTGCGCGCCGGGCGGCCCCGGGCCCTGCCCGCCGGACGCCGCCGCGGGCGTTCCCGTCCCGTACCCGGCCGGGCACCCGGCGCTCCAGGCGCTGGAGCGGACCGGCTCGGTGCGCTCCACCGGCCTGTCCCCGGGACGGGCGGCCGAGCGGCTGTGGCCGGCGGAGACGGTGCACGCGCTCTGCTCGGTGCTGCGCAGCCGGGGCCGGACGCTCGGGGTGCTGACCCTGCTGCGCGGGCCGGGCCGGCCGGGCTTCGACCCCGCCGACGC
>JBEHXI010000236.1:0-11303 GCA_048498775.1 Actinomycetota bacterium | reverse complement strand
CGATGCGATCGGCGAAGGCCTGGATGGGAGCCTTGTTCGTCTGCGCTTCCTCGACGAGCCGCATCCCCCGTTCTCAGTACTCACGTGCTCACGTGCTCACGTGCCCAGCAGGCGCCTGACCTCGGCGGCGACCCGGCCGCCCTCCGCGCGGCCCGCCACCTTGGCGTTGGCCAGCTTCATCACCGCGCCCATCGCCCGCGGGCCCTCCGCGCCCTGCGCCGCCGCCTCCGCGACCGCCTCGGCGACCAGCACGGACAGCTCCTCGTCGGTCAGCTGCCGGGGCAGGTACTCCGCCAGCACCTCGCCCTCCGCCCGCTCCCGCTCGGCCGACTCCGCCCGGCCGCCCTGCGCGAACGCCTCCGCCGCCTCCCGGCGCTTCTTGGCCTCCCGCGCGATCACCTTCAGCACCTCGTCGTCGGACAGCTCGCGGGCCGTCTTGCCCGCGACCTCCTCGTTGGTGATGGCGGCGAGGGTCAGCCGGATGGTGGAGGAGCGCAGCTCGTCACGGGCCCTGATGGCCGTGGTGAGGTCGTCCTGGAGCCGCTGCTTGAGCGTCGTGGTCATGTGATCGAGTCTGCCACGGGCGCCCGCCGCGGGTCCCGCGCATTTGGAGCCGCCGGCTCCGAGCCGCCGGCTTCGCAGCCGCCGACGGAACGGGCGTCCGGCGCCCCAACCCCCCGGCGTCTGCGACGATGGGCGAATGCGCGCTCGTTACGGGATTCCTCTGGGCATGGCGGCGGCCGGCGCCGCCGCGGTCGGGTACGCCGCCGGGATCGAGGTCCGCTCCTTCCGGCTGCGACGGGTGGAGGTGCCGATCCTGCCTCCCGGGATGCGGCCGCTGCGCGTCCTGCAGATCTCCGACATCCACATGGTCCGCGGCCAGCGCAAGAAGCAGAACTGGCTGCGGTCCCTCGCCGCGCTGCGCCCCGACTTCGTGGTGAACACCGGCGACAACCTCTCCGACCCGGAGGCCGTCCCCGAGACCCTGGACGCCCTCGCCCCCCTGATGCGGCTCCCCGGCGCCTACGTCTTCGGGTCCAACGACTACTACGGCCCCAAGCCGCGCAACCCCGCCCGCTACCTGGTCGCCAAGGCCACCGGCCGCCACGGCCTCAACGGCGGCACCCCGGTCCGCGGCGCGATCCACAACCCCTGGCCCGAGCTGCGCGACGGCTTCGACTCGGCGGGCTGGGTCGGGCTGAACAACACCCGCGGCCGCCTCAAGCTCGACGACGGCATCGAGATCGCCCTCACCGGCCTGGACGACCCCCACATCAGGCGGGACCGCTACGGCTTCGTGGCCGGCGGCCCGGAGACCGGCGCCGACCTCTCCCTCGCCGTGGTCCACGCCCCCTACCTGCGCGTCCTGGACGCCTTCACCGCCGACCGCTACCCGCTGATCCTGGCCGGCCACACCCACGGCGGCCAGCTGTGCATCCCCTTCTACGGCGCCCTGGTCACCAACTGCGACCTGGACACCGACCGCGTCAAGGGCCTGTCCACCCACCGCGCGGGCGGGCACCGCTCCTTCCTCCACGTCTCCGCGGGCTGCGGCACCAACCGCTACACCCCGGTCCGCTTCGCCTGCCCCCCGGAGGCCACCCTGCTGACCCTGACGGCGGGGCGGGGGCGCTGAGGACCGTGAGCGGGCACGGGTCGGCCGGGGCGGGGCGCTGAGCTGCGCCGTCCCGGCCCCCGCCGGGGCCGCCCCGCCGAAACCGGATTTCGTCTCCGGCTGCGGGTCCGCTAGAGTAATCCTCGTTGCACCGGGGTGTGGCGCAGCTTGGTAGCGCGCTTCGTTCGGGACGAAGAGGCCGTGGGTTCAAATCCCGCCACCCCGACCAGGTGAAACGCAGGTCAGGGCCGGTTTTCCGAAAAGGGAGACCGGCCCTGACGCATGCTGCGTGTCCAACCGCGTGACCAGCGTTTCGGGCGGTCGTGAAAATGCCGTCCACCACCACCGCACCTGTCCGGATCACCGGCCGGAACTGCCTGTGGCAGACCTCTTCCGTCATGGCGGTCCCGGAGTTCCCGACCCACCAGGAGATCTCCTCCAGCGGCACCCCGCTGTCCGACAGCGGCGAGACCGCGCCCCCGCAGCGAAAGCCACCGCTGTCCACGATCGGCGGGAACGTCATCGGAGCGCTCGCCGCCGTCGAGCGGTGGGCGTTGGCCCCGGAACAGCCGCAAGCCGAGGAGGACGGCCAACGCGGCAAGGACGTAGGCGTTACCGAGGAGCATCTGGACGACGTTCCAGCGGACCTCGCGGTGGTCGCCCGACGGCACCGCTGCCAGCGTCCAGCCGGAGAACACGGCGGCCAGCCCGGCGAGCATCGCGACGGGGCCGGTTGAGGCGGACCGTGCCGCCCGCCGCACCAGCAGGCCGGCCACCGGGACGACCCACACCCAGTGGTGGCTCCAGGAGATCGGGCTGGCCAGTACGCCGGCGAACGCGGTGACCAGTAGTGCGCCCAGGAGCTCGCCTCGCGCGTGAAGCCGCCGTGCCAGTGGCAGCGCGGCACCGAGGCACGCCAGTCCTGCCAGGACCGCTGCGGCGAAGGCCCAGCTCGCCTCGCCGGTGACCCGTTGGATCAGGCCGTTCAGCGACTGGTTTCCGACCCATGAGTTCGTCGTGGCGTCGTTGCCACCGAGCAGCTGCGAACTCCAGAACCGGACGGTTTCCTGCGGAAGGAGCACGGCGCCGAGCGCGTTCAGCGCGATGAAGGTCGCCAACGCCCTTACGGCGTCCGCGCGTCGGCCGATCACGGCCAGATGCGCCACGAACACCAACGGGGTCAGCTTGACCGCGGCGGCCAGCCCGATCAGCAGGCCACGCCACCGAGCGGGCGGCAGGACCACGACGTCGAGCACGACCAACGCCATGAGTACCGCGTTCACCTGGCCCAGTCCCACGGTGCGCCATACCGGCTCGAGGGCGAACACCCCTGCGGCGATCACCGGTCCCGCGAACGCCGGCCGCAGGCTCGCGAAGTCCCCGGCGCTGACCCGTGTCACGAAACCCACCGCCAGAGCGGACGCCACCGCGAGCAGGCCCCACGCCAACTGGAGCGGGAGCAGGGTCAGCGGCGTGAACATCACTGCCGCGACCGGCGGGTAGGTGAACGGGAGCCCACGAGCACCGGGCCAGGGCGGCAACGCGGCCAACGGCCCGTAGAGCGGTTCGCCGTGCAGCACAGCCCAGGCCCCCGCCCGGTACACCGCGTCGTCGATGCCCAGTCGCCAACCGCGCGACCAGCACACCACGGACACGCCGACGAACACCACTGCGGCGATGGCGTCCGGACGACGGCGCAGCCGATAGAGCCCATACGTTCGATGTCCACGATGCACGGTGACACGTCCTCCGGCTCGGGGCCGGTCGGTCGGCCGGCCGAGTCAGGACGTTAGGAAACCGCCGAACGCAGCGCGTCGCGCCGAGGAGCCGTCCTTGCGTTCCTCCCCGGTACCCGCCCTCGCGCGTCGTACTACCGGCGTATCACTCACCCGGGACGACCAGCCCGGACTCGTAGGCGATGACCACGGCCTGGGCGCGGTCCCGCAACCCGAGCTTGGTCAGTACCCGGCTCACATGGGTCTTGGCGGTCTGCTCGACGATCGTCAGCGCCTCGGCGATCTCACCGTTGGACAGGCCCCTGGCCAGCAGCGTGAGTACTTCCCGTTCCCGCGCGGTCAGTCCCGCCAGGTCCCGGTGCACCGGCCCGCGCGGGTGGTGCCGCGTGAAGTCCGCGACAAGTCGCCTGGTCACCGTCGGCGAGAACAGGGCGTTGCCCGTCGCGACCACGCGCACGGCGTTGACCAGGTCGGTGAGTGGCGCGTCCTTCAGGAGAAAGCCGCTGGCTCCGCCGCGCAGAGCGCGGTAGACGTAGTCGTCGAGGTCGAACGTCGTCAGCATCAGGACGCGGGGGCCGTCCTCGCCGGGCCAGGCGTCGCTGATCCGCTGGGCGGCCGCCAAGCCGTCCAGCACCGGCATCCGGACGTCCATCAGCACCACGGCAGGCCGCAGTTCGAGCGCTGCCCGCACGGCCTGCTCGCCGTCTCCCGCCTCGGCGACGACCTCGATGTCGTGCTGAGCGGCCAGCACCGCGCGGAAGCACTCCCGCACCATGGTCTGGTCGTCGGCGATCAGCACGGTGATGGTCACCGGGTTCCTCCCACGGCGTCGTCGAGCGGCAGTGTCGCGCTGACGGTGAACCCGCCGTCAGGCGTGCGGCCGGTCTCCAGGCTGCCACCGAGCATGCTCACCCGCTCGCGCATGCCGACCAGTCCGCGCCGTTTCCGGTCGCTGTCCGTGCGCGGCCCCGGGGCACCCGGTTCGTTGCGCACCTCGATCCGGAGCGCGCCGCCCCGGACTCCGACCTCGACGCGCACCGCTCCGCCCGGTGCGTGCAACGCCGCGTTGCTCAGCGCCTCCTGCACGATGCGGTAGGCGGACAGCGCGAGACCCGCGGGGAGTTCACCGACCGCGGAGGGCAGGGAGAGGGACACCGCGGTCCCGGCGTCACGCAGCCGCGCGACGAGCCGCCCGACCTCCTCCAGCCCGGGCTGCGGAGCGTCCGCCGGGAACCGCTCGTCATCACGCAGCACTCCGAGCAGCCTGCGCATCTCGGTCAGCCCCTCACGCGCTGTCGCGTGGATCTCCGCGAACTCGGTGCGCGCCTCTGCGCTCAGTTCCGGCAACCGGTAGGGAGCGGAGTCCGCCCGCAGCGCCAGCACCGACATATGGTGCGCGACCACATCGTGCAGCTCGCGAGCGATACGCGAACGTTCCTCCAGCGCCACGGCGGTGGCCCGCGCCTCGGCCTGCCGCAGTTCCTGCTCCCCGGCGCGCCGGCGCAACTGGGACGTGTAACCCGCCAGCAGGATCCCCGCGATCGAGGCCGCCACCAGGACCGCGCCCAGCCCGTGGATTCCGTGCAGGCCGGTGGCGCCGAACGTGATCAGCCATACCCACACCAGCTCCGCGGGCCCGCGGCACTCGGCAACCGCGTACAGCACGAGCGCGGCGGCGGCGTCGAGCCAGTACGGTCCCCACATCCACGTGTACTGCAGGTTCACCACGACATCGGGCTCGAACGGCAGCGCCGGGAGGACGGCCAGCAGCACGACCACCAGGCGCCAGGCACCCAGCGGACGGCGGTGGGCCAGCAGTACGGATGCGCCGGTGAGGACGGCGAGTGCTCCGGTCAGCAGCGCGTCGGGCCAGACTCCCCGGTAGGACTGTATGGCGCCCCACAGTCCGATCGCCACCGCCGCCGACGCGATCAGTGTGCGACGGCCCCGGGCTCCGGACCACCGGTCCTGCGGCATCCGCACGTCACCGGAGACCGCGGTGCGAACGAGTGACGCCGCCGCGGTGACCGCACCCGACCGCAGTCGGCCGGTATCGGCGCCGAGCCGCGGCGCCCACCGCCCGTCGGCGTCGTGGGGAAGCCGGCCCTCCGGCGATACGGACCGGAACCAGGCGCTGATTCGGCCCCCCGCTGACCGGCCGTCGGGTGGTGGAGTCATGCGCTCCATGGTCCCGCATCGCACGGCGCGTTCGGAGGCTCGCTCGAAGCGTCGCCCAAGCGGGCCGGCCGGGGGTCCGTCCCGCGGGCGGCGTGAGGGGCTTGTGGTGCCCCTGACGCCGCCCGCCGTCAGCCGCGCCTCAGGTCAGGAGGGGAGGTTCCAGACCTGGTTGGCGGCGCCGGTGCAGTCCCAGATCTGGACCTGGGTGCCCGGGGTGGTGGACGAGTTGGGGTCGTCCAGGCACTTGTTGGACTGGGGGTTGTAGAGGGTGCCGTTGGACTGCGGGATCCACACCTGGGAGCCGGTGTTGTTGCAGTCGTACAGGTCCACGGCGGTGCCGTTCGCCGTGCCGGCCGCGTAGACGTCCAGGCACTTGCCCAGCACGTGCAGGGTGGTGCCGGCCTGGACGAAGGTCCACTGCTGGGCGCTGGTGCCGTTGCAGGTGTAGACCTGGACGGGGTTGTAGTTGGCGGTGCTCGCCGAGCGGTCGTCCAGGCAGAGGCCGCCGTAGCCGGTGATCTGGCCGGTCGATCCCGAGCCGCCGCCGCTGCCGCCGCCGTTGGTCGTGTAGGCGGCCACGTAGCCGACGCTCATCGTGCCGCCGGAGGTGGTGGAGCCGGTGGGCGTGGTGCAGCCGCACTGGCCGTTGGGGAAGCCGCCGCCCATGGCGAGGTCGAAGATGATCGACAGGTTGTGGTCGAACGCCTGCTGCCAGGTGGAGGTGCCGACCTGGCTCTCGGTGACGCTGAAGTACTGGGAGCCGTCGAGGTAGAAGGTGATGGACTCGGCGGAGGTGTTCGTCCGGTCCAGGATCATCGAGTAGGTGTGGTAGCCGGTCTGGCAGCCGGGGCAGGCGCGCAGGCCGCTGCCGATGCCGTTGCCCTCGTTGCAGGGGCCGCCCGGGTAGGTGCCGCAGTGGATGGTGCCGGCGACGTCGGAGAGCGCGTTGACGTCCTCCATGATGTCGATCTCGCCGTTCTCCGGCCACTGCCCGGGGCCCAGCATCCAGAACGCCGGCCAGTAGCCCGCGCCGCTCGCCGGGTTCGGCTGCTGGATGGAGGCGGTGACCTCCAGTTTGCCGCCGGCCGGGGCGCCCACGTTGGCGCTGGTGGTCTGGATCCGGCCGGAGGTCCAGTTGCCGCCGCTGTTCAGCGCGGTGATGTCCAGGTGGCCGTTGCCGTCGAGGTGGACGTTGGCGGTCGAGTTGGTCATGGTCTCGATCTCGCCGGTGCCGAAGTTCGAGCCGGGACCGGTGTCGTACATCCAGTTCGCGGACGACGGCGCGCTGCCGGAGGCGCCGGAGAAGTCGTCGCTGAACACGGTCGACCAACCCGACGGCGGCGGGGGCACCGTCACGGCGCCCGCCGGGGCCGGGAAGGCCGCGAAGACGGCGAGCAGGCCCACCGCCACCAGTGCCGCCTCCTTGCGGCAGTGTCTGAGGTACGCGCGCACGCCCCGCGGGGCGCGGTTCTTGGGGTTCGCTGATATCACCTGCGGCTCCGAAGATGTGGTCGGCCGCCACGCACACGTGCCGGTGGCGGCGGTGCGGAGTGGTGTGCTTCGGTGCTTCGCCGCGTCCGGCACCGGAAGCGTCCGGTGCCGGAGGCGGCTCACCCGCCGAGCGTGATGGTCCAGGAGGTGGGGGCGGGGTCCTGGAGGTGACCGTCCACGGGCGGGGCGCCGGTCGGGCCGACGTCGTCATAGGGGAAGGCGTAGCCGATGCTCGCGTACTGGTGGACCAGGCGCGCGTAGTGGTTCGTCGTCGCGTCCTGGTAGTACTGCGCGGGCGTGACGCCGTTCGGCTGGTTCGATCCGCCGCTGACCAGCAGGGTGCTGCGGTTGATCGCGGCGGCGAGGCGGGCGGCGACGGCGGAGCGCGCGTCGGCACCGGAGTTGTAGAGCGGGCCGCTGGCGCAGCCGAAGATGTCGGTGGCGCTGGGCTTGGTGAAGGGGACGCCGTTGGTGTCGAGGCCGGCGAAGACCAGGACGTCGCCGGAGACGGTGCCGGAGTAGGTGCCGATGCCGCCCTGGCCGTCGATGGTCAGGGTGGTGGTGCGGTAGTGGTCCCAGACCGCGTTGAGGTAGGAGTCCCAGTAGGTGCCGAAGCCGGTGGGCGAGTGCGCGGGGGCCAGGACGCGCAGCACCGCTCCGGAGGAGTCGGTGGCGACGAGTTGGTCCCAGGGCGCGCCGTCGGCGGTGTGCTGGGCCCGCAGTCCGGAGGCGATGGAGGCGAGGGCGCCGGCCGGCAGCGGGCTGACGGACTGGGCGCCGGCGCTGCCGGTGCTGGCCATCGAGACCGGCAGGGCGACCATGTCGACGTAGCTGATGTTCGCGTACAGATTGCTGCTGTTGTACGTGAACTCGCAGAACGTCCAGTTGGTCGACCAGTTGGGGTCGGAGGCGGTCAACGCGGGCTGCACCAGGCCGGGTACACCGCCCGCGGCGCCGGGCGGGTTGACGAAGAACTGGATCTTCCGGCCGACGGAGAACCAGACCCGGCCGCCGATGACGTAGTCGGCGAGCGGCACCTGGGTGGCCGCGGATCCGGAGGAGCCCAGCGGTATGGCGTAGTCGGGCGCCGGGGTGAGGTTCGACGAGGGGCTCGGCAGCCGGTTGAACCGCCCGTCGGCGCCCACGAATCCGGGCCGGCCGGAGCTGTCGGCGCCGCTGATGTAGGCGTAGGCGGTGGCGCTGCCGGAGCTGTTCCGCAGCGCGATGGGGAGCGAGGCGGTCGCGGCCGACGCGCGGGGGGCCAGGGCGCCGGACCACAGGGGGGCGGTGGCGGCGGTGACGGTGGCGAGCCCCGCCGCCGATAACAGGGAACGTCTGGAGATCACGGACGACTCCTGAGGAGAGGACGGGCACAGCGGGAACGTGGGGGTGCCGGCCCGTCGTCATGTGTGGGGGGCTAGGACGCTATTGGACTGGACCAATTCCGTCAAGGAGTCGTGACGGGGTCCGGAAGGCGGGCCGGTGGCCGGTTTTGGGCCGTCGCCAGGGCCGCTCCAAGCGTGCGTCCGGGGCCGGATCGCCGTGCCCGGCGGGGCGTTTCGCGGTCTGGGCCCGGTCCCGGACCGCGATCCTGCACCCGCGGGGTCCGAGGGTGGCGCGACGCTTGGCCTGCCCGGCCTCTCGCGCGCCTCCTCAGACCCATGACCTCACGCCGGGCCCTTGGCCCAGTCGACGAGCCGGCTCCACCAACCGCCCTTCGGCTGACCGTGCGCCGGCGCCTTCGGTGCCGCGGCACGCGCCCGCCGGCCGTTCAGCGGCCCGCACGCGCAGCGCTGGTCCGCCGGCACACCGGCGAGCACCTGCTCGATGTGGTTTCCGCACCCCTGGTAAGTGGCCTTCCGGCACGTCGGACAGATGGCACGTTGACACATGACTACCTCCATCAACGTCTTTGTTTTGCGAATTCCGATATCCGACCCGCCGCACCGGACTGACGCGCGCGCCGCCGCCGGAAAACGTCTCCGTGGAATTGCGTGAATCACTGATGCCCGGACATGTCGGACCCACCGGTGCCCTGGAAACCGGAGTGATGCCCCAGTGTGATGCCCCGGTGGGTATCGCCGCAAGATTAGCCCCTCAACGATCACGGGCTTCACGCAGGTCACTCGCGGTACCGTGCGGCACGTCCGCCCAACCCCCGCACGGGGAAGCCCTCGACGGGCCGCGGCGGGGCGGCGGCCGCCCCGCCGCGGCCGCCCGCGAGTGCGCCGGATCACTTCCGGAACGGATCACGGCGGATGGCGGAAAAACCCGCCCTCCTTATACCCCCGGGTGTATTTATCGGCGTGGCGTATCTCACTTCGCGACACAAATTGTCTTGGTTGTCGAGATAAAAACCTCCTAAGGTTGCCCGGGACGCGCCAACAATGATTGGATCGACGGAAGCACGCGGGTGACGCGTAGTCACATATGAGGCCGTGCATTCTCCGGCGCCTTGAGATCGTCAACCGGGCGCGGCAAGGAAAAGAACCGAGACCGGCGGCCCCCACCCGTCACGGGTGGTTCGTGCCGGCAAGAAGGGAACGACGTGGGTTGCTCACACGCCGTAGGATGCCCCCTTTTCCCCTTACTCAAGGCGAGCCTGCAGGGTTGGCGCGACTACTACTGCGACAGCGCGGACCAGTGGCACGAGTGCGCACGCTTCAAGCTGTCGCTCACCGGTGAGCGCGTGCCCATCACCCTGCTGCCCAACGGGCGCCACGCCCAGCACCTCGGACGTCCCACCAGCACCGGCCGGCCCGTCGCGGCGCAGCCGGGGCAGACCCCCCGGCAGGCACCGAGGCAGGCTCCGCCGCCGCGGCCCAACCCGCCGGCAGCGGACCACGACCCGTGGTTCCAGGGGTCACCGGGCGGACACCCGGGGCCGTCCGGGCGCGGGTACCCGCCGCCGGAGTTCCCGGTGCCGGGGTACCCGTCCGCCCATGACCCGGTACCCTCGCCGGGACCGGGATGGCACCACCACCAGCCATCACCCCCCTCACAGGTTCCGCAGCCACCAGTCGGCCCCGATCGGCGCAGCCGGCGAGCGCCGAATCAGAGACGCGGCTTGCTGGCTCGGTTCACCGACTGGATGAGAGGCCCCGCATGAGTAGCTACTGGCCCTGGTGGGCGGGCGCTGTCGGGCTCGCCGTGGTCACCATCTTCTACACCCTCGCCACCGACCAACGGACGCTCGGTGTGTCGGGTGCGTGGGATCGCGTGCTGCACTGGCGGCGTGAACGCGATCTGGAGCGGATGGAGGCCGAGTTCACCGACGAGAACGCTCTCGCCGAGGCACTCGCCGCCGCGACCGCCGAGCACTTCGGCACCGTCCCCGCCGGGCCCGCGGCACCCGCCGCGCCCTACAGCCCCTACACCGACCCGAACATCTTCGAGCAGCCGCCGGTCGCCGAGCCGGAGCCGGTGCACGCGGACATCGAACCGGCGTCCGACGAGGGCTTCTCGCTGGCGAGCCGGCGACCGGCCCCGGTGGCCACCCAGGCCGCCCTGCTGATATCGGTCTTCCTCGGCGGACTGATCGCCGCCGTCACGTCGGGGCGGTTCCACATCCGCTACGACATGGGCCCGGGCTTCCGGGACCTGGTCACCTCCGACCCGCTCACCATGGTCGGCCTGCTGTTCCTGGGCGGCGTGCTGGTCGGCTTCGGCACCCGGCTGGCCGGCGGGTGCAGTTCCGGCCACGGGCTCAGCGGCTGCGGCCGGCTGAACCCGGTCAGCATCGTCGCGACCGCCGTCTTCTTCGGCACCGCCGTCGGGGTGTCGTTCCTCCTGTGGAAGGTGATCTGATGCGTACCCGGGGCGGACTTCTGCTGGTCACCGTCCTCACCGGACTGGCTCTCGGCTTCACCGTCACCAACATCGGCTTCGGCGACTACGCCCAGCTGAACCGCATGTTCACCTTCCAGGACCTGCGGATGTTCCTGTCCTTCGCCGGCGGCGTCGCGATCATCGCGTGCGCCTTCCTCCTGCTGCGGGTCCGCCGCAACCCCGGGCGCCTGCACGGCGGCGTGATCCCCGGCGCCATCCTGTTCGGCGCGGGCTGGGCGATCTCGGGCGGCTGCCCGGCGATCCCGATCATCCAGGTCGCCAGCGGGTACCTGCCCGCCCTGATCACCATCGTGGGCGTCGCGGTCGGCATCCGGCTGTGCCGCTGGGCCAACGCCCGCTACTTCCACGTGGACGGCGGCACCTGCGGGCTGTAGGCGGTAAGCGGTAGGCAGGCTGCGGGTCAGGGCCGGTTCCCCGAAGGGGGAGCCGGCCCT
>JBEHXI010000235.1:0-11322 GCA_048498775.1 Actinomycetota bacterium | reverse complement strand
GGCGGCACTGTCGTCCAGACAGTCGCCGGTCGCGCCGTTCCGGAACGTCTGGACGGAGTCGGCGGAGGCGGTGCCCGCCCCCATGACCACGGTGACTCCCGCCGCCACCGCCAGTGCGGCCACCGTCGTGCCGATCTTGCGCATGCTACGCATGGAATGCCACTCCCCGTTTTGAGTGTGTGCGGTGCCGGTGGCGGGCCGTTCTGGCCCGCCACTGCCGCACGCGGCTCAGTCTGCCGGGGAGGTGGCTTCGGGGTACCTGAGAGATCTCAGGGTCCGGGCACCAACGAACCCGGGCCGGTCCGGCCGATCGCCGCTCCCGCACGGCTCCGGCCGGACCGACCCGGCGCGTCCTGATCCGACCAGGTCAGGACGCTCCCGTGGTGGTCTGCGGGCCCTGCTGCACCGGCTGCGGCGCCTGGACGGGCGGCTGGAGGGTGAAACCGCCGTCGTCACCGGTGCCGCCGTCGTCGGCGGGCGGGGCCGGCTGGGCGTGCCGGGCCGGAGCCGCGGGGGAACCGGAGGTGCCGGAGGTCGCCGCGTGGGCGTACCCCGCGCCCAGGACGAGCGCCCCGGCCGCGGCGGCGGTCGCCGTCCAGCGGGTCGCGCTGCTCACCCGGTGCAGTCCGCGCTCGCGCGCCCGCAGCGGATCCGGGTCGGCGAACGGTGCGGGACTCGGCATTGGCCCCAACCTCCATGTGCGTAAGCAAGTTGCCCACGACCAGCATGGCGGGCAGGTCGTTGGAATCCCGTTCGGGAAACCTTCAGAACCGGCTAAGGAAGGAAACGCCCCGGATCAGGGCGCGGCGCGGCACCCTACTCTGGGGGCCATGGCACAGGGCATGGAGTCCGGGACGACCGGCGACGCACTGAAGGTGCTGGTCGTCGAGGACGACCCGGGGATCGCCAGATCGCTGGTCCGCGGTCTGGACCGGGCAGGGTACCAGGCGCGCAGCGTCGAGACCGGCCGGGCGGCGCTGACCGCCGTCCCCACACCGGACGTGGTGCTGCTCGACCTCGGGCTGCCCGACGTGGACGGGGTGGAGATCTGCCGCCTGCTGCGCCGCCAGTCCGACCTGGCGATCATCGTGGTGACCGCCCGCGGCGAGGAGGGCGACCGGGTGGCCGCCCTCGACGAGGGCGCCGACGACTACCTGGTCAAGCCGTTCGGCCTGGCCGAGCTGCTGGCCCGGATGCGCGCCGTGCTGCGGCGCACCCGGCCGTCCGGCCCCGAGCTGCTCACCCACGGCCCGCTCAGCGTCGACCCGCGCACCCGCAAGGTCTCGGTGGCCGGCCGGGAGGTGGCCCTGACCCCGAAGGAGTTCGACATCCTGCACTGCCTCGCCGTCGACCCGGGCCGGGTGGTGACCCGGCAGGAGATCCTGGAGCGCGCCTGGGACGCCCACTGGTACGGGCCCACCAAGGTCCTGGACGTCCACATGGCCGCGCTGCGCCGCAAGCTGGGCGTCCCCGGGCTGGTCGAGACCGTCTACGGACGCGGGTTCCGCCTGGCGGAGGTCCCGGAGAGGCTGAGCTGAGCGTTGACCCGCCGCATCGCCCTGAGCGTCCTCGCCCTGATCACCGCGCTGCTGGTGCTGGCCGTGGTGCCGCTGGGGTACTCCATGACCGCGCGGGAGGACGTCTCCTTCCGGGACGACGCCGCCGCCGCGACCCGCACCATCGCCTCCGCGGCCGAGGAGCACCTGTCCGACCACCGCTCCGACGCGCCCGCCCGCCGGCTCCTCGACCTGGCCAGGCAGCGCGGCGACTGCGCGAGCGTCTACGACCGCCGCGGCGGCGTCGTGCTGTCCACCGACTGCCCCGGCACCGGCGGCCGGGACACCGCCCGGCTGGTCCACGAGGTGCTGGAGCACAACGAGACCCGGGCCGTCGAGGACGACCAGTGGCTGATGACCGCGGTCCCGATCGGCGACACCTCGGAGACCACCGGCGTCGCCGTCCTGAGCCGCTCCGCCGAACCGCTGCACCACAAGATCATGGTGCTGTGGGGCTGGCTGGCGATCATCGGCATCGGCGTGCTGGTCGGGGCGGTCCTGGTGGCCGGGCGGCTGGCCCGGTGGGTCGGCCGGCCGCTGCGCGCGGTGGACGCGGCGGCCCAGCGGCTCGGCGAGGGCTCGCTGGACGTGCGGGCCCCGGCCGCGGACGGGCCGCAGGAGGTGCGGCGGCTGGCCGCCACGTTCAACACCATGGCCGCGCGCATGGAGGCCATGGTGCACGGGCACCGGGCGGTCGTCGCCGACGTCTCGCACCAGCTGCGCACCCCGCTGGCGGCGCTGCGGCTGCGGCTGGACCTCCTCGCCGCCGACGCCGAGGGCGAGCAGGCCGTGGAGCTGTCCGGCGCCCAGGAGGAGATCGCCCGGCTGTCGCGGCTGGTCGACGGGCTGCTGGCGGTGGCGCGGGCCGAGAACGCGGTGCCGCGTCCGGTGCCGGTGCGGGTGGACCGGGTGGTCGCCGAGCGGCTGACCGCCTGGGAGCCGGTCGCCAACGAGCGCCGCGTCGAACTCGCCGCGAACTGCCGCCCCGGCCTGACCGCCGCCCTCGGCTCCGGCGACCTGGAGCAGGTGCTGGACAACCTCATCGCCAACGCGCTGGAGGCCGTCCAGGAGGGCGGCCGCATCGACATCACCGGCACGCCGCGCGGCGACACCGTGGACCTGAAGGTGTCCGACAACGGCCCCGGGATGAGCGAGACGGCCCGGCAGACCGCGTTCCGCAGGTTCGGCAACCCGGAGGCCCGCGGCAGCGGCCTGGGCCTGGCGATCGTGCACCGGCTGGTCACCGCCAACGGCGGCACCGCCGAGCTGCGCGAGACCCCCGGCGGCGGCCTGACCGCGGTGCTGACCCTGCCCACCCCGCGCCGCGGACGCGACCGCGCCACGACCTCCGCCGCAGGCCGCGCCGCTGAGAGCTGAGTCACACTCCGCCGGTCCCGGCCTGCGCTTTTCCCGGGCCGCCGCGGATCTTTGCCGGTTCTGAAGGATTCCTGAACAGGATCCCGAGGCCCTCTTCCGCAGGCTGGTCAATGGACACGTACAAGCGTGGCCGCGGCCGGCGGCGCCCCTGACGCCGGCCGCGGCCACCGATGGCCGAGCCAACCTACGGAGGATCCATGTCCCACCGCGACCACCACACCGCGGACGGCGGAGCCGTACGCAGGCGGAACCGGGGCCTGCGGCGGGTGGGGAACACCACGCGCTGGGTGGCGGCGGCGGCCGCGGCCGGCTCCGTGGTCCTCGGGGCCGGATACGCGGAGGCCCTGCCGGGCCACTCGTCCGCGCCCACCACCCCGCCGGCCCCCACACCCGACACGGCGCCCTCCGCGCCCTCCGCGCCCGCGACACCGTCCACCCCGGCGGCGACCCCCTCGCAGCCCGCGAGCCGGACCCCGTCCGCCCACCCGGCCCCGACCCACCGGCACACCAGCGCGCCGACGCCGACGCCGACGCAGCCGGCCGTGCCGCCGCCCACCCCGACGCCGCTGCCCTCGCACACCACCACGGGCGGGTCATGACCGCCGCCACCTGCGAACCCGCGCGGATCGCCTTCCCGGCGCTGGGCACCACCGCGGCGCTCCTGGTCACCGACCCGGACGCGCTGCCCGTGGCGCGCCGCGTCCTGGAACGCGAACTCGCCGCCATCGACGCCGCGTGCAGCCGCTTCCGGCCCGACTCGGAACTGTCCCGGGCCAACGCGGCCGCGGGCGCCCCGGTCCGGGTCGGCCCGCTGTTCGCGGAGGCCGTCGAGGTGGCGCTGCGGGCCGCCGCGGCGACCGGGGGAGTGGTGGACCCGACCGTCGGCGGCGCGGTGCGCGCGCTCGGCTACGACCGCACCTTCGCGGCCCTGCGCCCCGAGGACGTCGGCCCGCCGCCGCCCGCCCGGCCGTCCGCCGGCTGGCGCTCGGTGGAGTTCGACCGCGCCGCCCGGCTGCTGCGGCTCCCGGTGGGCACCGCCCTCGACCTGGGCGCCACCGCCAAGGCGCTGGCCGCCGACCGAGCCGCCCGGCAGGCCGCCGAGGCCACCGGCCGCGGTGTCCTGGTCAACCTCGGCGGGGACCTGTCGGCCGCGGGCCCGGCCCCGGCGGGCGGCTGGCGCGTCGCCGTCGCCGACGACCACGCCCGGCCCGACGCGGACGGCCCCACCGTGGCCGTCACCGGAGGTGGCCTCGCCACCTCCGGGACCACCGTGCGCGCCTGGCGGCGCGGCGGCCGCGACCTGCACCACATCGTCGACCCGGCGACCGGCGACATACCGGAGCCGTTCTGGCGGACCGTCACCGTCGCCGCCGCGAGCTGCGTCGACGCCAACACCGCAGCCACCGCCGCGATCGTGCTCGGCGAACCGGCCCTGGAGCGGCTGCGGCGGTCCGGACTGCCCGCCCGGCTGGTCCGGGTCGACGGCACCGTCATCTGCGTCTGCGGCTGGCCCGACGACCACCCGGGAGGCCCCCGATGACCGGATTCACCCAGCTCGCCGCGGGCGGGCCCAGCCCCCTGTGGTACGCCACCCGGGCGGGCGGCACCGTCGCGCTGCTGCTGCTCACCGCGTCCGTCGCCCTCGGCATCGCCGTCGGCGGGCGGTACGCGCCGCGCCGGATGGCCCGCTTCGAGCTGACCACGCTGCACCGCAACCTGTCGGTGCTGACGCTGGTCTTCCTCGGGCTGCACATCGTCACGGCGATCGCCGACAGCTTCGTCAGCCTCAGCTGGCTGACCGCCATCGTGCCGTTCACCTCGTCCTACCGGATGCTGTGGCTCGGGCTCGGCACGGTCGCGTTCGACCTGATGCTGGCCGTGGCGCTGACCAGCGCGATGCGGCTGCGCATGGGGCACCGCCGCTGGAAGGCGGTGCACTGGCTGGCGTACGCGGCCTGGCCGGTCGCCGTCTTCCACGCCGCGGGAACCGGCACCGACACCAAACTGCCGCTGCAACTGCTGCTCTACGCGGTCTGCCTGGCCGCCGTGGTGGCCGGGGTGTGGTGGCGGCTGTACCGGGCCGGACCGGGCCGCACCGGCGCCCGGCTGTGGGGCGGGGTGGCCGCCGGGGTGATCCCGCTGGTGCTGGCCGTCTTCCTGGTCTCCGGCCCGCTGCAGTCCGGCTGGGCGCACCGGGCCGGGGGTGGCACCGGCTCCGCGCCGGCCGCCTCGGTACCGGGCCACCACTCGAACGACAACGGGGACGAACAGCAGGAACAGCGAGAAGGAGGCTCCGAGTGACCGACGACGGCACCATGCTCGCCGATCCGCAGGGCCTGTCCGATCCGACCGGCCCGTACGGCACCCGGCTGCTGAGCGGCTGGTTCACCACCGGCGGGCCGGCCGGCCTCGAGGAACACCTGCGCCGCTACGGGATGCCCCCGGTGCCGCGCGCCACCGGCCGCCGCAACGCCCGGCCGCTGGTGCGCGCCGTGGAGGAGGCCGGGCTCACCGGCCGCGGCGGCGCCGCCTTCCCCACCGGCCGCAAGCTGCGCACCGTCGCCGAGGCGCGCGGACCCGCCGTGGTCGTCGCCAACGGCATGGAGAGCGAGCCCGCCAGCCGCAAGGACGAGATCCTGCTGACCCTCGCGCCCCACCTGGTGCTGGACGGGGCCTCGCTGGCCGCCGCCGCGGTCGGGGCGAACGAGATCCACCTGTGCCTGCCGCACAGCCGCGGCGAGCAGATCCAGGCGCTGCGCGCCGCCGTCGAGGAGCGCCGCCGCTACGGCCTGGACCCGGTCACCCCGCAGGTCCACGCGCTGCCGCACCACTACGTCTCCAGCGAGGAGACCTCCCTGGTGAGCTGGCTGAACGGCGGCGACGCCCGCCCGCTGCCCACCCCGCCGCGCCCCTTCGAGAAGGGCGTGGACCGGCGGCCCACCCTCATCGACAACGTCGAGACGCTGGCGCACCTCGCGCTCATCGCCCGGTTCGGCCCGGAGTGGTACCGCACCGCCGGGCGGGCCGACGCGCCCGGCACCACCCTGGTGACGGTCTCCGGCGCGGTCCGCACCCCCGGCGTCTACGAGGTGCCGATGGCGCTGCCGCTCGGCGAGGTGCTGTCCACCGCCGGCGGCCCCGCGGGCCCGCTCGGCGGGCTGCTGCTCGGCGGGTTCTTCGGCAGCTGGCTGTCGCCGGACGAGGCGATGCGGGTGCCGTTCGCCAAGTCCGACCTGGCCGCGCTGGGCGCAGGCCCCGGCGCCGGAGTCGTCGTGGCACTGCCGCAGCACGCCTGCGGACTGGCCGAGACCGCCCGCATCCTGGACTACCTCGGCGCGCAGAGCGCCCAGCAGTGCGGCCCGTGCCGCTTCGGACTGCCCGCCGTCGCGGCCGACTTCGGGGACCTGGCGTGGGGACGGTTCGACGTCCCGCGGCTGGAGCGCCTCCAGCGCCGGGTCGGGCTCCTCGCCGGACGCGGCGCCTGCCGCCACCCTGACGGGGCGTCACGCCTGGCCGCCACCGCGCTGCGGCTGTTCGACGAGGACGTCCGCCACCACCTGCGGTACGGCCCGTGCCGGGCCGCCGACAAGGCCGCCGTCATCCATGTTCCGGACGCCACCGTGCCCGACCCGCAGGACTGGCGGTGAGCGGCATGGCGGACAACCACACCCTGCGCATCAACCGCATCGGCTGCGAAGGGCACGGCGCCTGCGCCGAGTTGCTGCCCGAGCTGATCGGCCTGGACGAGTGGGGCTACCCCGTCCTGCGGTCCACCGAGGTGCCGCCGGAACTCCTCGCCCACGCCAGGCGGGCCGTCGCGGGCTGCCCCGTCCTGGCGTTGCGCCTGGACCGGCCGTCCGCGAACCGGACGTGAACGACTTCTTAACCACAGCTCAGGCAGACTGCTGAGCGCCGCGGCGGCCGGCGCCCCCATGCCGGCCCGCCCGCCCCCCCACCATTCACCGCCACGAGCTCCCGCCCCGGCCCGCCCGGGACGCGGACCACCGGAAGGACGGCCGAGTGACCTCGATCATCGGCAGGGCGCCGATCGAAGGACAGGCAGAATCGCACGACGAGGGCGGCCCGGAGGGCAACGAGCGCCTCACCGCCGGCACCGGTGCGCTGCTGCTGGTCCTGTACGCCATCGAGGGCGTCACCATCCTCTTCCTGGGCCAACTGCTGACCGCGCACTTCTTCGTGGGCTTCCTGCTCATAGGCCCGGTGGCGCTGAAGCTGGCATCCACCGGGTACCGCTTCTTCCGCTACTACACCGGCCACCCGGTCTACAAGCGCAAGGGCCCCCCGATGCCGCTGCTGCGCATCCTCGGGCCGTTCGTCGTCCTCACCAGCGTCACCGTGCTCGCCACCGGCGTCGCCCTGGGCCTGGTCGGCCCGAACGCGAGCGTCGGGCCGTTCCCCATGCTCTTCCTCCACAAGGCGAGCTTCGTGCTGTGGGGCGTCGTCACCGGCATCCACGTGCTCGCCTACATCTGGCGGCTGCCCCGCCTGATCGGCGCCGACCTGCGGCAGCGCGACGCCCGCCACGGCAGCTCGGCCCCCGGCCGCGGCAAGCGCTGGGCGGTGCTGGGCCTGGCGCTCGGCGCCGGACTGGTCATGGCCCTCGCCGGCATGCACCTGTCGTCCGGCTGGGCGAACTACCGCGAGGAGCACCACCGCGACCGGGCCTGCCGTCACGACCCGGCCGCCTGCAAGCCCCCGGCCGGCCAGGACCGCCCCGCCGCGAGCGGCGCGACCACGGCACCGCTCGCCGGACCGGCCGACTTCACCCGCCTGCCCCGCCCGGCCGCGTAGGCTCCGTCAGGAGCCCTACGACGCGGGAGGGAACCGGCAGGCATGGAACGCACCGGATGCTGCGTGGTGGGCGGCGGGCCCGCCGGAATGGTCCTGGGCCTGCTGCTGGCCCGCTGCGGAGTGGACGTCACCGTCCTGGAGAAACACGGCGACTTCCTGCGCGACTTCCGCGGCGACACCGTCCACCCCAGCACCCTGTCGCTGCTGGACGACCTCGGCCTCGCGGAACGGTTCGCCGCCCTGCCGCAGCGCCGGGTGGACGCCATCTCGCTGCCCATCGGGCCGGACGGCTCGATGGTGACCGTCGGCGACATCGCGGCGCTGCGCTCGCCGTACAACTACGTCGCCATGGTGCCGCAGTGGGACCTGCTCAACCTGCTGGCCGACGAGGCCCGGCGGGAGCCCTCCTTCCACCTGCGGACGGACACCGAGGCCACCGCCTTCCTGACCGAGGGCGGCCGGGTGAACGGGGTGCGCTACCGCACCGCGGACGGCGGCACCGGGGAGCTGCGCGCCACCCTCACCGTCGCCTGCGACGGCCGCGGCTCGCTCGCCCGCGCGCTGCCCGAACTGCGTCTTGAGACCTTCCGGTGCCCGATGGACGCCTGGTGGTTCCGGCTCCCGCGCGAGGAGGGCGACCCCAGCGGACTGGTCGGCAGCGCCGGGGACCGCTTCATCAGCGCCATGATCGACCGCGGCACCTACTGGCAGTGCGCCGCGCTGATCCCCAAGGGCACCGACGCGGAGCGGCGCGCGGCCGGACTGGGGCGGTTCCTGGAGCAGTTCGCCGCCGTCGCGCCCTGGCTCGCCGACCGCACCGGCGCGCTGCGCTCCTGGGACGAGGTCAAACTGCTCGACGTCCGGCTCGACCGGCTGCGGCGCTGGCACCGCCCCGGGCTGCTGTGCATCGGCGACGCCGCGCACGCCATGTCACCCGTCTTCGGCATCGGCATCAACCTGGCCGTCGAGGACGCCGTCGCCGCCGCCCGCCACCTGGCCGGGCCGCTGCGCGCGGGCACCGTCGGGCTGCACGACGTCCGTGCCGTCCAGCGCCGCCGCCGGCCGACCACCGCCGCCACCCAGGGGCTGCAACGCCTGGTCCACGCCCGGGTGGTGGAGCCGGTCCTGGCGGGACGCAGCCCCCTTCAGGGCTCCCGGCTGCCGGACCGGATGACCGCGCTGCTGTCCGCCGCACCCTGGCTGAAACGCGCCCCCGCCTACTTCCTCGCCTACGGCGCCCTGCGGGAACGGCCGCCGGCCGAGGCGCTGCGGCCCTAGCCGAGCACCACCCGCTCGACCAGATGCTCCTCGACCACCCGCGGATCGGGCGCGAAGCCCAGCCCGGGCTCCGCGGGCAGGTCCAGCACCGGGACGGGACACTGCGCCGGGTGCAGCGGACGCGGCCAGCGCAGGAACGGCACCTCCAGCGGGGTGCCCTCCGGCAGGGCGGCCACCAACTGCGCGGCCGCCAGCAGCCCGGGACCGTAGTAGAAGCAGTGCGGCACCACCCGCACCCCGTGCCCGGCGGCCGCCGCGACGACCTCCAGGGCCCCCGAGACGCCGCCGATCTTCGCCACGCTGGGCTGCGCGACATCGACCGCGCCGGCCGCGAAGTGCTGCGCGAACGCCGCCGGCCCCGACGCGTTCTCCCCGGCCGCCACCGGCACCCCGCAGGCGCGCAGCCGGGCCAGGGCGGCCAGGTCGTCCGGCGGCCAGAGCGGCTCCTCGATCCACGCCAGGTCCAGCTCCCGCAGGCGCTCGATCCGCCGCCGGGCCTCCTCGTACGGCCAGGGGCAGTTGACGTCCACCATCAGCGCGGCGCCCGCCGGGAGCGCGGCGCGGGCGGCGGCGATCGCCGTGTACTCGGTCTCGTGCAGCTTGACCGCGGTGAAGCCGTGCTCCTCGTGGGCCCGCCGCACCTGGTGGGCGACCTCGGCGGGATCGTTGCCGTGGCTCGGCAGGCTGGCGTACGCCTCGATCCGGTCCCGGGCCCCCTCGGCGAGCAGGTGCCGCAGCGGCCGGCCGGCCCGCTGGGCGGCCAGATCCCACAGCGCGATGTCCATCGCGGAGAGCGCGTACGCGACCGGCCCGGTGCGCCCGAAGGCGTGCAGCGCTCGGGCGGCCCGCTCACCGGTGGCCGCCGGATCGGCCGCGGCCCCCAGGAAGAACGGGCCGACCAGGCCGGTGAGCGCGGCGAACGTCACCGGGTTCACGGCGTGCCCGAAGCCCTCGCCCCAGCCGGTGCGGCCGTCATCCGTGGTGACCTTGACCAGCAGGGCCTCCATACGGCTCAGCGCCGGCGACGCGGCGTTGTAGGCGACCTCCCCGGCCGCGGCGGCCGCCTTGTCCGGCCTGCGCCCCGCGTCGAAGGGAAGCGCGATCCGCAGCACCTCCACGGCCCGGACGAGCGGCATCCCCTCGCGCGGTCCCTCTGCCGTCATCGCCTCGCTTCCTCCCTGCCGGCCTCCGGGGAACGCCGATCCGGGGGACCGGCCGGCCGCCGCAGGCAGGGTACCGATGAAGGGCCGGCAGACAGCGGAGAGGCGGCCGCGGAGGGTGCGGCCAGCCGCGGCAGGGCCATGTCAGTGGTGGTGCATAGGCATGCCGCAGCCGCCTCGCGGCCGGCGAACGGGCGAGGACGCGATGCGGCAGCTGAGGCAGTTCGCGGGGGCCTGCACTCCTGGTACTCCAGTGCGACTTCGTGATCTGGTTCGATGGCCCTGCTGGTCAGGCAGCCAGGCGTGTTGTGGAGGTGGGGCGGGATGGATGGACGTGCCGTCATCCTGAACGAGTTGGCGCAAGGCATCCGTCCGCTCGCTCAGGGCCTGGGCTGGTTCGAGGGCCTTGCCGACGCTGAGCAGTTCGAAGCCCTTCGCGATCTGGCAGGGTTCTGTATCCAGGCCCGCGCAACCAGCGATGACGGGCCGGAGAGCATCCGCAGAGCTGGCATCCGGCCGACCCACACCCCGGCCGTGCTGGTGACGCGCGGACGCCTCACCGAGCAACTGACAAAGATCATCAATCTTCCGCAGGACGAGCGGGTCAAGGCATTCCGGCTGTTGGTCGCACTTCTTGGCGTCGCTGATGACCGGCGGCGGCTCCGCTTCTGTGCCGGCGGGTGCGGGCATGCCTGGCACCACCTGAGGCCCGGAGCGGGCACCGAAACGGCCACCGCGTGATCATCGGGGGTTGTGTGGACTCCTGAAGATCGTGCGGTGGCCGCGGGCCACAGCATGGATGCCGGCCGCTGGCGGGCGAGGTTCGACCTCGCTGGCCCTATCGACCTGACCGTTCCCGAGATTCGCCACCTGCTCGCCACCCTGCTGCGGTCCCACAGCAGCCGGTTGACCGCCTTCGCCTCCCGATGGGCGTCCCCGCGCTGCCGGGCCATCATGGAGGGGATCAACAGCCGCCCAGCCGAGACGTTCGCGCAGCAGCACGGCACCGACGCACTCTACGAGCGCTGGGAGGAGCAGGAGGCCGATGTCCTTGACGTGTACCGGGAGTCCGCGGTCTGACGCCCCGGACACGGGACAGGACGACCCCTGCCGAGCCACCGATTGCCCTGCCCGGCCGA
>JBEHXI010000234.1:0-11401 GCA_048498775.1 Actinomycetota bacterium | reverse complement strand
GGAGTCACCGTGGTCATGGGGGCGGGCACCGCCTCCGCCGACTCCGTCCAGACGTTCCGGAACGGCGCGACCGGCGACTGTCTGGACGACAGTGCCGCCTACGACCTCCGCACCTTCACCTGCAACGGTCTCAACTACCAGCAGTGGACCGTCCACGTCTGGGGCGACGGAACCAGGCGGCTGGAGAACGTCCAGACGGGCAACTGCGTCTACGACTCGGACGAAGTCGTGATGGAGGCGGCCTGCGACTCCTCGCAGCATGAGAGCTGGTACGTGACCCACTGGGCGGACGGCGGGGCCACCTTCGAAAACCAGGCCACCGGAATGTGCCTGGACGACAGCTCCGACTACGGGCTGCGCACCTACCCCTGCGCCCCCGCCGGTGTGGAGAGCCCGTACCAGACCTGGTACTGACCGTCCGGCCGGCCGGGCTCGCCTGGCGGGCCCGGCCGGCCGGTCCGCAGAGGCTCAGCCCTTCGCGGCCAGATCGGCGCCGTCCGGCCCGAAGAAGGCCAGCTCACCGCCCTCGACGCCGACCCGCACCCGTCCGCCGGCCGACAGCCGGCCGTCGAGGAGCAGCCGGGAGAGCCGGTTGTCGACCTCGCGCTGGATGGTGCGGCGCAGCGGCCGGGCCCCGTACTCGGGCTGGTGGCCGCGCTGGGCGAGCCAGTCGACGGCCTCCGGGGTGAACTCGACCGTCACGTCCTGCGCGCGCAGCCGGCGGCGGGTCTCCTCCAGCAGCAGGTCGGTGATCCGGCGCAGCTGGTCGTCGGCGAGCCGCCGGAAGATGACGATCTCGTCGATGCGGTTGAGGAACTCGGGGCGGAAGTGCTCGCGCAGCGGGCGCAGCGCCCGTTCCCGCCAGGCGTTCTCGTCGGCCTCGGCGCCCGTGCCGAAGCCGAGCGTCCCGCGCCCGGTGCCGACCGCCTCGGAGCCGAGGTTGCTGGTCATCACGATGACGGTGTTCTTGAAGTCCACGGTGCGGCCCTGGGCGTCGGTCAGCCGGCCGTCGTCGAGCACCTGCAACAGGATGTTGAAGACGTCCGGGTGGGCCTTCTCCACCTCGTCCAGGAGCAGCAGCGAGTACGGGTGGCGGCGCACCGCCTCGGTGAGCTGGCCGGCCTCCTCGTGGCCGACGTACCCGGGCGGGGCCCCCACCAGGCGGCTGACGGTGTGCCGCTCCTGGTACTCGCTCATGTCCAGGCGGACCATGCGCTCGTCGGTGCCGAAGAGGGCCTCGGCCAGCGCGCGGGCCAGTTCGGTCTTGCCGACGCCGGTGGGCCCGAGGAACAGGAAGCTGCCGATCGGCCGGTTGGGGTCGGCGAGCCCGGCCCGCGACCGCAGCACCGCCTCGGCGACGGCGCTGACCGCCTCGTCCTGGCCGATGACCCGCTTGTGGAGGTGCTCCTCCAGGCCCAGCAGCCGCTCCTTCTCCTCCTGGGTGAGGCTGGCGACGGGGATGCCGGTCTGGCGGGAGACCACCTCGGCGATGTCCTCCGCGGTGACCTCGACGACCTCGCCGTCCCCGGGCTGCTTCTGCTCGCTGGCCGAGTCGACGCGGCGGCGCAGCTCGACGATGCGGTCGCGCAGCTCGGTGGCGCGCTCGTACTGCTCGGCGGCGACGGCCGCGTCCTTGTCCCGGGTCAGCTGCTCGGCCTGCTGCTCCAGGGTCCGCACGTCGGTGGTCTTGGTGTGGGAGCGCAGCTGCACCCGGGCGCCGGCCTGGTCCATCAGGTCGATGGCCTTGTCCGGCAGGAACCGCTCGGTGAGGTAGCGGTCCGACATCTCGACGGCCGCCATCAGCGCCTCGTCGGTGTAACGGACCTGGTGGTGGGCCTCGTAGCGGTCGCGCAGCCCGCGCAGCACCTCCAGGGCGTCCGCCGGGGACGGCTCGGGGACCAGCACCGGCTGGAAGCGCCGGGCCAGCGCCGCGTCCTTCTCGATGTAGCGGCGGTACTCCTCCAGCGTGGTGGCGCCGATGACGTGCAGCTCGCCGCGGGCCAGGGCGGGCTTGAGCATGTTGGAGGCGTCCATCGAGCCGCCCTCGGAGCCGCCGCCGCCCCCGCCGGCCCCCACCACGGTGTGCAGCTCGTCGATGAAGACGACCAGCCCGGCGGAGTGCTCGCGGATCTCGTCGATGATGCCCTTCAGCCGTTCCTCGAAGTCGCCGCGGTAGCGGGTGCCGGCGACCACGCCGGACAGGTCGAGCGCGACGACCCGCCGGTCCAGCAGGGTGTCGGGCACGTCACCGTCGACGATGCGCTGCGCCAGGCCCTCGACGATGGCGGTCTTGCCGACACCGGCCTCGCCGATCAGCACCGGGTTGTTCTTGCCGCGCCGGGAGAGCACCTCGATGATCTGCTCGATCTGCTCCTCGCGGCCGATGACCGGGTCGATGCGGCCCTCGGCGGCCAGCCTGGTCAGGTCGCGGCTGTAGCGGTCCAGGGTGGGCGTGTTGGTCGGCGCCGGCGCGGGGGCGCGCTGCTCCATCCCCGGGGCGCCGGGCGGCGGCGCGCCCGCGCCGGGGCCCTGCTGCTGCGGCGGGCCGAAGCGGGCCGCGCCCAGGATGTGGCCGGCGGCCGAGTCCGGGTTGGCGGCCAGCGCCCGCAGGACGTGCTCGGGCCCTATGTACGTCGCGCCGGTGGACCGGGCCAGCTCGTGGGCGTCGAGCAGGGCCCGCTTGACCGCGGGGGTGACGGAGAGGGTCTGCGGGGGCTCCTGCTCGGGCGGCTCTCCGGCCCGGCTGTCGATGTCCGCGGCCAGCTGGTCGGGGTTGGCGCCCGCCCGCGCCAGCAGGGTGCGGGTCGGTTCCACGGCCAGCGCCGCACGCAGCAGGTGCTCGGTGTCGAGGTCCCTGCTGCCGTGCTCCGCCGCGTAGGACGCCGCGGTGGCCACCAGTTGCCGGGCCGGCTCGCTCATCAAACGGCCGATGTCGATCTGCCGGGGACGCCGGGGGCCGGAAGTGCCCGCACCGCCGAGGAAGCGTGCGAGGAATTCTCCGAACGGGTCCGGACCGTAGTTCCCCGGACCCATGAACCCGCTGCTCATAGCCGTCCGTTTCAGTGTCCCGGGAAGATCGGGACACGGTCTGGGTTGACGTGCTCGTTCGAGGACGCGGGTGCCCGGCGGGGGCCGGGTTACACCTGGTGCGGGGGGTGCCGGACCGCACCGCGGCCGCCCGGTGGTCAGCGGGTGGTCAGCGGGTCGTCAGCACCATCCGGAACCTCGCCTCGCCGGAGATCATCCGCCGGTAGGCGTCGCCCACGTCGTCCAGCGACGCGGTCTCCACCAGCGGGTTGATCCCGTGCAGGAAGCTGAACTCCATGGTGTCCTCGATGTCCTTGGCGGTGCCGGACGGGTGGCCGCGCACGACGCGGCTGGCGCTGATCAGCTGGAACGGGCTGATGTCCAGCGGGTCGGCCACCGCGCCGACGACCACCAGCTCCCCGCGGTGGCGCAGCCCGTCCACGGTGGAGGCCATGGCCTTGGCGCTGGGCGCGGTGGCCAGGACGACCTTGGCGCCGCCCAGGGCGCGCAGCGCCTCGGCGACGTCCTCGGCCTCGCTGTCGACGAAGTGGTGCGCGCCCAGTTCCTTGGCCGCGGTGGACTTCTCCCGGCCGCGCGCGATGGCGACCGTCTCGAAGCCCATCGCGGCCGCGTACCGCACCCCCAGGTGCCCGAGCCCGCCGATGCCCTGGATCGCGACCAGGTCGCCGGGCCGGGCGCTGCTGTCCCGCAGCCCGCGGAAGACGGTCACCCCGGCGCAGGCCATCGGCGCCGCGTGGATCGCGGTCAGCCCGTTGGGGATGCGGGCCAGGGCGTCGGCCGGCACGATCGCCGCGTCCGCGAACCCGCCGTCGTAGGACCAGCCGGGCACCTTGAGATCGGCGCAGTCGATGAAGTCGCCCTCCCGGCAGGCCGCGCAGTGGTGGCAGCTGCCGCCGAACCATCCGACGGCCACCCGGTCGCCGACCCGCCAGCCGGAGTGGACGCCCTCCCCGACCGCGTCCACCCGTCCGGCGATCTCATGGCCGGGCACCAGCGGGAAGCGCACCCCGGGGAACGTCGCGTCGACGAACCCCGCGTCGCTGTGGCAGATCCCGCACGCCTCCACGGCCACCCGCACCTGGCCCGGTCCGGGCTGCGGTACGGGACGGCGGACCACCTCGAACGGTGCCTTCGCTGCGCCCACCTGGGCGACTCGGATGGATTCCATCGGGCTCTCCCGGGCTGTACGACTCCGCTGGCGGACTGCACGGGTCCCCGGTCACCGGCCGGCGAAACCCGCCGGGAGCGGGCAGGTCAGCCCGGGTTCCGCCCGGTTCGGCGAGCAGGCGACGACCGCGAGGGACAGGAACTGCGGCCGGGTGAGGTAGAAGCCCCAGGAGACGTCACCGCCGCCGCGCAGCCGCTCGCCCGCGGCGGTGACCAGGGCCGCCAGGCGCGCGGTGTCGGCGTGGTGCTCGGAGACGAACCGCGGCTGGTACTCCTCCAGGCGCTCGGCGAGCCAGACGGCCGCGTCCCGCGGGTCCCGCCAGGTGCCGCGGACCAGCCGCGGGGCCTTCAGCAGCCACTGCGCGGTGCGCATCGGCGGCAGCTCGGACTCCGTGAAGCCCTCGGCCGTCGTCCGCCGCTGCCATTCCTGGTCGAAGGCCGCCTTGTCGCCGACCCACAGGTAGCCGTGGAAGTGCACGACCCGGGATACCACGCCGCACCCGCGCTGACCTGCGAGGTCACCCGCGCGTCGGGGCCACGCGCCCCGAATGGGGCACAGGTTCCTCAGCGCCCGGCGGGCTCCGGCGCGCCGAGTCGCCCGGTGGCCAGGAAGCGCTCCAGCCGCTCGGTGTAGGGGCGGATGTCGATGCCCTCGGCGGCCAGCCAGGCGTCGGAGTAGTACTTGTCGAGGTACCGCTCCCCCGGATCGCACAGCAGCGTGACCACGCTGCCCCGCTCCCCGGCCGCCACCATCTCGGCGACGATCCGGAACGCGGCCCAGGTGCCGGTGCCGGTGGACGCGCCGGTGCGGCGGCCCAGCATCCGCTCCAGCACCCGGATCGTGGCGATCGAGGCCGCGTCCGGCACCCGCATCATGCGGTCCACGGCCCCGGGGACGAAGCTGGGCTCGACGCGCTGGCGGCCGATGCCCTCGATGCGCGAGCCGCGGGCGGTGGTGACCGACGCGTCGCCGGTGCGCCAGCCGTCGAGGAAGGCGGAGTTCTCCGGGTCGGCCACGCACACCGCGGTGGCGCGCTGGGTGTAGCGCACATAGCGGGCGATGGTCGCCGAGGTGCCGCCGGTGCCCGCGGTGGCCACGATCCACGCCGGCTCCGGATGGCGTTCCAGGGCCATCTGCTGGAAGACCGAGTCGGCGATGTTGTTGTTGCCGCGCCAGTCGGTGGCCCGCTCGGCGTAGGTGAACTGGTCCATGTAGTGCCCGCCGGTCTCCTCGGCGAGCCGGGCCGCCGCCTCGTAGACCTCGCCGGGATCGTCCACCAGGTGGCAGGTGGCGCCCTGGAACTCGATGAGCTCGATCTTGGCCCGGCTGGTGGACCTGGCCATCACGGCGACGAACGGCACCCCGACGAGCCGGGCGAAGTACGCCTCGGAGACCGCGGTGGACCCGCTGGACGCCTCGATCACCGGCCGCCCCGGACGTATCCAGCCGTTGCACAGCGCGTACAGGAACAGCGAGCGGGCCAGCCGGTGCTTCAGGCTGCCGGTGGGGTGCGTCGACTCGTCCTTCAGGTACAGGTCGACGCCCCAGTGCGCGGGCAGCGGCACGGCGAGGAGGTGGGTGTCGGCGCTGCGGTTGGCGTCGGCCTGGACGGCGCCGATGGCCTGCCGCAGCCAGGCGCGGTAGGCGGGGTCGTGCCGGTTGATGTCGGTTTCCAGCGGTGCGGTCATGCGCTCTGTATAGCGGCAGGACCGCGCGGGCACCGCCGCGGGCGGGCTGTCACCCTGAGCGCGCGGGCGCTGACTTGGCGTCAACTCCCCCTATCGAAGGGGTCTTTACCTGTTCTAGGGTGGTTCCTGTGACCGGGGCCCAGGTCACATGTGTCGCCGCTCGTCCCGTCCCTCACCACCGTCTCTTCCCCCCGCGTATGAAACGCCCGACGACGCAGGACGTGGTCCGGTCATGGTGAAGCTCGCTGCTTCCGCACGCCTCCCGTTGTCCGATCCGAGACGCACCGCTCTCGACGTCTCCTGGTCCTTCTCGCTGCCGCGGCTGCCGGGCAGCGACCAACTCGCCGCCAGAATGGCGCAGGCGGCCCTCGGCACCATCGCCGCGCATCCCGCGCCGTGCGAGCAGATCGCCCGGGCCGTCGGCCTGGCCTGCCGGTATGTCCTGCTCAACGGCCTTGCCCGGCGCTACCGCGTGACCATCGGCGTGGACGACGCCCGGTGCGCGGTGTCCGTCACCGACTACGGCTACGACCAGCCCGCCGCCACCGGCCTGCCCGGCACCGCGGGACCGCCCGCGCCCCCGCCCTCGTACGAGACCACCCGGCTGTGCCAGGAGCTGTCCGGGCAGGGGGTGGACGGCGCGAAGATGGACGGGGTGCAGGTCCACCACGCGCTGGACGGCGCCGTGCTGGTGCGGTTCCGCACCCAGTTACCCACGCCGCCCGGGGCCCTCGAATCTCCCCCCGGCACGCCGGGCACCTCCCGCAGTCCGGACGCCCGGGGGTGAGGGGCGGCCCGGCCGGCCGTCCCGGGGGGAGCGGGGGCCGGCCGGCCGCCACCGGTCGTCGGGCCGTCGGGCCGTCGGGCGTCAGACCCTGTCGATCAGGTCCGCGATCGAGTCGACCACCCAGGACGGCCGGAACGGGTACGCCTCCACGTCCGCGGGGCTGGTGACCCCGGTGAGCACGAGGAACGTCTGCATACCGGCCTCCAGGCCGGCCAGCACGTCGGTGTCCATCCGGTCGCCGATCATCGCCGAGGACTCCGAGTGCGCGCCGATGGCGTTCAGTCCGGCCCGCATCATCAGCGGGTTGGGCTTGCCGACGAAGTACGGCTCCTTGCCGGTCGCCTTGGTGATGAGCGCGGCGACCGAACCGGTGGCGGGCAGCAGTCCCTCGGTGGACGGCCCCGTCGGGTCCGGGTTGGTCGCGATGAACCGGGCGCCGCCCTGGATGAGCCGGATCGCCTTGGTGAGCGCCTCGAAGCTGTAGGTGCGGGTCTCGCCCAGCACCACGTAGTCCGGTTCCACGTCGGAGAGCACGTACCCGATGTCGTGCAGCGCGGTCGTCAGGCCGGCCTCGCCGATGACGTAGGCGGTGCCGCCGGGGCGCTGGTCGTCCAGGAACTGCGCGGTGGCCAGGGCGGAGGTCCAGATGTTCTCCACCGGCACCTGGAGGCCCATCCGGGCGAGCCGGGCGTGCAGGTCCCGCGCGGTGTAGATGGAGTTGTTGGTCAGCACCAGGAAGGGCCGGCCGGACTCGCGCAGCCGCTTGAGGAACTCGTCGGCACCGGGGATCGGCGTGCCTTCGTGGATCAGCACTCCGTCCATGTCGGTGAGCCAGGATTCGATCGGCTTGCGCTCTGCCACAGGACGACTCCTTCGCGGACGATGTGCCCACCAGGGTAGTCGGCGCGGCCTACGCTCAGCGCGGCCGCCCGGCCCGGCCGCGGGCCGCCGCGACCAGGGCCGCACCACCGAGCATCAGGGCGGCGGCGATCCCGCCGAGCGCCGCCAGGACGTCCTGGCGGGCGCCGGTCGCGGCCAGTTGCGCCGGGGCGCCGGCGGCCTGCCCGGCGCCGGCGCCGCCGATGTCGAACGCGTAGTGGTTGGACTCCCCGATCCAGGCGCCGTCGTCGCCGCGGCGCTGCATGGTGGTGGCCGACACCACCACCCGGTCCCGGGGGGCGTCCGGGGTGAAGGCGAGCCGCAGCCGGACGGTGAGCGAACCGTGCGCCGGGACGGTGAAACCCGTGCCGCCCTCGCCGCCGGGCAGCCCGATCTTCTCGTTGTCATCGCTGGTCTCGAAGTCCACCGTCCGCCACGCGCCGGAGGCCGGATCGGCGAAATCCAGCCGCATCTGACGAGGCGTCAGCATCCGGCCGCGGTCCACGACCACCACCAGCGGGTGCACCGCGCGGCAGTCCTGTGCCGTGGTGTTGGTGAGCTCCAGGGTGAAGGTGTGCCCCGCGCCGCCCGGCCGGTAGGCGAGCGGCCCGCCGGACAGCCGGCCGCGCAGCGGGAAGGCGGTGGCGGCCGGGTCGCCGCAGGCGGGCCGGGTGCCGGCGGCCACCGCGACCGGGGCGGCGGGCAGCAGGGGCAGAACGGTGGCGGCGGCACCGAGGGCGAGAGCGCGGCGCAGGTGCATGGGCGGACCTTCGCTGTCATACGGGACCGTCGTCCGGAGCACGGGCCGTGCGGCGGCACCGTCATCCCGGACCACCGGACTCCGGGCGGAGCCGGGGACCAGGGCGCCCCCGCGGGGGCGCCCCTCCGGTCCGTTCCGTTTGTCCACTGATATCCACAATGCGGGCCGGATGCTCGGCGGCACGGCCGTACGGCCTCCTAACGGCTCAGCCCCGGGCCCCCAACGCTCCCCCGAACAGCGGAGCCAGCACCAGCCGCGCCGCCCCCTCGGCGACCGTCCGGGCGCCCGCGGGCGCCACCTCCACCGCCACCGGCTCCGTCCGCCCCGGCACCTGGGCCAGCACGGCGGCCACCCCGGCGCGGAACAGCGGCGCGTCGGCCAGCACCGCCCGGCCCCCGAGCACCACCCGGCCGACGTCCAGCAGCGCCGCGAGGTTGGCCGCCCCGACCCCCAGCAGCCGGGCCGCGCCCGCCGCGTCGCCGCGCCGCACGGCCGCCAGGCACAGTGCCTCCAGGCAGCCACGCCGCCCGCAGTCGCACTCCGGCCCGTCCAGCAGGACCACCTGGTGCCCGAACTCGCCGGCGCCGGTGCGCGGCCCGCGGTACAGCTCGCCGCTCAACACCAGGCCGGCGCCCAGCCCGGTGCCCAGGTGCAGATACGCGAAGGAGTCCGCGTCGCCCTCGGGGCGTTCGCCGAGGACCGCCAGCGCCGCCGCGTTGGTGTCCTTGTCCAGTTCGACCGGCAGGCCGAGCCGCTCGGCGAGCGCCGCGCGCAGCGGGAAGCCCTCCCAGTGCGGGAGCCGGGTGACCCGCCCCAGCACCCCGGCGGCGTGGTCCAGCGGGCCCGGCGCGGCGACCCCGACCCCCAGCACGGCCGGCTCCCCCCGCCCGCGGATGCCCGCGAGCAGCGCGCCGACCTGCTCGTGGGCCGCGTCCAGCACCGGTTGCGGCCCGGCGCCCAGGTCGAACGGCACGCTTCGCACCGCCACCGGTTCCCCGGTGAGGTCGGCGAGCACCGCGGTGCACTCGTCGCGGTCCAGATGCAGTCCGACGGCGTAGCGGGCGGTGCGGACCAGCCGCAGCAGGGTGCGCGGTTTGCCGCCGGTCGAAGGGGAGCGGCCGGCGTCGGCCACCATGCCCTCGGCCCGCAGCCGGGCGATGATCTTGCTGACGGCCTGCGGGGTGAGCCCGGTGCGCTCGGCGAGTTCGGGGCGGCCGACGCCCGGGCCGCCGCCCACGGTGGCGGCCCGCAGCAGGCCCAGCACCAGCGCGGTGTTGTGGTGGCGCAGGACGGGCAGGTTCGCCCCCTGGGGCGCGGGGTTCGCGCTGTTCACCCCGCCATTCTGGGCGTGCCCTTGCACTTTGGCAACAGCGTTGTTTTAGTGGGACGCATGACTGACACCCCCGCCGGCACGTCCGCCCCACCCCTACGGGCCGGACTGATCGGCTACGGCCTGGCCGGCTCCGTCTTCCACGCCCCGCTCATCGCGACGACCGGCGGGCTCACCCTGGACACGGTGGTCACCACCCGCCCCGAGCGGCAGGAACAGGCCCGCCGCGAGCACCCGGGGGTCCGGATCGCCACCTCCGCGGACGAGTTGTGGGACCGCGTCGGCGAACTCGACCTGGTGGTCGTCGCCTCCACCAACCGCACGCACGTCCCGCTGGCCACGGCCGCGCTGCGCGCCGGGCTGCCGGTCGTCGTCGACAAGCCGGTGGCCGGGACGTCCGCCGAGGCGGCCGGTCTCGCGGCGCTCGCCGAGGATCGCGGCCTGCTGCTCTCGGTCTTCCAGAACCGCCGCTGGGACGGCGACTTCCTGACGCTACGTCAGCTCATCGCCGCGGGCGAACTCGGCGAGGTGCGGCGCTTCGAGTCCCGCTTCGAGCGCTGGCGGCCGCGCCCCAAGGGCGGCTGGCGCGAGTCCGGCGACCCCGCCGAGTTCGGCGGGCTGCTGTACGACCTCGGCAGCCACCTCGTCGACCAGGCCCTCACCCTCTTCGGCCCGGCGGAAACCGTCTACGCCGAGGCCGACATCCGCCGCCCCGGCGCCGAGGCCGACGACGACACCTTCATCGCCCTCACCCACTCCGGCGGGGTCCGCAGCCACCTGTGGATGAGCGCCGTCACACCCCAGCTCGGGCCCCGCTTCCGGGTGCTCGGCAGCACCGCCGGCTACGTCACCTACGGCCTCGACCCGCAGGAGGCGGAGCTGCGGGCCGGCCGGTGGCCCTCCGCGAGCTGGGGCGTCGAACCACCCTCCGCCTGGGGACGGCTGGGCGCCGGTGACCCGGAGGAGGCCGGCGGCACGCCCGGCGCCGTGGGCCGCGCCGTGCCGACCCTGCCCGGCGACTACCCGGCGTACTACGCGGGGATCGTCCACGCGCTGCGCGAGGGGACCCCGCCGCCCGTGACGGCCCGCGAGGCCGTCGCCACCCTGGAGGTCATCGAGGCGGCCGCCGTCTCCGCCCGCGAAGGCCGCACGGTATCCCTCGTCAGAAAGGCCGCATCCGCATGACGTCCACCGAGAACACGCAGGCCATCGCCGCCGACCAGGACGGCATCAGCGAACTGGAGGAACAGGAGCGCCGCCTGGTGCTCACCCGCTTCGACCACGCCGACGCCTGGCGGCTCGGCAGCCTCCTCGCCGAGATGGCCGGCGAACGCCGCCTGCCGGTGGCCATCGACATCCGCCGCGGCGCCCAGCAGATCTTCCACTACGCGCTGCCCGGCTCGTCCGCCGACAACGACGCCTGGATCGCGCGCAAGTCCCGCGTCGTCGAACGGTACGGGGAGAGCTCCTACCTGGTCGGCACCCGCTTCCGCGCCAAGGGCACCACCTTCGAGGCGTCCTCCCGGCTCGACGTGGACCGCTACGCCGCGCACGGGGGGTCCTTCCCGCTGCGGGTGGCCGGCGTGGGCGTCATCGGCAGCGTCACCGTCTCCGGTCTCGCCCAGGCCGACGACCACGCGCTGGTGGTCGAGGCGCTGGAACGCTTCCTGGGCGCGGAGGCCTGACGCGGCCGATGGCGCCCACGCCGGCCACCCGCAGCGGGAAGGACCCCCCGTGTGCG
>JBEHXI010000233.1:0-11476 GCA_048498775.1 Actinomycetota bacterium | reverse complement strand
CAGCGGGACTCCGGCCGCCGGCCCGTACGGCCGTACGGGCACACCGCCGGGTTACGGCGGAGTGTTGAGAAAGTTTCTTGCAGGGTCTTTCGCAAGAGATTGCAGCGCTGTTACGTTCCTGTCCTCACCCTCTGGCAAGGAGTTCAGATATGCGACGAGGCATATCGGTCGCCGCGATGGCCGCGGCCATCGCCCTCGGGGCCACCGCGTGCGGCGGCGGTTCGAGCAACGGCGGCAGCGGGGCCGCCAAGGACCCGGCGAGCGTGTCCGGCACCATCACCTACTGGGACACCTCGGACGCCACCAACGAGGCCCCGGCCTACAAGGCGCTCATCGCGAAGTTCGAGGCCAAGTACCCGAAGATCAGAGTCAACTACCAGAACGTGCCGTTCGCGGACGTGGAGAACAAGTTCAAGTCGGCGGCGCAGAGCGGCAAGGGCGCGCCCGACGTGATGCGCGCGGACGTCGGCCTGATCCCGGAGTACGCCTCGCTGAGCTACCTGGCGCCGCTGGACGGCACCGCGGCGCTGTCCGACACGGGTGACTTCATGTCCGGCCCGGTGAACACCACGAAGTACAACGGCAAGACCTACGGCGTCCCGTCGGTGACCGACACCCTCGGCCTGCTCTACAACAAGAAGGTCTTCCAGCAGGCGGGCATCGCCAAGCCGCCGGCCACCTGGGACGAGTTCATCGCCGACTCCAAGGCCATCAAGGCGAAGACCGGCGTGACCGGCACCTATGTCGACCCGGACTCCTACTACCTGCTGCCGTTCCTGTACGGCGAGGGCACCGACCTGGCCGACACCGCGAGCAAGAAGATCACGGTGAACTCGCCGCAGGCCGTCGCCGCCGTCACCATGGCGAAGAAGGTCTACGACACCTCCTCGATGCCCGTGGACGTCGCCAGCGCCTACGACAACATGCAGGCCGCCTTCAAGACCGGCAAGGTCGCGATGCTGGTCCAGGGCCCCTGGTCGGTCTCCGACGACCTGACCGGCAGCGCCTTCAAGGACGCCGGCAACCTCGGCTACGCGCCCGTCCCGGCGGGCAGCACCGGCAAGGCCCAGGCCCCGACCGGCGGCCACGACCTGGTGGTGTACGCCGGCTCCGGCAACCTGGCGGCGAGCTACCTGTTCACACAGTTCATGACGTCGTCCGAGAGCCAGCAGTACATCGCGGAGAAGAACGGCACGCTGCCGACCCGCACCTCCGCCTACACCGCCAAGGTCACCGCCGACCCGAAGATCGCCGGCTTCCAGGCGATCATGAAGACCGCGCGGCCGCGCGTCGCGCTGCCCCAGGTCGGCAGCCTGTTCGTGCCGCTCCAGCAGGAGTACGTGAAGATCCTGCAGGGCGACGAGCCGGTCAAGACCGGCCTGGACAACGCGGCCAAGCAGTTCGCCAAGCTGCTCCCCGGCTACAGCGTCGGATGACACGACCCCCGGTCCGGCCCGGCGGAGCTCCCCCTGCACGGGAGAGTCCACGCGCCCGCCCGGCCGGACCGGGCCCATTCGCAGGACACTCGCAACGGAGAGCGCGTTGAGATCGCTGAGACGGTCGCTGAAACGATCGTGGGACACCCACTGGTACGGCTGGGCGATGGTCGCCCCGGTCGTCGTGGTCATCGGGGTGCTGGTGCTGTACCCGCTGGGGTACGGCGTCTACCTGTCGCTGACCAACGCCAACGAGGCGAACGTCGCCAAGGACATCGGCGTCAACCACGTGCCGGCGACCTACCACTTCGTGGGCCTGGACAACTACTGGAACGTCCTGTCCGGCGCCGACAGCGACTTCTACCCGCACCTGCTGTGGACCGTGATCTGGACGGTCAGCTGCGTGGTGCTGCACTTCGCGATCGGCCTGGGGCTGGCGCTGCTGCTCAACCGGGAGGTGCGGCTGCGCACCTTCTACCGGGTGGCGCTGATCCTGCCGTGGGCGGTGCCGGTGTTCGTCTCCGTCTTCACCTGGCGGCTGATGTTCAACGGCCAGTTCGGGGTGTTCAACGACCTGATCACGCACCTCGGGCTGCCCGCCCAGAACTGGCTGGACACCCCGCTCGCCCAGAAGATCGCGGTGATCATCGTCAACGTGTGGGTGGGCGTGCCGTTCATGATGGTCGCGCTGCTGGGCGGTCTGCAGGCGATACCCGGCCAGCTGTACGAGGCCGCGGAGATGGACGGCGCCTCGCCGTGGCAGCGGTTCGTCAACGTCACGCTGCCGGGGCTGCGGCCGGTGAGCTACACGGTGGTGCTGCTGGGCACCATCTGGACGTTCAACCAGTTCGTCATCATCTTCCTGCTGCTGGGCCAGACCAACAGCGGCGACACCGACATCCTGGTCACCTACGCCTACCGCAAGGCGTTCAGCGGGGTGTCCGACTACTCGGGAGCGGCCACCTACGGCATCGTCATCCTGGCGCTCCTGATCGCCTTCTCGACCTTCTACCGCAGCCACCAGCTGAAGACCGAACAGGCGTGAAGGAGCGACACGCATGACCGACACAAGCCTGGCGGCCTCCCCCGCCGCCGCCCGCCCGGTGGCCGCCGCCCCGGGCGCGGCCACCCGCCGGATGCGCCGGCGCGGCGAGCGGAGCCGGCCCGCCTCGGTGGCCCTGCACGCCACCCTGATCACCGCGAGCGTGATCGCCGTCTTCCCGGTGCTGTGGCTGGTGTTCATCTCGCTGGGCCCGAAGACGGCCTGGCAGGACCCCGGCTCGGTCTTCCACCGGCTGAGCCTCGCCAACTACCGCGAGGTGCTGTTCCACTCCGACTTCCCGCACTGGTTCCTCAACTCGGTCATCATCGCCGGGGCCACCACGGTCCTCGGAGTGATGATCTCGGCGAGCGCCGGGTACGCGGTCTCCCGGATGCGCTTCCCCGGCCACCGGCCGCTGATGTGGACGTTCCTGGTCACGCAGATGTTCCCGGTCGCGGTGCTGATGGTGCCGCTGTACAACCTGCTGGCCCGGCTGGGGCTGATCGACACCTATCTGGGCCTGATCCTGACCTACTGCACCATCTCGGTGCCGTTCTGCGCCTGGATGCTCAAGGGCTACTTCGACACCATCCCGGTCGAGATCGACGAGGCGGGCCGGGTGGACGGGCTCACCCCCTTCGGGACGTTCTGGCGGCTGGTGCTCCCGCTGTCCAGGCCGGGCCTGGGGGTGACCGTCTTCTACAGTTTTCTGACCGCTTGGAGTGAAGTGGCGTATGCGACCCAGTTCCTGGGCAGCGATCACTACACGCTGGCGGTCGGCATCCGCACCTTCGCCGCCGACCAGCGGGCCGACTGGGCGCTGCTGACGGCCGCCTCGGTGATCATCGCGATCCCGGCGACCGCGGTCTTCCTGCTCGTCCAGCGCCATCTGGTGTCCGGGCTCACCGCCGGCGGCACCAAGTCGTGACGTACCCGGCACCCCCGGCGGCGCTGCCGCCGTGACCCGTGCGGCCCGCCGCACGTCCGCCATCTGCCGTTCCCACGAACACATCCAAGGGAATCAATGAGTCAGTACCTCGCCGACGCGCCGCGTCCCGCCGACCCGTCAGCCGCCGCCCGCCCCGAGCGGCCCGCGCAGCGGGGCGACTGGTGGCGTGACGCGGTCATCTACCAGGTGTACCCGCGCAGCTTCGCCGACGGCAACGGCGACGGCATGGGCGACCTGCCGGGCATCCGGGCCCGCCTGCCCTATCTGCGGCAGCTGGGTGTCGACGCCGTGTGGCTCTCCCCCTTCTACGCCTCCCCGCAGGCCGACGCCGGATACGACGTGGCCGACTACCGGGCCGTCGACCCGATGTTCGGCACCCTGACCGACGCCGACGACCTGGTGCGCGACGCGCACGCGCTGGGCCTGCGGGTCATCGTGGACCTGGTGCCCAACCACTGCTCCGACCAGCACGAGTGGTTCAAGCAGGCGCTGCGCGAGGGCCCCGGCTCCCCGCTGCGGGAGCGCTTCCACTTCCGGCCCGGCAAGGGCGCGGACGGCGCCGGGCCGCCGAACGACTGGGAGTCCATCTTCGGCGGCCCGGCCTGGACCCGGGTCACCGAGCCGGACGGCACCCCGGGCGAGTGGTACCTGCACCTGTTCGCGCCCGAGCAGCCCGACTTCAACTGGAACCACCCGGCCGTCCACGACGAGTTCCGCTCCATCCTGCGGTTCTGGCTCGACCTGGGCGTGGACGGCTTCCGCATCGACGTCGCGCACGGCCTCGTCAAGGCGGCCGGGCTGCCCGACATCGGCCACGGCGAGCAGGTCAAGCTGCTCGGCACCCACGCGCTGCCGTTCTTCGACCAGGACGGCGTCCACGAGATCTACCGCGGCTGGCGGCGGATCCTCGACGAGTACGCGGGCGACCGCATCGCCGTCGCCGAGGCGTGGACGCCGACGGTCGAGCGCAGCGCCCTGTACCTGCGCCCCGACGAGCTGCACCAGGCGTTCAACTTCACCTATCTGCTGACCGGTTGGGACGCCGCCGCGCTGCGCGAGGTCATCGACCGCTCGCTGACCGCGATGGGCGCGGTCGGGGCGCCGGCGACCTGGGTGCTGTCCAACCACGACGTGGTGCGCCACACCACCCGCTTCGCCGACGGCGACCCGGCGCTCGGCCTGCGCCGGGCGCGGGCGGCCACCCTGCTGATGCTGGCGCTGCCCGGGTCGGCGTACCTGTACCAGGGCGAGGAGCTCGGGCTGCCGGAGGTGACGGACCTGCCCGACGAGGTACGGCAGGATCCGGCCTTCTTCCGCAGCCAGGGCCAGGACGGCACCCGGGACGGCTGCCGGGTGCCGATGCCGTGGTCCGGCGCGCGGCCGCCGTTCGGTTTCGGGCCCGCGGAGGGCGGCCCCAGCTGGCTGCCGCAACCGCCGGAATGGGCCGCGCTGACCGTGGAGGCGCAGAGCGGCGACCCGGACTCGACGCTGGAGTTCTACCGCCGCGCGCTCGCCCTGCGCGCCGAGCATCCGGCGCTGGGCGCGGGCGAGTCGGTGGTCTGGCTGGACGCGCCTGAGGGCGTGCTGGCGTTCCGCCGGGACAGCCCGCGCGGCTCGTTCGTCTGCACCGTCAACACCACCGGAGCGCCGGTGGCGATGCCGGCTCCGGGCCGGCCGCTGCTGGCCAGCACGGCCCTCGGGCCGGTCGGGGCCGACGTGGAGGTCCCCGCCGACACCGCGATCTGGTGGGCGATCTGACATGGCGGCGATCCGTCCCATACCCTCTGGAGTCGTGACCGCACGGCTGGCTGACATCGCAGCGCAGGCGGGGGTCAGCGAGGCAACGGTCAGCCGGGTGCTCAACGGAAAGCCAGGCGTCTCCGCTGCCACCCGCCAGTCGGTGCTGGCCGCGCTCGACCTGCTCGGGTACGAGCGGCCGGTGCGGTTGCGTCAGCGCAGCGCCGGCCTGATCGGGCTGATCACCCCGGAGCTCGACAACCCCATCTTCCCCGCGTTCGCCCAGGTCATCGGGCAGGCGCTGACCCGGCAGGGGTACACGCCGGTGCTGGCGACCCAGACCCCGGGCGGCTCCACCGAGGACGAGCTGGTGGAGATGCTGGTCGAGCGCGGGGTGACGGGGATCATCTTCGTCTCCGGGCTGCACGCGGACTCCACGGCGGACATGGGACGGTACGAGCGGCTCCGCGCCCAGGGCGTGCCCTACGTCCTGATCAACGGCTTCTCGCCGCTGGTGCAGGCGCCGTTCGTCTCCCCGGACGACCGGGGCGCGGTACGGCTGGCCGTCACGCATCTGGCGGAGCTGGGGCACGAGCGGATCGGGCTCGCGGTCGGGCCGAAGCGCTATGTGCCGGTGCTGCGGAAGATCGAGGGATTCGTCGCCAGCATGGGCGAGGTGCTGGGGATGCCCGCCGAGGAGGCGGAGCAGCTCATCCAGCACTCGCTGTTCACGCTGGAGGGGGGCCAGGCGGCCGCCACCGCGCTCATCGAGCAGGGCTGCACGGCGGTCGTCTGCGCCTCCGACATGATGGCGCTGGGCGCCATCCGGGCGGTCCGCCGGCGCGGTCTGGCGGTCCCCCGGGACGTGTCGGTGGTGGGGTTCGACGACTCGCCGCTGATCGCCTTCACCGATCCGCCGCTGACCACCATCCGCCAGCCGGTGACCGCGATGGGGCAGGCGGCGGTGCACGCGCTGCTGGAGGAGGTCGGCGGCACGCCCGCCCCGCACAGCGAGTTCGTCTTCCTGCCCGAGCTGGTGGTCCGGGGCTCCACCGCGGCGGGCCCCAAGGGCCAGACCGGCGCCTGAGGCGTAGCGCGTCCGGGCGTCCCCCGCGTGTCGGAGACTCGACCGGGGGGTGATCGAAGGGCGAACACCATCTGGCAGACTGTCGGCCCATGGGGGAACCGACTGCGAAGATCCTGGACGACCGCGTGGCCGCCCCGGCGCGCTCGACCGGTTCCATCGCCCCCGATGGGACAGCGCGCGCGGAGCGCCCGGCGAAGGCCGGGCGCGGGCGTCCGGTGCCATGGGCCCGCAGGCCGCGAAGGCCGCGGTTGTGGTTCGAGATCCTGCTGATCGCGGTGAGCTACTGGGTGTACTCCCTGGTGCGCAACGCGGTGCCGGAGCAGGAGGGCGCGGCGATGACGCACGCCCGCGAGCTGTGGCGTCTGGAGCACGTCCTCGGGATCGCGGTGGAGGAGCACATCAACCACGCCGCCGACTCGGTGACCTGGCTGATCGTCGGGATGAACTACTACTACGCCACGCTGCACTTCATCATGACGATCGCGGTGCTGGTGTGGCTGTTCCGGCGGCATCCGGGCCGGTACGCGTCCGCCCGGCTGACCATCTTCGCCACCACGGCGTTCGCGCTGTTCGGCTTCTACTTCTTCCCGCTGGCGCCGCCCCGGCTGATGCACGCCGGGTTCGTCGACACCGTCGCCGTCCACCACACCTGGGGCTCGATGGCCTCCGGCGACCTGGCGCACGTGTCCAACCAGTACGCGGCCATGCCCTCGATGCACATCGGCTGGTCGCTGTGGTGCGGTCTGACGGTGGCGACCCTGGCGCGCCCGCTGTGGGTGCGGGTGCTGGCCGTGCTGTACCCGGTGACGACCCTGGTCGTGATCATCTCGACCGCCAACCACTTCTGGCTGGACGCGCTGGGCGGTGTGGTCTGCCTGTCGGCCGGGTTCGCCCTGTCGGGCCTGGTGTACGGCGGGCTGACGTACCGCCTGCCGCGGTACGTGGCCGCCCGGCCCGTCGGCCGGCCCTCGTAGGGCGGGATCAGCCCTCGTAGAACAGGCGCTCCATCACGGCCCGGGCGCGGCGGGTGGTGCGGCGGTAGTCGTCGACCAGGTCCCCCACATGGCCGGGCCCGTAGCCCAGATAGCGGGCGACCGCGCCCAGTTCCCTGGAGTCGATGGGGAAGGTGTCGCCGGGGCGGCCGCGCACCAGCATGACGGCGTTGCGCACCCGGGTGGCCAGCACCCACGCCTCGTCCAGCACGGCCGCGTCCTCGGCGGTGACCAGGCCGGCGTCCCGGGCGGCGGACAGCGCCCGGCGGGTGCCGGTGGTGCGCAGGCCCGGCTCCGTCGAGCCGTACCGCAGCTGGAGCAGCTGGACGGTCCACTCCACGTCGGACAGGCCGCCGCGGCCGAGCTTGGTGTGGGTGGTGCGGTCGGCGCCGCGCGGCAGCCGCTCGGACTCCATGCGGGCCTTCAGCCGCCGGATCTCGCGGACCGAATCCTCGGTCAGTCCGCGGGCCGGGTAGCGCAGCGGATCGACGAGCTCGATGAACCGGGCGCCGAGGGCCGGATCCCCGGCCACCGGTTCGGCGCGCAGCAGCGCCTGGCTCTCCCACACCAGCGACCAGCGCCGGTAGTACGCGGCATAGGAGGCCAGGGACCGCACCAGCGGGCCGGACTTGCCCTCCGGCCGCAGGTCCGCGTCGATGATCAGCTCGGGGTCGGCGGTGGGGATCTGGAGCAGCCGGCGCATCTCGTTGGCGACCCGCAGCGCGGCCCGGGCGGCCTCGGTCTCGTCGGCGCCGTCGGCCGTCTCGTGGACGAACAGCACGTCCGCGTCGGATCCGTAGCCGAGTTCGCGGCCGCCGAACCGGCCCATGCCGATGACGGCGAGCCGGACGGGCAGCGGCCCGCCACCGCCCTCGACCGCGTTCACGGCGGCCTGGAGGGCCCCGGCGATGGTGGCGCGGGTCAGGTCGGAGATGGCGGCGCCGACGGTGTCCACCGCGCCGCCGGGGTCCTCGGCCGGGGCGAAGGCGCCGGTCACGTCGGCGGCCGCGGTGCGGAACAGCTCCCGGCGCCGCACCCCGCGGGCCGCGGTGACCGCCGCCTCCGCGGTGTCGGCCCGCCCGACCGCGGCCAGCACCTCCTGCTCCAGCGGAGCGAGGCCGCGCGGCCGCAGCCCCTCCGGATCGCCGAGCAGCGCGACGGCCTCCGGGGCGCGCAGCAGCAGGTCGGGGGCGAGCCGGCCGGACGACAGGACCCGGGCGAGGTTCTCCGCGGCGGCGCCCTCGTCGCGCAGCAACCGCAGGTACCAGGGGGTGCGGCCGAGCGCGTCGGAGACCTTGCGGAAGTTCAGCAGCCCGGCGTCGGGGTCCGCGGAGTCGGCGAACCAGCCCAGCAGGACGGGCAGCAGCGTGCGCTGGATGGCCGCCTTCCGGCTCACCCCGGAGGCCAGGGCCGCCAGATGGCGCATGGCGGCGGCCGGATCGGCGTAGCCGAGGGCCTCCAGGCGCTCCCGGGCGGCCTCCGGGGTCAGCCGGATCTCGCCGGGACGCAGCTGCGCGAACGCGTCCAGCAGCGGGCGGTAGAACAGCTTCTCGTGCAGCCGCCGCACCTCCACGGCGTGCCGCCGCCACTGGGCGGTCAGCTCGGCGACCGGGTCGGCGCGGAAGCCCAGTGAGCGGCCCAGGCGGCGCAGGTCGTCCTCGTTGTCGGGGACGAGGTGGGTGCGGCGCAGCCGGTACAGCTGGATGCGGTGCTCCATGGCGCGCAGGAAGCGGTAGGCCTCGTCCAGGGCGGCGGCGTCGGCCCGGCCGACGTACCCGTTCTGGGCCAGTTCGGCGAGCGCCGTGAGGGTGGTGGGGCTGCGCAGCGCCGGGTCGGCGCGGCCGTGCACCAGTTGCAGCAGCTGGACGGCGAACTCGACGTCGCGCAGGCCGCCGGGGCCGAGCTTGAGCTCGCGGTCCAGCTGCGCGGCGGGGATGTTCTCGATGACCCGGCGGCGCATCTGCTGGACGTCGGCGACGAAGTGGTCGCGGTCGGCGGCCTGCCAGACCATCGGGCCGAGCGCGTCGACGTAGGCCTGGCCGAGGTCCGGGTCGCCGGCCACCGGGCGGGCCTTGAGCAGGGCCTGGAACTCCCAGGTCTTGGCCCAGCGCCGGTAGTACGCGACATGGCTGGACAGGGTGCGCACCAGGGGGCCGTTCTTGCCCTCGGGGCGCAGGTTGGCGTCGACCTCCCAGATGGTGCCCTCGGCGGTGGTGCCCGAGCAGACCCGCATCATCCGGGCGGCCAGCCGGGTGGCGGCCCGCAGCGACCTGCCCTCGTCGACGTCCTCGGGGGCGTCGGAGACGAAGATGACGTCCACGTCGGAGACGTAGTTCAGCTCCCGGCCGCCGGCCTTGCCCATGGCGATCACGGCCAGCCGGCCGGCCGCCGCGTCGTCGGGCATCTCGGTGGCGGCGATGGACAGCGCGGCGCGCAGGGTGGCGGTGGCCAGGTCGGCGAGCTCGGCGGCGGTCTGGGCGAGGTCGCTGGTGCCGCACACGTCGCGGGCGGCGATGGTCAGCAGGCAGCGCCGGTAGGCGGCGCGCAGCGCGTCCTCCGGGGCGGCGTTCGACGCGGCCATGCCGGCGGCCAGGCTGCTTTCGAACTCTGTAAGGCCGGGGTGCAGGTCGGTCGACTCGTAGGTGACCAGGGCGTGCCAGTCGTGGGGGTGGCGGGCCAGGTGCTCGCCGAGGGCCACCGAGGACCCCAGCACCCCGAGCAGCCGGTCGCGCAGCGGCTTGGAGGAGCGCAGGGTGTCGAGCAGGGTGCGCCGCTCCCCCGCGTCCTGCGCCTCGACGAGCCGGACCAGCGCGTGCAGCGCCAGGTCCGGGTCGGCGGTGGCCCCGAGTGCGTCGAGCAGCACCGAGTCGCTCCGCACGGCGGCCAGCTCCGGGGCCTGGAGCAGCCGGGTGGCCGCGCCCGGATCGGTGAACCCGTGCCGGAGGAGCCTGCTGAACGTACTGCTGCGCCGCCCTTCCAGCATGGGCCCGCCCTTCTGTCGATCCGCCGTACGAGCCTAGCCGCATGCCCGGATCGCCGGACCGAGCCCCGCTCCGGGTCCCGGTGGCGGTCCCGGTGGCGGTCCCGGTGGCCGGATCCGATCCTTTACCCGGGCGTTCTCCTGATCTTCATCCATGGCCGTATAGACGTGCCCATGTCACAGATTTAGCGTTTCCCCGATCAGCCCGGCGGCGGTCAGGCACCGCCGCCGGTGAGCGCACCGCAGCACCCGGCACCACCGCTGCGGCACCCCCACCCTCATTGATGGAGGCCTGTCGTGCCTATGTCAGCTCGTGGCATCTCCCGCCGCACCCTCACCGCCCTGGCGTCCGCCCTCGGCCTGGCCGCCGCCTGGGCCGGGTTCGCCGGTGCGACCCCGGCGCACGCCACCAGCCTGCCGACCCCGGACCACGTCGTGGTCGTCGTCATGGAGAACCACGGCTACAGCCAGGTCGTCGGCAGCTCCAGCGCGCCGTACATCAACTCGCTGATCAGCGGTGGTGCCAACCTCACCAACATGCACGGCATCACCCACCCCAGCCAGCCGAACTACTACGACCTGTTCTCCGGCGCCAACCAGGGCATCACCAACGACAACTGCATCACCCCGGGCTTCAGCTCGGCCGCCAACCTCGGCTCGGAGCTCATCGCCGCCGGCAAGACCTGGGCCAGCTACAACGAGGACCTGCCCAGCCAGGGCAGCACCGTGTGCAGCAGCGGAAACTACGCCCAGAAGCACAACCCGTGGTTCGGCTTCAGCAACGTGCCCACCTCCAGCGCCTACACCTTCGCGCAGTTCCCCACGGACTACACCACCCTGCCGAAGGTGTCGTTCGTGACCCCGAACCTCTGCGACGACATGCACAACTGCTCGGTGTCCACCGGTGACACCTGGCTGAAGAACAACCTCGGCGCCTACGCCACCTGGGCCAAGACCCACAACAGCGTGCTGGTCGTGACCTTCGACGAGGACAACAACACCACCCCGAACCAGATCCCGACCGTCTGGTACGGCCAGCCGGTCACCGCGGGCGCCAGCACCGGGACGAACTACAACCACTACTCGACGCTGCGCACCATCGAGGACATGTACGGCCTGGGCTACGCGGGCAGCTCCGCCTCCGCCTCGGACGTCACCGGCATCTGGGCCAACGGCGCCTGATCAGCGCACACCGGACCAGCACGGCGCGCGCCGCCATGGCCTGTCGAAGGCTCTGACCTACTACGAACCCG